>CALRLN020000158.1:0-10447 GCA_943368675.1 Chitinophaga pinensis | reverse complement strand
AAGATACAAACTAACAATAAGGGCAAAGGGACATTTAGTATTTTAGTGCCACAAAATACACCTGAGAGAAACAATAGATAATCACCGGGAAGAAAAAAGCCAAAAAAGAAACCATTTTCAACGAAAATAATCAGGGTAATAGCAACCAGCCCCCCCGTTCGGATTAGCTCTTCCGAATTCATCAAATACTGAAACCAACTATTTATCTGATCCATTGAAATGTTTTTTAGCTTTTCCGAATAAATGTTTATTGCACTTTTGGCTCATTAAGTTCAATTACATAGCCATCAGGGTCTGTAATATAAATCTGGTATGCGCCGTCAAATCTTTGCTGACGATGATACGCTATTCCTTTCTCTTTTAGATATGCCTCAATACTATCAGCAGATTTTGCAGGAATTGTCCACGAAAAATGACCGCCATTTTTATCATTATTGGTCACAGGCTCATTTCTTCCCAATAAAAGATGTAATTCCTGACCGGGTGCAATCTGAAACCAACGTCTGATGGCCACCAGATTATCAGGCACGTTTAGAGGCTGTAGTCCGACAATTTCACGATAAAATTTAGCACTTTCCTTCAGATTCTTTACATATAAACCGACATGATTATAAGATTGAATCGGAATGCCTTTGTTTTGTGCAAAACTGCTAACCGATATGCCTAATAAAAGAACAAGAATGCATTTAGAAAAATTCATAGGATAAGTTTTAATATAAAGGTTGAAAAAAGTTTTAATTTTCAGTGCATGTTTTACACCAATGGATTAAAAATCCTGTGTAATGTTTAAATTAAATCCGACAACTCAAGCCAGCGCATTTCTTTCTCTGCTATTAACTCATTTATCTGCTCAAATTCTTTGGCCCAATTGGCAAGTTCTTCATGGGAACCATTGCCTGAGTTCATTTTATCGACTAATACGGCCTTATTGTTTTCCAGTTTTTCGATTTCTTTCTCTAAGTTTTCGTATTCTTTTTGTTCTTTAAAACTTAATTTACGTTTCGATTCAATTTTGGGTACCTGTGGTGCTATTGTTTTGTTCCCTGTTAAAGCAGCGGTATCTGCATTGCTATTCTGAGAAGGTTTTTCTTCTTTCCAGTTTCTGTAGTCAGTATAGTTGCCGGGATAATCTCTAATGTAGCCGTCACCCTCAAATACAAAAAGGTGTTCTACCATCTTGTCCATAAAATAACGGTCGTGAGATACCACTAACATACAACCACCGAAATTGATAAGAAAATCCTCCAATACATTCAGGGTCGAAATATCCAGATCATTGGTAGGCTCATCCAGTATCAGAAAGTTCGGATTCTGAACAAGAATCTTCAGCAATTGTAATCTTCGCTTTTCGCCCCCGCTCAATTTATGAACAAAGCTATACTGCATAGCAGGAGGAAACAAAAAGAGTGTAAGAAAATTAGAGATTGAAAGCTCAGTGCCGTCAGCCATTTTTACGTATTCCGCAATTTCACGCACCACATCAATTACTCTTTGCCCTTCATCAAAATCAAGACCTTCCTGAGAGTAATAACCGATTTTAATGGTTTCTCCTTTCACTATTTTACCCATATCGGGTTTCATCTTTTCGGTAATCAATTGTAACAGGGTCGTTTTTCCCATGCCATTTTTACCAACAATACCAATCCTGTCTCCTTTTTTGAAAGTATACGAAAATTCAGAAATGACTTTCTTTGTGTCAAAAGACTTGCTTACGTGCTGAATCTCAATTATTTTACTACCCATCCGCTCCATTTTCATGCTCAGCTCCAGCTTTTCTTCAGGGCCTTTTTTAATGGTTTTGCCTTTTAAATCATAGAAAGCATCAACCCTGCTCTGCGACTTTGTCCCTCTGGCTTTGGGCTGGCGGCGCATCCATTCAAGTTCTTTTCTTAGCAGATTGCGATAATTTTTCTGAGTAGCAGCATTTACAGCTTCCTGCGCTTCTTTCTTTTCAAGATAATAATTATAGTTTCCGGTAAACTTATAAATCTGATTGTCAGCGAGTTCAAGAATTCTGTTGCATACCCGATCCAGAAAATAACGGTCGTGGGTAACAAGCAACAAGGTAATATTAGAAGCAGATAAATAACCCTCCAGCCATTCAATGGTGTCTAAATCAAGATGGTTGGTGGGCTCATCCAGTATAAGGAAATCGGGCTCTTCAATCAGTACCCGGGCTAAAGCCACCCGTTTTTGTTGCCCACCTGATAGATTGCCAATTAGTTTGTCAAAATCTTCAATACCTAATTTACCTAGGATCTGCTTTACTTTTACTTCGTAATCCCAGGCTTTCAAAGTATCAACTTTCTCTATTGCATCGGCCAGCCTTTTATCATCGTGCAGATTCAGCGCAATTTCATATTCTTTAATGGCCAGTGTTAGAGAGTTTTCAGAAGCAAAAATAGTTTCCAACACGGTTTTTCCGGGTGGTAAATCAGGATTCTGGTCAAGATAACCCGTTCTTATATCTTTTCGGATACTTATTTCACCGCCGTCCACGTCGATTTTTCCAACAATCATATCGAGTAACGAAGATTTCCCTGAGCCATTGGAGCCAATGAGCGCAACTTTTTCTCCCTGTAGAATACCAAACGTAAGATTTTTAAAAAGCCAGCGTTCGCCTAAATTCCTGCCAATATTTTCAGCCGATAAATAATTCATAGTTTTATGGATAATCCCTTCTCCTCAGTTTTTTTGGCAAAAATACATTTAATTTTTGGTTAATCGTTTCGCTAATTCTTCCCACTCTTCTTCCAGCGACATTTGCGGCATAGTTTCTCCGGCTCTTCTGTACCAGTAGCCTGCATTCCATTGATCTCCTTCTTTACGGTGCAGGTAGGCATGAAGACGGTCATATTGTTGTGTAC
This sequence comes from Chitinophaga pinensis, assembly GCA_943368675.1. Classification (GTDB taxonomy): domain Bacteria; phylum Bacteroidota; class Bacteroidia; order Cytophagales; family Spirosomataceae; genus Emticicia. The sequence goes on along the minus strand of CALRLN020000158.1, from coordinate 7,580 downwards.
CCTCCTTGCTTTGTGCTATATTATGAGAGGCCTCCCAGTTGCCGTTATAGTCATACCAAAGGGCCTGCAATAATGGAGAAATATCTTGTGGAACTTTTGATGCGGAAAGTGTGCTTTTAAATGTCTGGAGGTTCATAAAATATTTTTTTTACGGATTTTATCGAACGGAAGCATTACTCTGTCAAAATCCAATAATTTTGCTCAAATTTACAAAACCACTATGAATTTTTTACATTTAATTGTCTGGTTCAAACGATTAGCCTGGCTTTTGGTGATTTATTTTATATTAAGGGTCTTATTCGTTTTTTTTAACCTTCATTCATTTCAAACAAATACTGTTGCTGAAATTCTGGAGTCTTTTATATTAGGTATTCCTTTTGATTTATCTGCGATTTTTATCAGTAACTCTTTACTGACTGTCTGCTCATTGCTGCCATTCCGCTTTGTTGATACACCTTCATATCAGTTATTCCTTAAATACCTTTACTGGATACCGAATATCGTTTTTTTCTGGCTTAACATTGCTGATCTGGAATATTATAAATTTATTGGTCGCCGTACTATTTTTGAAATATTTGGTATTATCAATGATATTGGCCAACAGGCTTTTAACCTTATGGGCGCTTATTGGTATCTGTTTATTATCTGGGCAATTATAAGCTATATTTTTGTAAAGGGCACACCTATTACAGCCTGGATTAATATGGTTAAGGTTTATGCCGAAAATGATGTTATTCTTAAAAACCGCTACGTTAAGCAGCCTGTGTGGGTTTTGGCGCTGGGTATTAGTGTACTCGTATTCAGAGGGGGCTTGCAGGAAAAACCGTTACGCATTAATCAGGCATTTACACAGCATGACACTAATTTAGGGAATCTTGCTCTTAATACTACTTTTACTTTTCTGACTACCATTGATGCCAATGGTACACAAAAAGTTGGTTTTTTTCAGGAGAATGAGAAAGAACTGGGAAAGAGAATTGCAAGAGACAGAGATTCTAATGTAGATTCCACAATTGTTTCGACTGATAAACCACAGAATGTGGTGGTGATTATATTGGAGAGCTTTGCCCGTGAGTATATGGGTTATAAAAATCCTTATAAAGGATATACACCCTTTCTTGACTCATTGGCACAAAGGGGTATTTTCTATGAGAATTGTTTTGCCAATGGCCGGGAATCTATTGTAGCTACACCGGCTATTACCTCGGCCATTCCTCACTTGATTGATGAACCCTTTATTACCACATCTTACCAGTCTAACAATTTTTACGGAATAGGAAACATTGTAAAGTCCGCAGGTTATTCAACTGCCTTTTTTCATGCGGCCCGTAATGGTTCTATGGGTTTTGAGGGTTTTTCGCAGCAGGCTGGATTCGATAGATATTACGGTCTGGATCAATATCCGGAACAACTCAGAGAAAAAGATTTCGATAAAAACTGGGGTATTTTTGATGAACCTTATCTACAATACTTTGTAGGAGAACTGTCAAAAGAAAAGAAACCTTTTGTCAGTTGTGTTTTTACATTGAGTTCTCATCATCCGTATACTATTCCCGCACAGTATAAAGGTAAATTTCCGAAGGGCAAGGCTCAGGTGCATGAAAGCATCGGTTATGCAGATTATGCCTTGAAACGATTTTTTGAAACTGCTGCTAAACAGCCCTGGTTCCGGAATACCTTATTTATCATAACTGCAGATCATACTCAGATTAATACCGAACCACAATATGCAACTCCTACAGGAGCGTATCGGGTTCCATTGATATTATTTCATGGGAATAACAGTATAGCACAAAGCTTAAAGTCAGTGGCAAACCCTTATAAGGTTTGTCAGCATACTGATATACTACCGAGTATTCTTGATTTTTTACATATCAGCCAGCAAAAGGTTCTTCCTTTTGGCGAGTCGGTATTTGCTAAAAATCCAGGAATTGCCCTGCAATATAATTCAGGAGTATACCGGATGATTACTCAACTAAGTGATTCCGAAATAGTCTGCATTGAAAAAGATATAGAGGATAGAATAAAGTTGTATAATATAGGCACGAGCAGAGAGGCAGCGATAAAAAACAAGAAGCCCTTTGATGAAAAACTCAAAGCTTTTATACAATTCTATAGAAACGGCCTCATTGAAAACGATTGGGTGAGTTTCTGATATAAAACCGGGGTTTTATGAGTAAAATTTTCCCCATAATATTGTTTGGTGTTACCACACATAATTAGATATGTATCCATTCAATGGCTGGAATGGTATTTTTAGCTGTATAAACGTATACAGTTTAACCACAAAAATACCATTATCATGAAAATCAGATTGTTTTTAGTTAGTGCTTTACTTTCAATGTCAGTAGCAGGATTTGCACAACCAACAACTTCGTGGGGCCCGAAATTGGGAATTAATTTTACATCTTATGCACCAAAAGCTGCGAGTTTTGATGTATTGTCAGGTTTGAATGCAGGGTTGTTTCTTAATCACAGCATTAATAGTAATTTCGGTGTAACTTTTGAAGCTAATTACTCACAAATGGGTACAAAAGTTCAAAACGAAGGCAATATCGAGCGAATTCATTATATTCAGATTCCGGTATTGGCAGTATATTATTTCGGACAGCAGGGCGAAACATTCAGACCTAAACTTTTCGCAGGCCCGTATTTAGGTATCTTGCTTGCTTCGACAGACAAAGGCGGAAACGAACTATCGAATGGTCAGAAAGTGTTTAACACAGCAGATGTCGGTGGTCAGATTGGTGCAGGTTTCAATTTCAGGATTAAACGTGAAACATGGTTGAATACTGATGTGCGCTATATCAGAGGCTTTGGAGATATTACCAAGGAGCCAAGCACAAGCTATCAGAATGCCGGTGTAAATATTAATGTCGGAATCAGTTTCCCTATTAAATAGTAATCGAACCACAGAACATATATAGGGATTCACCTCCCTCTTCCTGAGCCCCTCTTCGGTTTTTACTGAAGTGGGGTTTTTGGTTTAAGAAAATGGTATATTATTTGTTTTTTAAGATTGTCAGGAGTTTACTTTATTCCTCATTAGGGGTTGGGGTATATCTTATTTGTTTTCTCTATGTTTTCGATATGCCCGGGCAGCCAGAAAAAGCAGGAAGCCAAAGGCAATTACCCCTGAAAACAGATACACGAAATTGAGCAGGTTTTTTACAACTGCCAGTAGTACAATAGCAACCAGAAATAATGTTGGCAATTCGTTTAACAATCTGTATTGAAAAGAGTTAAATATCATGTATTTTTCTCCTTTTTCAAGTCGTTCAATGGTTTTCTTGCAGAAAATATGATAACCAGTCAGTAAAACCAATAAAACCAACTTGACATGAAGCCAACCCTGTTGCAAAAAATAAGGAGAATTAATGAGCATCAGTATACCGAAAGTCCAGGTAATCATCATGGCCGGATTGCAGATAATTTTATAGGCTCTTTTCTGCATCACAATGTATTCTTGTTTGAATGCCTCACGTAGATGTTCGGGTTTCTGCTCGGCTTCGGTATAATAAACAAACATACGCACAAGATAGAATAAGCCGGCAAACCATGATACAAAACCAATGATATGTAAAGCTTTAAGGTATAAATGAAGCATACAGGTATATTTAAAAAAACAAAGGTAATTTAGTAGCCTCAAAAATAAGCAACAAAACCCGTACGTTAAGCAATAAAATTGTTTTTAAAAATGAATAAGCTGTTTTCATTACTTTCATTTATCTGTCTGTCAGGTGTGGCTATAGCCCAGGACCCTAAAGCAAAAGAGTTTTATGAGAAAGGAGTAAAGAGTTTTGTAGCCAGAAAATCGGACGATGCAACTGAGAGTCTTCTGAAAGCAATTGAAAAAGACTCTACCTATGCTGATGCCTATTTCAAACTCGGCCAGATGAATGAAACCGCACGCAACGAAGCCAACACATTGAAGTATTATAGCAAAGCGATTCGGTTTAAACCTGATGAACCCGGCTACCGACAGGCGTATACCTATATCGGTACACGTGCATTGCGGGTTGGGGATTATGAAAAGGCCAAACCATTACTCGAATTTGCACTTAAAAACTCGCAGCCAGGCAGCATGATAGTCAAGCAGCTAACCAGGCAACTAGAGAGTTGTATATTTGCATTAGATGCGCAGAAGAAAAGGCTGAACTTTAGTGCAAACGATATGGGCGAAGTAATTAATGCTAAGACTAACCAATATTTTCCTGTATTAACAGCTGACCGTGAAACGCTGATTTTTACCGCCCGCTCTGAAGAAGGTGATGAAAATCTGTTTTCATCACGCCTTATTGATGGTAGATGGACAAAACCAGAGAGTATTTCTCCTAATATTAATACACCTGCCAATGAAGGTACGTGTAGTATTTCGGCTGATGGCAGGACACTGGTTTTTACCAGTTGTGATGCCAAAGACAGTTTCGGAAGCTGCGACCTGTATATTTCCAGAAAAGTTGGTAATGAATGGAGTGCACCTGAAAATCTGGGAAAGAATATTAACACTAATGCCTGGGAGTCTCAGCCAAGTCTTTCTAACGACGGACACCTATTGTATTTTTCATCTAAACGACAGGGCGGATATGGTGAAAAGGATCTTTGGATGAGTGAATTGAAAAACAATGTGTGGTCTCCGGCTATAAATCTGGGTAATGCTGTTAATACACCAAAAGATGATATTTCTCCTTTTATTCATGCAAATGGGCATACACTGTTCTTCGCTTCTGATGGCTATACAGGCATGGGCGGACTGGATCTTTATATGACAGAACAAAAACTGAATACATTTTCAAAACCAGAAAACCTGGGTTATCCGATTAATACCCATGAAGACCAGGTAGCGTTATTTATTACTTCCGATGGCAAAAAGGGATATTATTCATCAGATAACAAGCAATCAATACGCTTATATGAGTTTGATATTCCGCAAGAACTTAGCAACAGGTTCAGTAGGGTAAACTATGTAAAAGGAATTGTTCAGGATGCCCAGAGCAAAAAGAATCTTTCGGCAGAAATTGAATTAATAGACTTAAAAACCGGAGAAACCATTGAGAGACTACAGTCTGATGCCATGACCGGGGAATACACAGCGGTATTGCCTAATGGGAGCCATTTCGGCCTTTATATTAATAAACAAAGCTATTTTAACAGAAGTCTTTCATTTGATTTTTCCGAAAAAACAGATGCTAATGGCAAGGTTGTAAATGTATTATTAGAACCGATCAGAACAGAGGTTGATTATGTATTAAACAATATTTTCTTTGATTCAGGCAAAGCAGATTTAAAATCAGAATCATTTACTGAACTGGATAAACTGCTCTTATTACTTGAAACCAATCCGAAAATTAAAGTAGAGATTTCGGGACATACGGACAATGTGGGAAAAGATACTGAAAATCTGGCTCTATCTCAGAAGCGCGCAGAGGCTGTGGTCAACTATATGATAAATAAAGGAATAAAGTCTGACAGGATAAAAGGTGTAGGCTATGGTGAAACCAGACCGATTGCCAATAATGATACGGAGGAAAACCGCCAGTTTAACCGCAGGATTGAAATGAAAATTTTCTAAGTGTATGTTTAAACTTTGTTTTTCAGTCCGAAAAGATACCTTTCAGGAGTAAAACAGATTTTTAAACATGAGCTAATTTGTCTATCCCGCCAAATTTGATGAACTTTGTGCCTTAAAAACTGTGTTTAACCATTAATCATTTGATGATTATATTTAAACACAATCATTACATTCACGATTATCAATATAATGGCACAAGAAAAAGTAGAAGTGTTGATTTTGGGTTCAGGTCCTGCCGGTTATACAGCAGCTATTTATGCAGCAAGAGCGGGTTTAAAACCGGTGATGTATCAGGGTGGTCAGCCGGGAGGACAATTAACAATTACCACAGATGTTGAGAACTTTCCTGGTTATCCGGATGGAATTATGGGACCGGAAATGATGGAAGATTTTAAAAAACAGGCTGAGCGTTTCGGAACCGATAACCGGTGGGGAATGGCAACAAAGGTAGATTTCTCAACGCCCCTGGCGCACAAAGTAATTATAGATGATGCACACGAAATAGAAGCCCAAACCGTTATTATTGCTACGGGCGCCTCGGCTAAATGGTTAGGCCTGGAGTCAGAGCAAAGATTAAACGGCTATGGTGTTTCAGCTTGTGCGGTATGTGACGGGTTCTTTTTCAGAGGACAGAATGTGGCGATAGTAGGAGGGGGAGATACTGCCTGTGAAGAAGCGCATTATTTATCAAAACTCTGCAAAAAAGTATATATGCTGGTGCGTAAAGGGGAGTTCAGAGCCTCGCAGATTATGCAGAAGCGTGTTGAAACTACTCCGAACATCGAAATTCTATACCACACCGAAACACTTGAGGTATTAGGAAACGACGGAGTAACAGGGGTTAAAATTAAAAATACTATTACACAGGAAGAGTCTGTTCTGGATGTAACGGGATTTTTTGTAGCCATCGGGCATCAGCCTAATACCCAAATCTTTGATGGATTTCTGGATATGGACGAAGCAGGTTATATCGAAACAATTAAGGGAAGCTCAAGAACGAATATAGAAGGGGTATTCGCCTGTGGGGATGCTCAGGATAAAATCTATCGTCAGGCAGTTACAGCAGCGGGTTCAGGCTGTATGGCTGCACTGGATGCTGAGAGATATTTAGCGGAGAAAAGTTTGCATTAGACAACAAATTGCCTAATTTTGTTATAAATATGTATCATGCCGGGAGGTCTGATGCATATTTGTAGGGCAACCTAAAACAATAATACAGAATGAAAAAGGCTTTATTTACCATTATTGCTTCATTGTTTCTTTTGAGTATCTGCTATGCGCAGGCACCAAAAGAAAGAGGGATAAGATTGAATAAACCGAATATTCCTTCAACTCAGAAAGACAGCAAAAGCAAAAATACAAAACCTCAGAAGCAGGAAGATGAGTTCAGCTTTGAGGAAGAACCCAAATTGCGTTTTATTAACGAGTTTGAAGCCCCCAAAACAGACAAAAGCAGTAGTCTTAAAATTGAGCCGATTAAAGAACTGAATGCCGCTGTGCATGAGGATACTTCGACTATTGATGAAGGCGAAGTACAGATAGTGGAGATTGAAGAAGAAGCCCAGTTTGCAGGCAGTGAAGACATGGTGAAGATTGCCAGTTATTTCTCTGTCTGGAACACTGATGTGATAGACCCTTATGGCATTGATGCCAAAGACTATGAAGAGGTGCTTCCGATTCAGCTATATGATATTTCACAAGGACGTTACTGGTCTGGCCCAATGGCAAAAGGTGTAACCAACTCACAGTTTGGCTGGAGATGGCGCCGCTGGCACACAGGTATTGACCTGGATCTGGATACCGGAGAGCCTATCTATGCTGCATTTGACGGTATTGTTCGTGTTGCAGGTGTTCATGGAGGCTATGGTCGCTGTGTAGTAGTAAGACACTATAATGGCTTGGAAACACTATACGGACACTTATCAAAGATAAATTTTGAGGCCAATGCTGTTGTAAAAGCGGGTGATGAAATTGGAAAAGGAGGTAGCACAGGCAGAAGCTCGGGTCC
>CALRLN020000157.1:0-10526 GCA_943368675.1 Chitinophaga pinensis | reverse complement strand
CAGAGCGAAAATACTCCTTGGTCTGCTCCGGGAAAAGTAAACGGATAATCCTTAAGGCCCATGCAGCAATCTCCTTTGTAGGCGGAACAGGCTCAGTATGCTGGTGTTTATCAAAGATATGTCGAAAGAAAAGCTTATTCATAGTTTATTCTTTAAAATGTACTCTATTCATATACGCAAATACCAGATATACCGGATAACACCCAAAATTATGCCACCGTTCCTGATAACAACGAAAATAAGAAAAAAAGCATTTACTAATATACGTCTTTTTTTGACATGTAAAGCTGTTCTTTACTTTTTTGGCATAAGCAAGTGCCGGTCTTTCTCTATTTCTGCCAATATGGCAGATTCTTAACCCTTAACTACCCATTGGAATACTAATTGAGGTAGACAATGCATCGTTTTAAAACAACACATAAATTACAGATATAATATGGTAGCTGAAAAAGGTACGATTTCGATTAACACCGAAAACATTTTTCCCATCATTAAAAAGTTTCTTTATTCTGACCACGAGATTTTCTTACGTGAGTTGGTTTCTAATGCTGTAGACGCCTCGCAAAAGCTGAAAAAACTAGCTTCCATGGGTGAGTTTAACGGAGAGCTAGGCGACCTGACTGTAAAAGTCTCTGTCGATAAAGAAGCAAAAACCATTACCATCTCAGACAAAGGTATTGGTATGAGTGCCGAAGAAATCAAGAAGTATATCAACCAGATTGCTTTTTCGGGTGCAAAAGAGTTCTTAGAAAAATATAAAGACACACAAGACACCAATCAGATTATAGGTCAGTTTGGTTTAGGTTTTTATTCTGCCTTTATGGTTGCGCAGAATGTAGAGATTATCACAAAATCATTCCGTGACGAGCCGGCAGCCCGCTGGATATGTGATGGTAGTACCGAATTTGAAATTACACAAGTAGAAAAAGCAGAAAGGGGTACTGATATTATATTGCACATTTCCCCGGACTCAGAAGAGTTTTTAGAGAATTTCAGAATTAACCAGATTCTTGAAAAATATGCTAAATTCTTACCGATTGAGGTTGAATTTGATGGCAAGGTCATTAATAACCCGAATCCTATCTGGACAAAGTCTCCATCGGAACTGACAGACGAAGATTATAAAAATTTCTACAAAGAGCTATATCCTTTCAGCGAAGAGCCTTTGTTCTGGATTCATCTGAATGTTGACTATCCGTTCAATCTGACTGGGGTATTGTACTTCCCGAAAGTGAAAAAGGATTTTCAGTTGAACCGCGAAAAAGTGCAATTATACAGCCGTCAGGTATTTATTACAGACGATGTAAAAGATGTGGTACCGGAATTCCTGCAAATGTTGCATGGCGTAATTGACTCGCCGGATATTCCGCTGAATGTTTCCCGCAGCTATTTACAGGCTGATAGTAATGTTAAGAAAATCAATTCACACATAACCAAAAAAGTAGCCGATAAGCTTCAGGAGTTGTTCCGTCAGGACCGTAAAGGCTTTGAAGAAAAATGGGAAAGTGTAGGTATCTTTGTAAAATACGGCATTATCTCAGATGATAAATTCTATGACAGAGCCAAAGAATTCACATTATTGAAAAACGTGGACAATCAATTCTTTACGCTTGACGAATACCGTGAGAAAGTACAGGTAAACCAAAGCGATAAAGATAGTAAAGCAGTATTCTTATATGCCAATGATACCAATCAGCAGGATGCCTTCATTAGTTCTGCCAAAAAACGTGAGTATGATGTATTGGTGATGGATTCACCTCTGGATGCGCACTTTATCAATACTTTGGAATCTAAACTGGAGAAAGTAACTTTTAAAAGAGTAGACTCTGACAGCATCGAGAAATTGATTGACAAAGGGTTGGCAATGGAAAGTGTACTGAGCGAAGATGAGAAAAAACAGGTAGAAGAATTATTTAAGGAAGTAGCCGGAAATAACACTATTCAGTTAGAGTCACTTCCGACAGATGAAATGCCTGTTACTATCATTCAGCCAGAATTCATGCGCCGCTGGAAAGATATGTCACGTATAAGTGGTCAGAATGATATGTTTGGTATGATGCCGATGGGAAACAACGTTGTAGTAAATACCAATCATGCCTTAATTGATAAATTGCTAAAAACTACAGATGTTGACGCCCAAAAACAATTGACCAAACAATTGTACGACCTCGCATTATTGGCTCAGGGTATGCTCTCAGGTGGAGATCTGACCCGCTTTGTAGAAAGAACCGTATCGGCTCTTTAAGCAATATTTTCTTTATAAAAAATGCCTCGCATACACATGTGAGGCATTTTTTATTGGTTACTGAACAACTTCCTGTTCAGCAAGTATTTTCTCGTAGTAAGCTTCGTACTTAGGCACTATATTAGAAATATCGAATCCCTGTGCATGAGCTACAGCATTTGCTTTGAATCTTGGCAGGTTCTCATCCTGTAATATATAAAAAGCGTTTTTAACCATATCCTCCACATCTCCTACATTGCTCAGAAAACCCGTTACACCCTGCACATTCAGTTCAGGCAAACCACCTGTATTGGTTGAGATAACCGGCACTTCACAGGCCATTGCTTCCAAAGCTGCCAGACCGAAACTTTCTTTTTCAGAAGGCATCAGAAACAAATCAGCTACTGATAGGACTTCCTCAATGGCATCAAGTTTACCCACAAACCTTACGTCTTCGCCTAATCCCAAATCACGGCTTAACTGCTCCATCGCTACACGTTCAGGGCCATCTCCTACCAGCAATAGTTTACTTGGAATCATTGTTTTCAGTTTAGCAAAAACCCTGATGATGTCATCTATGCGCTTCACGCGGCGAAAGTTTGAGGTATGCACTAGTAATTTTTCATCATTCGGGCATATAATACGCTTGAAATGCTCTTTCTTCTGTTTCTTGAAACGTTCCAAATCAACAAAGTTGGGAATCACTTCTATTTCTTTTCTTACCCGAAACGCACTATAGGTCTCTCTCCTTAAATCCTCTGATACAGTAGTTACACCATCGGACTCATTGATGCTAAAAGTAACAACAGGTGCAAGAGTAGCATCTTTACCTACAATGGTAATATCAGTGCCATGAAGAGTCGTAATGACCGGGATATTAATACCCTGGCATCTCAATATCTGTTTAGCCAGAAATGCCGAAGTAGCATGCGGAATGGCATAGTGTACATGGAGAATATCTAATTCTTCATATTTTACTACATCCACCATTTTGCCTGCCAATGCTGATTCGTAAGGCGGATACTGAAAGAGCGGATAACTGGCAATGTTTACTTCGTGGTAAAAAATATTCTCATTAAAAAAATCAAGCCTGGCTGGCTGCGTATAAGTGATAAAGTGTACTTCATGACCATTTTTTGCTAGCGCTTTGCCCAATTCAGTAGCAACGACTCCACTCCCTCCGAAGGTGGGATAACAAACAATTCCGATTTTCATAGATGCGGTTTAAATACCATTTTTTAGTACAACAATTTTTTTCAAAAAAAATCTCATATTCTCTCATTAAGTATTTATGATTTTCGTGCAGATACCAATTCTTTCAAACAATTTTAGTATTTTTGAGAAAATGAACACTACTGAATTCCTGAAAACCATAAGCGCATTTTTTCGACTGGTTCGTGTCAACAACCTGCTGATCATTGTATTGACCCAATACATGGCCAGGATTTTCTTAGTCGGCCCTAAATCAGAGTGGATGTCGTATATATTTGACTATAAACTGTTTATGCTGGTATTCGCCACAGTATCTATTGCGGCCGCCGGGTATATCATCAATGATTATTTTGATATAAAAATTGATATGGTCAACAAACCAAGGGAAGTAATCATCGGAAAAGTCATCAAACGCCGCTGGGCCATTCTGAATCATCAGGTACTCAATTTTATTGGTATAGCCATAGGCTTTTTTTTGGGATTAAAAGTTTTTTTAATCAATGTATTTGCGGTATCTGCACTTTGGTTCTATTCTGAAAGATTTAAAAGACAGGCATTCATCGGTAATTTTCTGGTAGCGTTTCTTACCTCTTTTTCTCTGATTGTGCTGGCAGTCTATTATAAAAAAAACGAGATGTATGTAAACATCTATGCACTTTTCGCTTTTTCAATCTCATTAATCAGGGAAATCATTAAAGATATGGAAGATATCCGGGGTGATGCCCGTTATGGATGCCGCACACTTCCTATCATCTGGGGTATCAGGCGTACCAAAATCCTGTTGTATATTTTCATTATTATTTTCGTATCGGTCCTGTTTTTTATGGCATATAGCCTTCATAACAGATATTTGATTGTCATTTTCAGTGGCTCAATTATTGTCTTTAGCTGGTTGATGAATAAACTCTATTGGGCCGATCGCAAGAAAGATTTTACCTTATTAAGCAGAATATGTAAAATTATTATGTTGGGTGGCATAACAAGTATGATTTTTGTTTAAGAGAAGTAAATGTTTTACATATCCGTGCAGGAGACACCAAACCTATTATGAATAGAACCCAGAATTTAGAGCGTATACAAAAAGAAGAATTTGACATTTGTATCATCGGTGGCGGGGCAAGTGGCGCAGGCTGCGCTTTAGATGCGGCACTGCGTGGTTTCAAAGTAGCCTTGATTGAAAAAAATGACTTTGCTGCCGAAACCTCATCTAAATCTACTAAACTCATACATGGAGGTGTGCGGTATTTAGAACAAGCCTTTAAAAATCTCGACTTCGGACAATTGCGACAGGTGAGGCATGGCCTGGAAGAAAGGCATATTGTGATTAGAAATGCGCCACATTTAGCTCACCCTTTAGCACTCATTACGCCAGTTTACAGTTGGATTGAAGGATTGTATTTTACAATCGGGCTTACGATTTATGGTTTCTTTGCCAAAAATGATACGATGCCCAAGGCTAAATGGCTATCTAAAAAAGAAACCTTTGACAGGATTCCGACACTTACTCCCAAATTACATAGTTCGGTAATGTATTATGACGGACAACTGGATGATGCCCGCTATTGCCTGGCTCTTGCTCATAGTGCCGACAAGAAAGGCGCAGCTATCGTAAATCATGCAGAGGTTACAGGCTTCGGAAAAGATGCTTCAGGAAAAGTTATTTCAACAGATATAAAGAACTTATTAGATAATACCACCATCACCATCAGGTCAAAGCTTTTTATTAATTGTACAGGTCCTTTTGCAGACCGTATCAGACTTCTGGCAAACCCTTCATTAGAAAAAAGGCTTCGACCAAGTAAAGGGGTTCATATTATGCTGCCTGCAGAAGTGCTGAAAAGCAAAGATGCCATGCTGATTCCAAAGACAAAAGATGGAAGGGTGGTTTTTGTGATTCCGTTTGAGGGTGAGGTAATGGTGGGTACTACCGACGATGAATACAAAGATCTGAAAAAAGAACCCATTCTGGAAAGTCAGGAAATTGATTTTCTACTGGATACCCTTCGCCCCTACCTGGCCAAAGTACCCGACCGCTCTGCCATTAAATCAGGTTTTGGGGGCTTGCGTCCACTAATTGCTTCTTCCGGCTCAAAAGCAACCAAGAAACTGGTAAGAGACCATGAAGTAGAACATGACGACACATCCAATCTACTAAGTCTTTTAGGAGGGAAATGGACAACGTATCGTCTGATGGCCAAAGATACTATTGATGACGCCTGCAAGCTATTGAATATTGATGCGCCATGCAGTACACAACACCACTATTTGGTAGGTGGTGAGAACTACCACTTTGAAGAATGGCAAAAGATCTGGCATGAATATCAGTTGGACGAAGATATATGTCAGCACCTGCTACATAAATATGGTACACAAGCCAGAAATGTATTAAAATACACCCCTAAAGAAAGGCTTCACCCAAAATACCCGTTTATAGAGGCAGAAGTAATCTACACGGTAGAGCAAGAAATGGCTTGTACGTTACGTGATTTTTTTGCCAGAAGAACTCGCATGGAGTTGCTCGACTGGCAGGCAACCTATGATACGATACCAAAGGTTGCCGACCTGATGAGTGAGCAATTGAAGTGGACAGTTCAACAAAAGCAAAACAATATTGAAGAATATCGTAATTTAATAAAAGCTTTTATGAAAAGTGCTGACGTTAGGCAATATTAGATTTTTAATCTGTTCAAGCTTTTATTTCTGACTTAAACAGCAAGTAAACCATATTTAATTGGCGAGAACTATCTACAATTTTCATCTTTCAATATATTTTTTTTATTTTGTGTATTGAGGTTTAGCATCCTTTTCAATTTATGCAGCTTAACCCCCAGACCACTCAATGACTAAGAAATTATTGGTAATTATTCCATGCTTCAACGAAGCCGCTTCTATCGCTAATCTTCTGACAGAATTATTGAATTTAAAATTATCTTACCATATAGATGTAGCTGCTGTAAACGATTGTTCAACAGATAATACTCTTGCAATCCTACGCCAGTTTACTGTAGTTGTGCTGAACCTGCCTGTTAATCTGGGCATAGGTGGAGCTATGCAGACAGGTTATAAATATGCCCAAAGAAACAATTATGATTTAGCTGTACAAATGGACGGAGACGGACAGCATCCGCCTTCTGAGTTGGCTAAGTTATTAGCACACTATGAAAAAACGCAGGCAAACGTGATTATAGGCTCAAGATTCATTTCAAAAGAAGGCTTCCAGTCGTCGCTCTTACGCAGGAGTGGGATTGCCTATTTTCACAGACTCAATCAGTTGTTTACAGGCAAGCGCATTTTAGATATTACTTCCGGCTTTCGGTTATTTGATAAAAAGGCAATCAGTATAGCTGCCAATAACTATCCGGACGAATATCCGGAACCTGAATCATTAGTAACGTTTGCTAAAGCAGGAATGAAAATTGAAGAAGTAGCAGTAGTGATGAAAAAACGGCAGGGCGGACAATCTTCTATCAGATCGTTTTCGAGCATCTACTATATGATAAAAGTAAGCATAGCCATGTTTTTTGCTTATATCCGTAAGTAGATTATTGTCTGAAAAAGAATACTCTTATATCAGTACTGGTATTCTGAATGATTGGCTTTAATACTAATAATGCACTACTGATTGCAATTGCCTTTAACTTACTCACTTTGTTATCTGCCATAATCCGCTCTCTGATACTTGAAAAATCTAAAGTCTCCAACCTGATATTATTTAACATTCTAAAGCCATATTTATTCAGATAAGCAGGCAGATTTTCAGGATTAAAATAATTGATGTGCGGACTATGAAAATTGAACTGCCATAATCTATCCAGAAAAGACCTGATGCTTAGGTAATAAAGCATCGTGGCAGTGCGATAAAAAAAGCCATTGCTCATGGGTATGTTAATAATTAACAAACCATCTTTTTTAAGGTCTTTTTTAATGCTTTGCAGCAGGCTCTTTAAATCAGTAATATGCTCAAAAACATCATTAAAAATAATAAAATCATATCCTTGTGCTAAATCTGTACCAGCATTGGGGTAAAAGCCATTTACAACGTTCAGCCCATTTTTTTTATAGTAATCAGCAAAGGTATTTTCAGGCTCTATCCCTATACAATCAATACCATTGGCCTTACAGACTTCCAGCCACCAACCATTGCCACTCCCGATTTCAAGCCCTTTAATAGTCGTTTTATTCCTAAAATAGTTTTCTTTTATTGCTTTTACAATCAGGTCAAAATTGTGCAACCGTAGTTTTTTCAAACCTATTTCACGGCTATCCTCTTCCAGGCTCGACTGAAAAGAGAAGTCAAAAGTTGCATCTGATGTGTACAAATCACAAGAAGCACACTGATAAACCTTGTGTTTTAGTTCAAATTTCAAATTTTGTTTATTGCCGCAAACAATACATTGCAAATTGTCCATTACCCTTTTTATTTATTTTTCCGTTTATAGGCTTCGGCCAGATTTCCTTTTAAAAGTGTGTTAGCAGGGTTTATTTTAAGACCCTTCTCTCCTGCAATAATAGCATTATTCCAATCGCCGAGCTGGTTATAGGCTGCGCATAAATTATTATAGGCCAGATCATAGTCCGGCTTTAAAGCCAGTGCCTTTTTACAAGCTTCAATACACTCCGGATACTTCTTCTCATTAAAATACGTCAGGCTCAGACTAAGATAGTTTTCAGCAGATGGTTGTTGCAATGCCAGTTGCTTTACACCAGTTGATACTTTGATACTGTTTTCAGACAATGCCAGGTTATTTTTAGCTAACTGAAAATCAGGTTTTAAAGCTATTGCCTTTTTCAGAAACGGTATAGCCTTATCGTATTGTTTAAGTTCGTTATAGGCTGAGCCTATATTATTAAATGCTTCTGCGTAATTGGCCTTAAGCTTAATAGCCTCCAGAGCAATATCAATGCTTTTCTGATACTGACCTACCTGATAATAGGATAAACTCAAAGCAAGGTATTTTTCCGGACCAGGGTTTTGCCTTATACTTTCCAATTCTGTACTCAGGCTGTTTTGCTTTTTCAAAGCAGACTCTCTGTATTTCAGCGCTTCAGCATTATCCGGTGCCATCAGCAAGGTACTTTCGGTCAATTGCGCTAATTTATCATACTCTTGCAAGGTATCATACACTTTCATCAATAACTCCCTTGATGCAAGATAGGCTGGAGAAATCTCAATGGCTTTTAATAAAAGCGGGATGGCTTCGGTATATCTGAACTGATTAACTAAAAATCTGCTATAAAAGTAGTATGAATCGGCTGTTGTATTATTATAGGCCAGAGCGTTCTTAAAGTAGTTTTCGGCCGCGGTTTTATCTCCCATGGCTTCTTTCAATACGCCTAAATTAATATGTAATGTAGCATATTGAGGTGTACCTGCCAATGCCATCAAAAAATACTTCTCAGCTATGGTATATTCGCCTTTACTCATTTTAGCTAAACCATAATTCATTAGTCCGCGATAGTTCTCAGGGCTTTTTATCGTTACATCATACCATAGACTTTCTTCGGTTTTCCAAACCTCATTACGCTGATAGGTGCCTATTCCATAAGCTAACAGGATAATTATTACTGCTGATAAAATTAGCTTTGAGTAATTGGCATAAAAGGCACTGTACTTCATTAATAGCAATGCTATTCCCCATACTACAGCCATTATTAGCCCCACAAACGGAAAAAACATGCGGTGGTCGTTCATTACTTCTCCCAAAGGAATAATGCTTGAAGAAGGAATTAAAGCCAAAAAGAACCAGACTATACCAAAACTGACAGGGCGTGTAGATGGTTTTTTAGAGCAGTAAAAACCTACGGCAAGCATCAGAATAATAAACAGCATACCTATAAAAAACCTGATGTCCCATATGTTTTTCAGTAATTGCCAGTCGGTATCAGCACTCAGATGGATAGGCAAAAATAAGGTCCCAAAATAATATGTGATTACAAAAGGTTGGGTAATAAGATACAACCAGGGTGAATTACCACCTGCCTGCCAGGTTTTGGGAGTAAATTTATCAACCCACAAATACAGCAAAACACATACTACCAAGGCCGGGATTACTCTTACAATACTATTAAGGGTCAGTTTAAAGTAGCTTGCTTTGAAAAAATCTGCTACACTCATGTTTTTCTCAAAGAATGTAATATAAAAAAACAAGATAGGCGCAAACATAACTGCAGTAGGTTTTGCCAACGTCCCTAAAAGAACAGGAAGCAGATACAGAAAAGTTTTCCGGCAAAAAGGTGAATAAGCGTATAATACAAAAGCAAGTATGACAAAAAAAGTAGACTGGGTATCTGAGCGGGCAATCACGTAATTTATAGTCTCTGCCATAGCCGGGTGCAATAAATACCAGGCAACAGCAATGAGGGCTACGTAATAATTCCAGGAGTTCTTATAGGCAATATCAAAAATCTTTCTGAAATAGAGTAACATTAATATGCCTTGAATCAGATAAAAAACAAATGTAAGCAGGTGGAAGTAAAACAGATTATACCCATTGCCAAGCCAGTAATCAATGGCAAGAGAAGTAGTAACCACAGGCCGATAGGCCTGATTGGCAGGTAAAGTACTGAAAGTGGTGGCATCTTTAAAAAACAATGGTATGTTTTTCAGATTCCGGATATAAAGGTTGTTTTCAATTGTATGAGAATCATCAAAATGAAAAGAATTGTGGAAATGATTACTGTAGACAATACAAGTAACGATAATAACTAAGGCAAGGTAAAGCCTGGGATTCTGCTTCATTAATTACTGGCTAGTTTCGGTTAGATTATTAATAAAGGATAGAGAAGCAGGAACACCTCTCTATCCTGAGTAATTCTATAAATTCAGTACGGTTCCCATATTCCACCAGATAAAGGCATAAATATCGGCTGTTTGCTCTATATTTTTGGCTGTGTTACTTGCTCCATGACCTGAATTGGTATCAATTCTTATTAACAAAGGGTTAGAACTGCTTTTACCTGCCTTTGCCTGTAGCATGGCTGCATATTTGAATGAATGAGCAGGAACTACACGATCATCATGATCAGCAGTAGTAATTAATGTAGCCGGATAGTCAACACCTTCTTTTATATTATGTAATGGGGAATAGGC
>CALRLN020000156.1:0-10552 GCA_943368675.1 Chitinophaga pinensis | reverse complement strand
AAAAGCCAATACAGACATCAGCATGGTTACGAGTAAAAGGCGGATTTGAAATTTCATCATTTTCATTGTTTTGTGTATATAATTGATTTTTGATGATAAGTCGTACCACATCTCTGAAATGCTACAAATGCCCTGAAAAATCTGATAATTTTTTAGAAGATACTACCAGAGGTAGAATGGTTGGGAAATGAAGGAAATTTGCCAGCAATAATAAGTAAGATTGCAGACTGATAATGAGGGGTAAAGGTCAAAATGAGATCGGGAACAGGTACCTTATTTGGTATAAAAACACTTGTATTAACTAATCAGAAAAAAAATATGAGATATTTTGTGACTTTTATATTTTTTTACGTCTAAAAACATTTTTCTTGCAATTATATAAGTGAGCGGGTTTTCGGCAATCAGGATTTATAAAAGCAGAATTAGCATTATAAGGTTTTACGGCCCGGAAATGAAAAAGGGCAAAAATCCTGAGATCTTTGCCCTTGTATTCGTTCGAACAAACCTGTTATTTACTTTTTAATACAGCTACACGGGTTAGCTGACTTTCAATTTTGAAGTTGTATGTTAATTTATCTTCGCCTGAAGAAATGGCTAAGGTATAAGCACCATCTTCTAAATGAGAAACATTTAATACCAAAGGTTTGTCTGTTTCGGTAAGGTCCTGATAAAATACATCCCCTTTCGAATTATAGATTTCAACACTTGCTGTATTCTTTTCTACATTCGTGAAAAATACTTTTAAACGCAGGTTGCTGATGTCCTGAACTGAGATTTTTGAATCTGCTTTTTTTGTGATGGCAACAGGAGTTTCTGCATTGGCAAAGCTGAAACCTACGGCGAATAAACTAAGCGCTAAAATTAAGAATGACTTTTTCATGTTCGGATATTTTTAAATGGTTCTGAATATTTTTTCTTTGATGAACCAAAGGTATATGGTATTTTTCTAAGAAAATTTCAGAGTAGATTAAAGCCGGGCTTTAGTATGACATAAGTACAGGAAGGGTTGATTTGAGAGATGGTCGACAAAAAAGGGGTGTTTTTGTGAGTTTTTTGTAAATATCGCCCTCATTATCGTGTTTATCGACAAAGTATGGAGACTTGTCATTAGAATAGTATTTAACCAATATGTCCCAGACCTACCGGCTAACTCGATTGTCTGGGTTTATAGATATTTATTAACTACCCTGATCTTTCTTAATAATATGCTTAAACCCCAGCTTAGAGCTAATGAAAGAGTAAGTGTTATCATAAATTTTAAGAAAGCCGGAATATCATAAGGCAATAATAAAAACTGAAGCCAGGTAAGAAAAGCATAGTGAGTAAGGTAAATAAGATATGCATTGACTGTTAGAGAATCCCACCAGGCAAAGGATGATTGTATGAGTTTTCGGAAAGTTGCTATAAATGCAATGCTGCTTAAAGTGCATGAAGATGTGTATATACTCAAATAAATCATCCAGGCGCTTAATTCTCCTAGTTGATTTGTTTTTACCATATCAGATAATATTTCCTTACGTTCAACAATAGTCAGGATGCTATAAACTGCCAAAGCAAGTAATGTCCAAAGCCACCATTTCCTGACTATGGTTGATTTACCGGAAAACAGCTGATGATTAAAATCCGTAGTGCCAATTAAAACACCAAATGTGAAATAGCCAAAATAAAGCAGAACTCTGCTTAACTGGAAATCAAATGGGCCAATGCCTGTCCATGTACCGGGACCAACACTAAGTGCGACCGGCACGTATAATAACCAGGTTATCAGCCACCAGATAAGAAAAAATATCAGAGGTCTATGTTGAAGAGCAGAGATAGAAGCACCTGTTTTTTTACTGATTTGTCTGATAAGCGGATTTAGAAATACAATAACCAGATTGAAAACAAACAACACCCAGATAAACCAGGGTGGACCAACGGGCCATTGCTCCACAACAAAGAAGTCTTTGATATAAGCAGCTATATCTGTACTTTCTTTGGCAATAATATAGGACGGAACATAGGCTACCAGCATAAGTGTAGTGCCTAAAACAATAAAGGGTAGAAACAGACGATAAAATCTATCTTTAATAAAAACGGATATGCCTTTCTTATCAATGCTTTTAGATAAAAACAAGCCACCTATCAGAAACATTAATGACATAAAGAATACATCATTAAAGTTTTCAAAAATATCAAGCCCCACCCATCTTTTACTATCTACAATGGCGTGTGTTGACCTGATATACGCTTCCGAATCGAATCGGGCAAAGGTTGTGTAGGCAAGACTTGCATGATGCGCTACCACTAATACTGTAAGCGCTGAGCGCATATAATCAACCCAGAGATTCCGGTTCAAGGCTTTTTCCATGAAATGCGTATATGGTCTGTTTTACCAACGACACAGCTTTTTGAGTTTAGTTGCATGGGTTTTCTATCAGGAGCCGTTTTTTTATACGGCTCCTGATAGAAAACTTAGTTTGTGCATCCTTTAATTTCTGCCTTAAAGACTGCCCCTGCCTTTACCTCAAAACCTGAATTGAGTACGATAGCATTGCCAGCCTGGTAATTCACAACCGAAGATTCGAGTTTATTTTCGGCTATAATCGTGCTACTCACTTTCTGGAGTCTGGAACCGGAATTGGTATCGTCTACCGGACTAGTCAGATACTTTGTACCTGGGCTTACCTCTACCATAGAAATCGCAGGGTTTCCGGCATAAACCTGATTGGAAGATACTACCCTGATAAGGTATTTATCACTTTCGGGTGTATTGGCAGGTATAGTACAAGTGACTGTTCCGGCGGTAGCACTGCTACCGATAATTGTCGGATACTCAAAACTGCCGCTTGGTTGCGATAATTGTATAAAAAATTGATTGTTATTACCACTAAAGACCCCTGTAGTTGAAAAACTAACATCAACAGTGCTTCCAGCACACAAACTGGCACTTGAAAGGGAAGGCATGGAAATAGTAGCAAGATTGCCTACTACAGTAAAAGTAGTAACGACAGGGCCATAGGTCAATCCTCCGCCTTTATTATCTTCAGCATAGCCTGTGACAGTCAGGGTATAAGTACCCGGAATAAAATTTCTCCCATTCACGTTATTTCCAAAGTTATCGAATAATGCGCTTGGATGTATATTCTGAATGATATTCCAGTTGAGTTCCGGGCCCTGTATATTCATTTCGAAACTGCCGATATTTACATTGTCACACACATCCGTTACCAGAATACTTACCTGTTCGGGAATCTGGTCAATGACCATATTATTGACCAGAGGGAAAAGTCCCTGATAAGGGTTTCCTGCTTTGACATAACGATAATCAACCAGGTTGAGACAGATATTCAGATTCTGTTGAAAGCCCTGAGAAACTGACAAATCCGGAGTGCTGAGTTGTGTTATAAAGGTTTCACCCATTGTCCATGATAGCTGCACATTTCCGGTGGAGGCATATCCGCCCGCAGAAGCTATTACCTGCGGGCTGAGGCTCTGTGCACAAACATTGTAGCCAAAGGCAACAATATATAAGATAAGCTGGAATGTTGTTTTCATCACAATCATTAATTAAGCGGTGTTGCTACCAGCATTGACCCTGCTGCTATTACTGTTGGATTATTATTTGTTGTCTGATACTGGGCCCATCTTATTTTGAACGTTCCTGAAGTGCCAGTGGTAATATAAAGTTCAAATGGGGTCGGAGTTATTAAACTCGTATCTACATTATTGCCAACTAACGAGTTACTCAGGACAGAAGAAAAGTTAACATCAGTAGCTTTAATCGTAGAAGTATATACTATACTGACATTGGTTGTTGTACCAGAATAAGCAAAGTTATAGGTAAGACCATCACCTGAGCCTGTATTGGTTCTTTTTGCCTGAAGAACTCCTTTAATATGGTAGGTCTTGTTGGCCTCCAATGTTACAAACAGTTGATCGTCATCCTGCAGAGTAGTAGATGAGGTAACCGTTTCATCTGTTGTTTTGCGGACAAATACCGGTGAGGAACTACTTCCGCCGGTCGGTGCTGCCCATTGTAGAGTAACGTTATTTGAGTTAATCGTACCTGCCTTCAATACATCACCAGCCGAAGGTTGAGTACCTGGGAAAATATAATAAGTGGTAGCGCTCAATGAAAGTGGCGCTCTCAGACTGACAAAGTCAGAACCATTATTTGAGCCCTCCTGAAATCTGAGCTCGTTAGGAGTATTTGTGTTATTTGTTATAATAATTGGATTATTCTTAATTTCTGAACCATCGGTAAATACCTGGCTCCCACTCCATGTATTTGAATTACCCAAATTAATTCCAAGAGGGCTGCCAGAAGTGCCATCCCCCGTTAAAGTGGCATTTTTATTAACAGTTGCAAGTCCGTCTGCACCTGTTGCGCCTGTCGGTCCAGTAAGACCTTGTGGTCCAGTCGGTCCCGTTGCCCCAGTAAGCCCGGTAGTTCCCTGAATACCTTGCGGCCCGGTTGCGCCAGTTGGCCCAGTAAGACCTTGTGATCCAGTCAGTCCTGTTGCTCCGGTAAGCCCGGTAGTTCCCTGAATACCTTGCGGCCCAGTCGCGCCGGTCGCACCAGTTGGCCCAGTAAGACCTTGTGGTCCGGTTGGTCCTGTTGCTCCGGTAATCCCTGTAGCTCCCTGAATACCTTGCGGCCCGGTTGCCCCGGTTGACCCTGCAACACCTTGAATACCTTGTGGTCCGGTCGGTCCTGTTGCTCCGGTAAGCCCTGTAGGTCCCTGAATACCTTGCGGCCCGGTTGGCCCTGCAACACCTTGAATACCTTGTGGTCCGGTTGGTCCTGTAAGCCCTGTAGCTCCCTGAATACCTTGTGGTCCTGTTGCCCCAGTTGGCCCTGCAACACCTTGAATACCTTGTGGTCCGGTTGGTCCTGTAAGCCCTGTAGCTCCCTGAATACCTTGCGGCCCGGTTGCACCAGTTGTCCCTGCTACACCTTGAATACCTTGTGGCCCAGTTGCTCCTGTTGCCCCTGTAAGCCCGGTAGCTCCCTGAATACCTTGGGGCCCTGTTGCCCCAGTTGGCCCTGCAATACCCTGAGGCCCAGTTGCTCCTGTTGGTCCCGGAGTTCCCGGTGTGCCGCTTGTTTCTGCATAAAGGGCATAAGGGACACTCATCATCTGGGTTGTACCCAGATTGGTGTAATTTGTGCCTCCGGCAGGGTCTAACTCAATTTGTAGAAATTTAGTGCCAATACCCCAGTTAATTCCAGAGAAGGTGTTACTCTGTGGTGTACCTGCGCCTATAATAAGGGTAAACAAACCAAGGGCATTTGTGGTAGTAGTATGTCTTTCTGCATAAGCAATAGTACCATTGGCACTGCCTGTAAAAATGGTAAATCTGACAGCAATAGTTTGACTCGCCAGAATATTACCATTGGCATTGCGGGCTATCGCCTGGTAAGGTATTCCCTGAGGTGTCTGTGAAAAAGCACCAAGGCTAATAAGGCATAAAGTAAAGATTAGATAAACTTTTTTCATCTGCTTAAAAATATTTAATAGTGTTATGGACCAGTACTTTACTACCCCAGGCTCCTCTTCCTGTTTAGAATAAGGTTATTATTCATTCCTGCTTGGCGTATTTATCAGATCATAGGAATTTTATGGCAACTCTGAGATTGATAAAATAGCAGTTAGAAAAGATTAGCAATTTACAGAAAAGATTGAAATCTTGCCTTAGACGTAGAATAAACGTTATAGAATTAAATTTTAATAGCGCCAAATTTACCGAACATTATGGATGGGATATTAACTCAAAAATGACATTCTTTTCCTCAAAATGAACTTAAGGTTATTTTTTAGTTGAAATATAATGGATTGAATAGGAAATGGGTTTAGAATCAGTGTCTGTTGCTTTTCAATCCTGGCAGGGGGAAGAAGGATAAATTATCAGCAAAAAATTCGGTCAAGTATAAGCATAAAAAGAAAGTCTCCAGCATTTGTCAGCGTAAATATTGGAGACCTTCTTTTGGTTTTGAACGTGTTTAAACTAATTTCTTATGAGATTGAGAAGTTGGTTTTTGCTCGTAAAGCTCTCAATAAATAATCTTGAGCGGATGCGATGCAACAAAAATCAGCTCTGGGGTGGAGCGCAGATTCCCGGCTTGAAATAAAATGCTCAAACAGATTTTTTATTTAAAACTAAATGCCTTCAGCATTTTATGAAAAATATCATTATTGAAATAGATACCTGAAAACAGGTCTGCGCCCTTGCCATAAGCAAAAACGGGAATCATAACACCTGTGTGTCCACCGGTAGTAAATTTGCCTTCTATTTGTCCATCTTTCAAACCATTAATCGAAAATCCGCCTGTTTCGTGGTCAGCAGTTATAATTACCAGGGTATTGCCATCTTTATCGGCAAAATCAAAAGCGGCACCAATGGCTTTGTCGAAGTCAAGCATTTCATTGACGATATATTGTGTATCGTTGGCATGGCCGCCCCAATCAATCTGCGAACCCTCAACCATCAGAAAGAATCCTTTTTTATTTTGTTTCAGTATACTTAAAGCTGTTTGAGTAGAAATTAATAACTGGTCGCCTCTGCCCTCTGAGATTTTAACGGGGTTTGCATCCGCAAGAAAGCCCGCCAGTTTTCCTGAAGTAACTTTTCCTACCTCCTCAATTGAGTGGGCAATCTGATAATCCTTCGCTTTCAATTCTTCAATAAGGTTTCTGCCATCTTTTCGCTGAGCAAAGTTTTTACGGGCTCCGCCAATAAAAACATCAATATCAGTTTTAAGAAAATCAGCGGCAATTTCTTCTGCCATTGCTCTTGCGGGCTGGTGGGCAATAAAAGAAGCAGGAGTAGCATCAGTAATAGCGCAGGTAGCAACCAGGCCTGTAGCCAGACCATTTCGCTCTGCAATTTCAAGAATAGTTGTCAGACTTTTTTTGTCTTTATCAACACCAACAGCACCGTTATATGTTTTTTCACCTGTTGCAAACGCTGTTGCACCTGCGGCAGAGTCTGTGATAAACTTATCAGAAGCCTGATTCTTATGAAAACCAATTACCCGACTTCGTTCTATATTGAGTGGCTGCTTGCTGGTTGCGATTCCGGCAAATATTTGGGCGGTACCCATGCCATCGCCTATTAATAAAATAATATTTTTTGGATGCTGTATTTTTTTCTCTTTTTGGGCAAAACACACAAGTGAGGTAAGCAACAGAAGATAAATAAGATGCACTGATTTTTTCATTGAAAAGTGTTTTAGGTGATAAGTCAGATATAGAATATCAGATGAATTTAATAAAAACAATCCGAAAACTTGTCTGCAAAATAGCATAACAGGCTATTGAATCTCTTGGAGATTCAAATTGCAAAGGACGGAAACTAAAATGAAAATAAGGCGGCGAATCTATTATGCTTTTATTAAGAATCTGTTTAAAAGGGTTCGGCGAATAAAGAATTGTACTGATTTTAATATATTTATCGCTTTTTGTATCTAAAAAAGGCAAAGATGCCTGCGCCCAAAATTAAAACACTAATGCCAGCAATCAACCACCAGTTAGTTTGCTGCATAGGAGCAGCGTCGCCAATCAATATAGAAGAAGCCCATAAGGTAGGTAATATATTACGGGTATTGGCATCAATATATGTCTGTTTGGCTTTTTGTAAAGCAACATCTTTCGGGAAGCCGTCACTAAGATTCTGATAAAAAAGTTCTGTAATTTCGTAAGTTGCCTTTTCATCCACATTCCATAAAGTAGTAATTAACGAAGGAATACCTAAGGCAGAGAATGACCTTGCCAGACTAAAAACGCCTTCACCCTTCACATTTTTCCCCAGGGCAGTTTTACATGCCGATAGCACAATCATTTCTGTATGCATCGCCTGAGTATTTCTGATTTCAGAAACGTAGACAGGTGCGTTGTACAGATAAAAAACAGGGCCTTTATAGGTGGTATCGGCATGTGTATATAGCTGGACTAATGTATGTCTTGGAAATTGCTCCATAAATGACTGTTTTGAAGCTTCATTCTTTAGGAGCATTTTACCCTCAAATGCTTCATTAATATTTTTAAGAGACTGAGCGGATAAAGGCAAATCATATACAGAAAGTGACTTGTCAAAATTAACAGGTGCCACACCCAGAAATGTAGGACTGCTTAGCCAGTTGTTGTGCTGGTTTCTGGTTTCTATACTTTTCAGAAGAAAATTAGCAGAGTAGGCATAACTTACTGCACAATGCCTTACTAGAAAGTCTTCTTTCGCAGACGAACGGCTCAGGGCTTCAAAGGGTAGAAAATTGTCGTCATATGATATAATTATTCTTCCTTCTGATACCTCAAGAGATTGTATTAATCGTTTGTATAACTGATTTGAAAGAGCCAGAAACGCAGGGAAATGCGTATTGATTGTATCGGCATCAGCACAAAAGTTTATAAAGCGGGAACTAAGATTTTGCTTGTCTGACGGAAGCTTTATGAATTTAATTGCGGCAGGTGTTATTTTCATGGCATAGGTGGCACTATCACCAATAAAATAACTTACAAAGCTATTATACTGATTGTCTTTCAGCCATTGTTGCAATGTTTTTAAATCCTTGAAATCATTACCATATTTAGCAGAATAATAAGCAGGATACTTTTTTTCCAACCCTTTCTTAAATTCAGCGAATTGGTCTTTGGTTAGTAATAATTTCTGGGTGATTTGTTTATACGCAGCCGATTGTTCAGATTTACTTTCAAGCTGAAACTGTAATTCAAGTATCTGTGACTGAAAGTTTTTCTCTTTAAGTTTTTCCTGTTCAGACAACAATTCTCTTGCGTGGTTTTCTTTCAGATCATCAAGTAATAACAGGGCTCTTGATTGCTCGAAAAAATAGAATGCTTTTTCTGCATCCCGGGCTAGTCGACACGCCTCAATAGCGGATTCATAAAAACTACGGGAATGTTCTCTCCAGAAACTTTTGGATTGCTGTCCCTGATGCTCCTGCCGCATCAGATTAAGTAAATTATCGGCATAAGAGAAGTATTCTAATGATTTATTCAGATAAGCCCTGTCTTTATTTTTTTTATAAGCCGCCAGAAGATGTTTCCCATAATCTCTGAAAATATAAAAGAGCGTTCTTTTACTTCTGATAATAGCAAAATTCTGCTTTTTCATATCAAGTAGAGGGAATACGGCAATTGCTGTTTCTATTGTTTTAATCGCTGAATCAAGTTTATTCTGATCTTTCAGACAATTAGAATAATTAAGGTAAATCCGGCTTAGTTCAACACTATTCTTTTGTTTCTTTAATAGACCAATACCTTTGATATAAGCTTCATTTGCCTCCTTATAATGATTGAACTTCTTATATAAAATTCCAAGATTGTTGTAAACATGATTATTTTGGAAGTTATATTGTGTTGATATTTTTTCAGACGCTTTAAAATATTTTTCAGAAGTTTTAAAGTTTTTTAAATTACTATAGCTGGTGCCCAAATTGAGGAAAATGTCGCTCATCAATTCTTTTTCTTCCAGATTCGTTTCTCGATTATACTTTTGAGCCTGTTTATAATATTTTATTGCTTTTTCTTCCTGTTCTAATCTGCTGAATGCAATTCCTTTACTATTAAGTATTTGACCCATTAGTGTTATCAAATCTGCCCTTTTAGAATTTTCAGCTAAACTTTGTGCTTTATCAAGAGAATGAAGCATACTATCATAATCACCTAGTTCAAATTCCAAATCTGAAATCAACTTTAAACAATATCCTTTCCAATAACTGTCCTCAGTATAGTTTATAGTTAGTATATAATATTTAATAGCTTCAGTATAATTAAGCTGAAGATGATTATTAGCTGCAACTATGTAGGCAGCAAAAGTGAGACCTCTGGGTTTTTGCTTGGCATATGGTTGCCAGTACTTAAGAGCGAGTTTAGCATAATCCAATGTTTTTTTCTCATCTTTTTTATAAAAATAGTTATTAGACAGATTATAGCAGATATGACCTATAGATGAGTCCCTTATATCTTTACATTTCTGTAATGTTTTATAAAGTTTTTCGAATTTCGGAATATTTTCGTCAGGTGTGAAAGATAGGGATTTTTTTGTTAATTCATAAATACTTGCATCGGTAGGGCATTGTCCGAACGATTTCACGGTTATAGTAAAACCGAGAATAAAAATATAAAAGAATAAGTTTTTCTTCATTAATGAGAAAATAGAAAGGGTACTTAACTTTCATTAAGTACCCGAAATTTATCCTATTTTTTTAAAACTGACAAGATATTATCCCATTGAAGTCAATGGAGGTACTTTAGGGCCTTTTGAACCATTGCCAGATTCATCATC
Source organism: Chitinophaga pinensis (assembly GCA_943368675.1). Taxonomy (GTDB): domain Bacteria; phylum Bacteroidota; class Bacteroidia; order Cytophagales; family Spirosomataceae; genus Emticicia. The sequence goes on along the minus strand of CALRLN020000156.1, from coordinate 265 downwards.
ACCCTCATCAAAAGCCCTTCTGAAAGAGGCTAAAGCTGGTTTTCCGACAATTTTTAAGCTTCTCACTTCAAAGTAAGAATTTTGGGCGTGTGTGGTAGTAAGGTCTGTTTCCAGTTTCAATTTTAGTTTTGTAGCGGCACCCAGAATTTCATAAGTGCTGCTTACTGCCGGATTAAGAATGATTTTTACCTCTTCGCTTTCGTTGCTGTCATAATTGAGTACAGGTACTTCAATGTCAAAAAGGTTTTTGCTGTTTGGTGTCCTG
>CALRLN020000155.1:0-10592 GCA_943368675.1 Chitinophaga pinensis | reverse complement strand
TTTTATCATTCTGACCTTCGTTTCAGTCAGTTTATAATTCTTCGTATTTCTCGGAATCGGCTTATTCTTTACTGCGGGGTTTTCGCGGTTGTGCTCTACCATTTCATCTTTGGTTACCCATTTCAGGTTTTCAAAATGATTATTCATTTTGTCATAGTCAAGATGAATAACAAACTTATGGTCAAGACTGTCTCTTTTTACGAAAGTTTCTGCCACTAATTTGTGAATATAGCGATTGAAGGTTTTCCCTTTAGGTAATCTTACGTTCAGAGACCTGTAACCCTGAATCACCGAGCCTTTGATAATTGTACCTTTGGCATCGTTTTGCAAGCTACGGAGCCGGCCAAAATTTGAGACCTCATAACGAGGCGGGTTTTCGACTCCTTCCACATCAATGACAACTGGTGTCCATCGTTCTGCCCATAGAGCATTTTTTTCACTGTTCAGTCCTCTATTCATCACAAAAATTATATAATTGTTAATCTTAACTATATCCAATCTACGTAAAAAAGTATGCCAGCAGGAAATCGGGAATAACTCTCAACAGTTAGGATTATCTTCGCATAATAACAACATTTTGTACAAAAAATTGTTTTTATAATATAGTTTTAATATAAAATTAAGGAACAAAAGCCGTTTGCATAAATGTTGAGATGGTATAAATATAAAAATAATGTCAAAAAAAACCTTAGTAATAGGAGCATCCACCGACCCCACACGTTATGCTTTTTTAGCTGCCAACAGATTATTAAATCATGGTCATGAAATTGAGCTTATAGGTAGAGACCAGGGACAAATCGGTGGTAAAGAAATACAGACAAATAAGCCTGAATTGAAAGATGTCGATACCGTTACTATGTATATCAGCCCAAAACGCCAGCCGGAATATTACGATTATATTGTAGGCTTAAAACCTAAACGGGTTATCTTTAATCCAGGCACAGAAAACCCCGCATTTGAAGCCCTGCTCTCTCAGAATAAGATTGAGCCTTTAGAAGCCTGTACCCTTGTGATGCTTTCTACAGGACAATATTAGTAATGGATTCTTGTTAAGCCGAAAAATTGCCTGCTTTTAACCGTTAGATTTTATTAAATGGTAAAATACTTATACGGCCATACGCCCTTCAAAACCCAGCTCGAGTAATCTTTCATAGGCATACCAGACATCATCAGGTATATCCATAGGAATCAGAAATCCTTTGTCAGGATAAATCTTCAATCTTTGCAAATCGCCTGTCATATTGCTGATTACCCGCTCCCTGGTAATGCCGCCTGCCAGACAACGTTCTAAGTAAGAATCATAGGTATCTGGCAAAGCCGAAACACTAAACTCAAATTCTTTAAACTGAACCATTGCTGTAGCGTACGTCCGGCGAATCATATACGGTTTCTGGACCAGAATAAAACTTTTAAAAGGCAGATTACGCTCTTCTAACAATCTTTTGGTCAGTATAAAATTCTCTCCTGTATTGGTAGCATCGTTTTCCAAGAAAATAGCCTCGGCAGGCACGCCTTTACTTATGGCAATATCAAAAAACGCCTCAGCTTCGGTTTTGGGTACAGTATTTCTTAATTCACCTGCAGGCCGTATCACTCCGCCGGAAAAAATAATATAAGGTGCAAAACCCTCGTTATATAGCTGGGCAGCATAGTCTGCTACACTTGGGTCATGGCTGCCTAATACAAAAATACAATCAGCTTTTTTTAGCGGTTGTTTAAGAAAATGATAATCAAATAACAGACGTGCGTAATTGTCAATAAGGTTTTCAGCCATTTATCCGGATTTTTTACCTATGGGCAAAATTAATGATTATCGTCATAAATTATTGATACTTTTATTGCCTAATTTCGTCAGAAGTTAGTTTAACAACAAATCAATTAAGACAATGGTAAATGCAAAACACTTAGCCACATTCGTACTGGGAGCAGCCGCGGGTGTAGCCTTACACAAATATTTACAGACCGAAGAAGGAGAAAAAGCATTGGCCGATTTGAAAGAAAAAGGCAATCAGTTTAAGGGCGAAGCCGAACAGGCAATTGATAAAGCACCTGAATACTTTGAAAAACTGAAAACTGAAGGTGCAGAAGCCCTGAAGCAGTATTTTCCGGGTGCTGAAAAGTTCTTGCAGGATTTATTCGGCAATAAGCCTCACGATACAACAACGCCACCGCCAAGCGAACCACAGGCTTAAAAAACAAAGGCTAACCCGAAAAGTTAGCCTTTGTTTTTTTAATTAAGCTTTCTTGATTGTGAAACTGATTTTGTAATCCTGCAAACTGATTGGATCCGGAGTCTGAGGATAAGGAGAAACATCAGAAACTTCAATCACGTAAGTAGTACCGTTTAGTTCTACTGTAGTTTTTGGCGGTTTTGATTGGTCACCCAATATTTCAACCACAGCCTCTTTGGTAGTATTGCCCTCGCTTACGCTAAAAAATACTTTTACCATACCTGCCCAAACACATACAACGCTTTTAGGACAACGGCTATCTTCTATTTTTGTGACTTTTACCTCAACACCTTCCTGCAATACTACTGCTTTTGAATATGCTGTTTCAATTGTACTACCTAACGAAGCCTTAGGCTCTGTCACCTCATCTTTTGAACATGCTGTCGCTACCGCAACCATCATAATCACCATTAACCTTTTCATAAAATTCTTTTTAATTTTTAAAGTATCTTTCATGCATGAAGAATTATATTCTAAAACCATTCCATCCGGTTTTGTTTAAAATTCTCTACATTTACTACTAGGATACGGTGTAAAGTGAAAAGGTTGGAAAAATTTTAAAATATTCGCAAAATTGCCATTCCGTCAATAATCTGCTCCATTTATGTAGTTTTTTTTGAATAATATACTACTAAACTTATATATTCGTCGCAGAATTATAAACCCAATTATATAGCTATGCGTTCTCACGAAATTGATTACAAAATATATGGTGAAGACATCCAGATTGTCGAAATCGAACTTGACCCCTATGAAACTGTAATTGCCGAAGCAGGTTCAATGCTTTATATGGAAGATGGCATTCAGTTTGAAACAAAAATGGGCGATGGTTCTCAACCGCAACAAAGTCTTTTTGGTAAGTTATTACAGGCAGGTAGCCGTGCCCTGATGGGAGAGTCGATTTTTATGACTCATTTCACCAATAAGGTTCCGCAAATGAAACGCAAAGTAGCATTTGCTGCCCCTTACCCGGGCACAATCAAGGCAGTTGACTTGGCAAAGATTATGGGCAATACCCTGATTGTGCAAAAAGATGCTTTCTTATGTGCGGCAATGGGTACTAGTATCTCTATTCATTTCAACCAACGGTTAGGCTCGGGTTTCTTTGGTGGAGAAGGCTTTATTCTTGAAAAAATTCAGGGCGATGGCATGGCATTTATTCACTCTGGCGGGGTAGTTATTGAACGTGAATTAAATAATGAAACATTACGTATTGATACTGGTTGCGTAGTAGGATTTGAACCACAACTACAATTTGATATTGAACGTGCCGGTAGTCTTAAATCAATGATTTTTGGTGGTGAGGGCTTGTTCCTGGCTACGCTTCGTGGTACAGGAAAGGTATGGATTCAATCATTACCGATTTCAAAATTGATTCAACGTCTGGCTCCTTATGGCGGCAATGCCAACAAAGAAAGCGGCTCTGTATTGGGTGGTTTAGGTAGAATGTTTGAGGATTAAGAATTTAATTTAATTCGGAGAGAAGCACGGGTAGTTGTCTATCTGTGCTTTTTTTGTTGGTTATAATATTTCAGGCATATATTACGCCAATTGAATTCTTATTAAAAATCACAAAAAAATCATACTTATCCTTCCATTGGTTCTATAAAATCCGCTAACTTGCCGTGCATTTCTTTAAAACCAAAACCTACTGAAAAACTTATGATGATTGATCGCAGAAAATTCTTACAACAATCTGCTTCTTTGGCAGCATTGGCCCTGATAGCTAACAGAGTAGAAGCTAAAGGCACGCTGAAACAATTCGGTTGCCAGCTATATAGTATCCGTGATGTATTGCCTAAAGACCCTAAAGGATATATGAAGCAATTGGCCGATATGGGCTATGAATATTTTGAAAGCTACTCGAAAGACCCATTCTGGGGAATGAGTCCGAAAGATTCTAAAGCTTATCTGTCTGATATTGGTGTTAAAATGGTAAGTACGCACCTGGGCTTGCCTGATACCAATGAAGAAATGATTGCCAAATGTGCTGAGGCAGGCTTAATATATGTGATTTGCCCCGGTATTGGTATGCAACCGTCAGCAGATGCCTGGAAGAAAAAAGCTGAGGCTTTCACTAAAAATGGCGAAATTGCAAAAAAATATGGCATAAAATACGGTTATCATAATCACTCATATTCTTTCCAGAATGCCAATGGTGTAAAAGGACAACGTATCTTATTGGATAATACCGACCCTTCGTTAGTAATGTTTGAGTTAGATATGTGCTGGATAGAAGCCTCTGGTGAAGATACTTTGGCTCACCTGAAAGAATATGGCAAACGCTATGAACTTTGCCACATAAAACAATTGGAAACCAAAGACCCGAAACCAAAACAAACTGATTTGGAAAAAGGTATTATTGACTATAAAACTTTGCTACGCGCAGCCAAAGACGCAGGCATAAAGTATTACCTGGTAGAGCAGGAAGAATACCCTGTAAGCCCGATTGACAGTATGAAAAAGGATGCGGTCTATCTGAAAGATCTGAAGTTTTAAAAATATAAAATACTCTCTTTTTAAACCCTTGCAGAGTTAAGCTTTGCAAGGGTTTATTATTTGAAACATCTGAAACTTGTACGATGATAGGGCGTTAGGCCGTTTTGAAGAATGGCGTTCCGATGATAAGGCGTTGGGTATCCGGCGTTTTCATGCCATCGGTAGTCGGGGTATTCCAGGGCAAGTTGTTCCATCAAATCATCACGATAGGTCTTGGCAAGAATTGACGCTGCGGCAATCGACAGAAACTTCTCATCTCCCTTGATGATACACGTATGCGGTATAAGCGGATAAGGCACAAATCGGTTGCCATCTACCAACAGATGTTCGGGCTGTATATGCAGTGCTTCCACCGCCCGGTGCATGGCCAGAAAACTTGCCTTCGAGATATTGATTTTATCTATTTCTGCCTCTGATGCCTGCGCCACCTGATAGGCCAGTGCATCTTTTATTATTTCTTCTCGCAAACTATTCCTCTGCTTCTTTGTCAGTTGCTTCGAGTCATTCAGCAATGCGTGCTTATAATCTTTAGGTAAAATCACAGCTGCCGCTACAACAGGCCCGGCCAGACATCCCCTGCCAGCCTCATCAAGACCTGCTTCTACTACCTGTTTATTATAATATGACCAGAGATTTTTCTCTTTCATGCGCCCGTTGGTTCTAATGAATACTGTCCGGATTTTTTCATTTTAGCTACCAGATAATAAAATCGTGTGGTCAATAAGACGGCCGACATGGTTAGCCCCGCCCATAGCCCTAACCATATACCAATGGCATCCTGTTTCAGAGTAAAGCCCAGAAAATAACCCAAAGGCAAAGCTACAATCCAATAAGCAAACATGGTAATCCAGGTCGGAATATTTACGTCAGAAATACCCCGGAGAATACCTAAAGCAACAACCTGTATCCCGTCTGATAATTGAAATACCGCAGCTATCAACATCAATTTTACCGCTATGGCTACCACTTCAATTTCGGTATCTGATATATATAATCTTACCAGAAATTTATCTAAAACAATCATCAATAGCATCATAATAGTCATGAATACCCCCACCAGCAACAATGCGGCATTGCCAGACATCCGGATTTTATGGATACTTCTCAAGCCTCTGCCCTCTCCTACCCTGATACCTCCGGCTACACCCAACCCCGATGCCATCATATAGGTAGTAGAAGCCAAATTAATTGCAATCTGATGAGCCGCCAACTGGTTATCACCCAGCCAGCCCATCATTACTACTGCTAAGGAAAATGCGGCTATCTCAAAGAAAAATTGCAGACCGCTTGGCACGCCTATTTTAAAAATATACCTGACCAGATTGCCAACAGGCAACGGATTATATTTTTTACGAAGATATTTTTGAAAGGTTTTAGCTCTGAAAAGATAAGCCAGCATAGCTATTACCATAAATACTCTGGCAATTAAGGTAGAAACAGCCGAGCCATTGAGTCCCAAAGCCGGAAAACCCAGATAACCGTTAATCAACAATATATTAAAAACCAGATTGGTAATGAGTCCTACAAATGTAATCATCATGGCTACATAAGTACGCGACAGCCCGTCAGACAATTGTTTAGATGCAGCAAAAATAAAAACAAAGAAATTGGAGACAACAATAACACTCATGAAACCGGGAGCTTTGCGGTTGATTTCAGCAGATTGTTGAAAAATTTCAAAGAAATAAACACATATAAAACCTATAGCGCCTAATACCAGACCAAACCAGAAAGCCGCCCAAAGCCCTGCCCTGAATAGGCGGTTGACTTCCGGTACATTCCGTTCAGCTTTAGCCTTAGAAATCAAGGGTGCTACTACTGCCAGGCCACCAATACCGATTGATGCAATGACAAAAGCAATAGAGTTGGCAATGCCGGATACACCCAAACCAATTTTGCCAAGATAATGGCCTACCATGATATTGTCAGTTACCCCCATCAGAATCGAGCCCAATTGCGCCACTACACTAGGAATAGCTAACGACAAAGTTTTTTTTATTTCTTCCTGATAAGAAGCAGATAATAGATTTGTTTTCATAGCATTTGAAAAAAACTGCAAGCTGGTTTTACACCAGATTCGTTTTGTTGCACAATAGTCTCCGGAGGAAGGCGCCACAAGGCAGGTATATTTTTTAAGAAATTAAACGCTGGCTATGTAAGGCTCAGGCATAAATGAGTGAATATCTTACACATAAAAATAGACTTCCATTTTAACAACATTGACTTTTTCAAAAAGATTTGCTGACTTTATAAAAAATTTTGAGTCATTCTAAAACGCTTTAGCATTCCTTTTTTCTGAATACCGAACGTCCTTATTTACAATGCTTTGTGAAATATGTCAGGAGTCAGAATAAATTTTTAAGAAAAATATACAATTTAAAGGAAATTTTTTAACCATACAATCACTTAACTATCAGCATTTTACAATTTTTAATGAAATTTTAAATCTTCAAATCTCACAATTTTTATATAGTTTTGTACTACATCATTTAAACTAGAGAAAGTATGATTATAATGGGCGTAGTTCTTGCCTATTTGTTAGGGTCTATCCCTACGGCTGTTTGGTACGGTAAAATTTTTCATGGCCTGGATGTTCGTCAACATGGAAGTGGCAATGCAGGAGCAACCAATTCTCTACGTACTTTCGGACGCACAGCGGGCATAATCGTACTCATTATCGACTTTCTCAAAGGTTTTCTTGCTGTACTCTCTGCACAGTTTTTATTTCCTGATACAGATAATTATTTGCCTCTGATTATGGGTATCAGTGCAATAATTGGACATCTATACCCCGTTTTTGCTCAATTCCGCGGAGGCAAAGGAGTAGCTACCGCATTAGGTGTGATAGCAGCTACTTTCCCAATGACGGTTATTGGTTGTATAGTTGTTTTTGCTATAATCGTTTTTTTTACTAAATATGTTTCGCTGGGCTCTATGTTGGGTGCTCTGACTTTTCCTTTACAAATCGCATTCAATGCATGGAATACGAACCCTGACCACGACCCTTACTATCTGGGTTTTGCTTGTGCCCTGTTCCTTATTCTGGTATTTACCCACCGCCACAATATTCAACGCCTGATGAAAGGAACCGAAAACAAAATCGGGGCGAAGAAATAAAACAGACTTCTCAAAACCTTTGTATTCTCTCTATCAATTACTTTACTTTGTGGTAAGGAAGCAATAGCTTTTCGCTTTTATTTATTGAAGGAGTAATACATCTGTCCAATAAATTCGGACAATCAATAACACAAATATATGAGTACTTATATAAACCAGAACAAAGACCGTTTTCTGAACGAGTTATTTGATTTTCTTAGGATTCCGTCTGTCAGTGCCGATTCTAAATTTCAGCCTGATATGATTCGTGCAGCCGAATACATTAAAGAAAAACTATTAGCCGCCGGGCTTGATAAGGCTGAGATAGTGCCTACTGCCGGTCACCCTGTAGTATATGCCGAGAAAATTATAGATGCTGCCTTACCGACTATTCTGGTATACGGGCACTACGATGTGCAACCTGCTGACCCTTATGAATTATGGGATTCTCCGCCATTTGAACCTACTATAAAAAAGACAAAAATACACCCTGAAGGAGCTATTTTTGCCCGTGGGTCCTGTGACGATAAAGGGCAGATTTATATGCATGTAAAAGCCATTGAAATGATGCTGGCTAATGACGCGCTGCCGTGTAATGTGAAAATTATGTTTGAGGGTGAAGAAGAAGTGGGTTCAGAACATTTGGGGACTTTTGTCAAAGAAAACAGGGAAAAACTCAAAGCAGATGTCATTCTTATTTCAGATACCTCTATTATTGCCAACGATATTCCATCGGTAGAAACAGGCTTACGAGGACTGACATATATGGAAGTATCGGTAACAGGCCCCAACCGTGATTTACACTCAGGTGTATATGGTGGAGCAGTGGCTAACCCGGTAAATGTGCTATGCCAGATGATAGCCTCACTACACGATGCCGACGGCAAAGTAACTGTAAAAGGTTTTTATGACAAAGTAGCTGATCTAAGTCAGGAAGAAAGAGATGCCTTAGAAGCTGCACCTTTTGATCTGGAAGACTACAAAGCTGACCTGGATATTGCCGAAGTATCAGGAGAAAAAGGATATACCACCCGTGAACGTGCATCTATCCGCCCTACATTGGATGTTAACGGTATCTGGGGAGGTTATACTGGCGAAGGCTCGAAAACAGTTCTGCCGTCAAAAGCATTTGCTAAAATCTCGATGCGGTTAGTACCTGATCAGGATTGGGAGGAAATAGCTGAATTATTCGATGCACATTTCAGAGCCATTGCCCCGCCTACAGTTAAAGTAACAGTTACCCGCCATCATGGTGGACAACCCTATGTTACTCCGCTTGAATCTGCAGGCTATAAATCAGCTATGCTGGCAATGGAAGAAGCCTATGGCAAAAGGCCTGTACCAACCCGTGGCGGAGGCAGTATACCGATTGTAGCCCTGTTTGAAAAAGAATTAGGCTTAAAATCTATTCTATTCGGTTTTGGTCTCGATTCTGATGCCCTGCACTCGCCTAATGAACATTATGGTCTGGTTAATTTCTATAAAGGCATTGAAACCATTCCCTTGTTTTACAAGCATTATGCAGATTTAATGAAATAAGCTATAGGATGGATACACAACTAAAGCAAATCGTTTCTGAGCAGTTGCAAAACCTCCTACACGACCGTGTAGTAGATAAAGAGGCAGTCAGAAATGAACATGGCCTTGGTTTCAGTTATCATGCCTGCACTCCACCGGATTGGGTTGTGTATCCTTCTTCCATTGAAGAAATTGCCGAAATCGTTAAGATTTGTGCTACTCATCAGGTACCCATTATCCCATTCGGGGCAGGCACTTCTGTTGAGGGGCATATATTAGCCTTAAATGGAGGGGTTTGTATTGACCTCCGGTCTATGAATCAGATTCTGGAAATCAATCAGGCAGATATGTATGCTACTATTCAGCCGGGCGTTACCCGCAACCAACTCGATGAAGCATTACAAGGGAGCGGTTTTTTCTTTCCGATTGGTCCCGGTGTAAATGCTACTTTAGGCGGTATGGCCAGTACCAGGGCATCCGGCACCAATGCCGTGCGCTATGGTACAATGAAAGACAATGTACTAGCGCTCAAAGTAATATTACCGGACGGACAGATCATTAAAACCGGAAGCAAAGCCAGAAAATCTTCAGCAGGTTATGACCTTACCCGACTTTTTGTTGGAGCAGAAGGTACTTTGGGCGTAATAGCCGAGCTGACAATCAAACTACATAGTTATCCGCAGGCTATTTATGCGGCAGTTTGTTCTTTTGCAACTGTAGAAGATGCTGTTAATACTGCCATTCAAACCATTCAGAAAGGTGTACCTATTGCAAAAGTTGAGCTATTAGATGCGCAGATGATGAGAGCTATCAACCGCTATTCTGCGCTTAATTATCAGGAGGCACCTACGCTTTTTTTGGAATTTCATGGGTCTCAATCAGAGCTGGAAGAACAAATCACCCAGGTAGAGGCCATTGCACAAAGTTTTGGAGCAAAGGCATTTATATGGGAGAAAGACGAGGCCGCCCGCACAAAGCTCTGGCGTGCGCGTACTGATGCTGCACCTGCCTCAGTAGCCCTCAGGAAAGATGGACAACTGATGTCGACAGATGTTTGCGTACCCATTTCAAGATTAGCCAGATGTATTACTGAAACACAACAGGATATTCAGGAAAGTGGTATATATGCACCCATCTTAGGGCACGTAGGCGATGGTAATTTCCATCTGACAATAGTAATAGATCCCAACGATGCTGAAGAATTCGGAAGAGCCAAAGCTTTGAATAAACGATTAGTAGAAAGGGCCC
>CALRLN020000154.1:0-10610 GCA_943368675.1 Chitinophaga pinensis | reverse complement strand
GAATCAAAATGCATTATTTTTTGCAAAGACAAGACAGCAAAACCGGAGTTTAGCAGAGCTAAATGAGCGGACGTCGCGCGGGATTTTGATGGCGCCGTATTTGTGAAAAAGAATCATTTTGAAAAAAATAAGATTAGCTCAAACAGTTTCTAAATCTTTCTGATAATTAACTTCTGCCCAATCTTAACATTCTTGTCATTCATATTGTTCCATTCCTGAATCTGTTTCATGGCCACACTATAGCGCTTCGAAATGCTAAACAAGGTTTCGCCTTTCTTTACCTGATGCATCGCTGTTCCTTCACTCCTTTCGGCTTTCGAGGCAACACCGCTATTACCTGCTGAAACTGCCTTGCCCTTGTTGCTTACAATTAGCTCCTGTCCTACTTTTACTCGCTCATCGGTAGAAAATCCGTTCCATGCCGCTAAATCTCTGACAGTGACCTTATAGAGACGTGCAATGCTGTAAAGGGTTTGTCCGACATCAACCGTATGCACATTTGTTTTAGAGGCAACACTGGTTGTGTTTGTATTGGCCGGTGAGGTTCTCTTAGGTTCCGTGGATGGAGCCGTGCTCTTGATTGTCACATTCGGATTCACCGGGGCAGGTTTTACAGGGTTATTTGTTGTACTGAAACCTGTTTTATCTTCATCTTCGGCAATCACCACTATATCATCTTCATCACTTTCATCGGTTGTGCTGACAGTGCTGCTGGTGCTTACCGGGGTCTGAGTTACTGTTTCTTTTTTGTTTGATGCCTGTTTTCTGGCAGGTCTTTCTATCACAACCGTTTCGCCCGGGTTCGTCATTACCTCTTCTGGGCCAGGGGTTCTTTTAGGTTTATCATTCTTTGCAACTACCTGATCATCATATTTTTCCATCACGGGTATTTTTTGCTCAGGTTCCTGCTCTTTTTGGCTTCTGTTAATTTCTATCGGCTCATTTTTAGGACGTTTCTTCTGTAAATAGACGATTTGATCTTCCTGTATAGTCTGAGTAGCTTTCATGCGGTTGAGTTTCAATAAATTACGCAGTTTGATACCAAACATCTGCGAAAGACGCCACATTGTTTCGCCTGATTGCACCTGGTGCTTCTCAATTGGCCCTTTACGAAGTTTTCTTTGCAGATAATACACCTGTCCTTCCTCTACGGCATCTCTGTCTGTCATGTCGTTGAAAAGCAGAAAATCCTTTATTTTCAGTTTACCGCCTCTTGCCAGAGAAGCCACATCGTCGCCAGGCTTGGCAAGAATTCCTTTCATTTCATTGATAGTGTAAAACACCGGATCTTCCTCATTATTTACCTGTGTCGTCACTCTCTCTAATACCGGATAATCCCGGTGCTTAATCTCCTCTTTTCTGGCTTTGCTGCCTTTAGCGGCTACCATATCAGGCTGACGGCCGATTTTAGATTGCACATCATCCATACTTGTAACCGGTACAAGAATGGCAACTGAATAATCTTCGGGAATAGTATTAATCTGAAGCCAGGAATTGTGTTTTTTCAGCTCGTTAGCATCTACATCAACCATTGAGGCAATCTGCGATAAGGTCTTGCCTCTGCCTTTGCGATATTCTACAAATGCATAAGGATTCTGCTTCATACGGTTAACACGGTATTCAAAAGCAATACGGGCTGCAATGGTTTTAAGCAGATAGCGGTCTGTACGTCCGTCAAATTCTACTGTTGAGGCATTCGTCCATTCAGAAGGCACTATTTTACTGATGCCACCTGCACCCAGCATATATGAATAAAGCGTAGAAACCCAGTTTTTGTAAATCTGATTATTGCGTTTCAGATAGGCCGCTGCGGCCCTGGTAGACGAATAGATATTTTTTCGTTCGTCAATATCATTATCTACTCTTAAGCCCATTTCCTGTGCTGTGCTGGCCTTCATTTGCCAGAAACCCACTGCATTTGAGCTTGAAACGGCATCAGGAAGTAATGAGCTTTCAACTACGGCCAGATATTTAAAATCATCTGGTACCTTCTCCTGCTCAAGAATACGTTCTATCACCGGAAAATACCATTGGATTCTCTGCAATTTATCCAGCACATACTTATTCTCGGGAATTAAAAGCGCAGAAATTTCTTTTTGGACAAGTTTTTGGGCATCTGCATCTAATTGGACGGTTATACCCGCAAAATCGACTCTTCGAGATACCTCAGGTAAGCCGGGCTGTTGAGCAATAGCCACATGGATGCTTACCAGAAAAAACGAGAAAGCTAACGTTTTTTTCATGGAATTAGGAAATTATATTAAAGCACAATTTATTTAAATCAGGGTATTTGCATACCTCTTAATTACTTATTTGGAACCATCTGCTTTGCTTCGCCTTCGGCCGGGCAAAACTACTTCTTCCTCAAAACCATCAATCCATCACGAATCGGAAGCAAAATATTCTCTACACGCGTATCATCCTGTATCTTCTTATTAAAAGCCTTGATATTGAGCGTATCTTTATCTTTAGCAGCCGGATTACTCACTTTACCACTCCACAATACATTATCAGCTATGATATAACCACCCGGACGAACTTTGTCAAAAACCAGATCATAATAATTGTTATAATTCAGTTTATCGGCATCAATAAAAACAATATCAAATGAATCGGCTATGGTAGGGATAACATCCATTGCATTACCGATACGGAAATCTATTTTATCATTAAGCGGAGATTGTCTGAAAAAATCTCTTACAAAATCCTCCAATTCTTCGTTTATATCAATCGTGATGATCTTCCCGTTTTCTGCTAAACCCTCAGCCAGACATAAAGCCGAATAGCCGGTATAAGTACCGATTTCAAGAATAAGCTTTGGCTGAATCATGTGAGACAACATTGCCAGAAAACGCCCTTGCAGATGCCCCGAAAGCATCCGGGACTGTAAGACCTTTGCATGAGTCTCACGGTTCAGTTTACTCAAAAGGTCACTTTCGGGCGTAGTATGAACTACGCAATATTGGTCAATATCGGAGGGAATAAACTCCATCAGGAAAGCATTTTAATACAAAAATAGAACAAATTTCAAAAAATCAAGTAAAATACAGGCTTTTTTTGCCTGATACCTATTTAACGGCGTTTTTTACCGGATTGTTTTTATAGTTTATTACTTCTGGTTCTTAAGCTAAAATCGGCCAATACCAGTGCCGCCATTGCTTCAACAATAGGCACGGCACGAGGCAAAACACAAGGGTCGTGGCGGCCTTTGCCTGATACTGTTACCTTTTCGCCTGCTTCATCCACACTCTCCTGGTCCTGCATTATAGTAGCCACAGGCTTAAAAGCCACTCTGAAATAAATATCTTCACCGTTAGAAATACCCCCCTGTATACCGCCCGAATGATTGGTTTTCGTATGCACTTTGCCATCTTCACCCATATAGAACTCGTCGTTGTGCTGAGAACCATATAATTCGACACCTTCAAAACCGCTGCCATATTCAAAGCCCTTTACGGCATTGATACCTAACATAGCCTTGCCCAACTCGGCATGGAGTTTATCAAATACGGGCTCACCCCAACCTGCCGGAACACCTTTGACGACACAGGTGATGATACCGCCTATCGAATCGCCTTTCTTGCGGGTCTCGTCAATAAAATCAAACATCTGTTGTGCCACATCTGCATCAGGGCAACGCACGGCATTATCATCAGTTTTTGATAAATCCAACTCCCAATATTCTTTTCCTAGTTTTATTTTGCCTACTTGTGATACGTAAGCTTGTATAGTAATCTGCTGAGAAGACAATAAGATTTTTGCCAATGCTCCTGCTGCTACACGTGCCGCTGTTTCACGGGCAGAACTGCGCCCACCTCCACGGTAATCACGTACGCCATATTTGGCCGTATAAGTATAATCGGCATGAGACGGGCGGAATTGATTGGCAATATGCCCATAGTCTTTAGAGCGCTGGTCTTCGTTCGGAATCACCATCGCAATAGGTGTCCCTGTTGTTTTTCCCTCAAAAATACCTGACAGCACCTGAAACTCATCAGATTCTTTGCGCTGGGTGGTAATACGTGATTGCCCGGGTTTACGACGGTCCAGTTCATGCTGAATAAAGGCCTCGTCAAAATCTACTCCTGCAGGGCAGCCATCTATTACTACACCAATGGCCTTGCCATGCGACTCGCCAAATGTTGAAATCTTAAAAATTGTTCCGTACGTACTACTCATGGGCGAAAAACAAAAATCTTAGGTTCTGATATGCTTATAAACGTCGGCAAAATTACGAATACAATGACCAAATATTCGGACATTATAAAATATATTTTGTTTTTTACTCAAAGAAGTGAAGATAGGCTTTAATATTGATGTTTTCTTACAAACTTTTCTCTCCCGGCCTATGTTGATAAACCACTGATAATCTAATAATCAATGCAGCACACCTTCTCCACAAATATTACAATAAATGACTCTCCCGCCAAAGTCTGGCAGATACTAACCAACCCTAAAACTATGCCCCAATGGCTGGGTGAGCCGGATATGGAAATAGAAGTACAGACAACCTTGCAAGTGGGCAGACCTATTACAATCAAAGGTTTTCATCATGTAAGGTTTGAAAATAAAGGAATAGTATTAATATTTGATAAGGAAAGAAAATTGAGTTTCACTCATCTGAGTTCAGTATCGAATCTACCGGATATACCTGAAAATTATTCAACACTCATATTTACCTTAGAACCTTCCTCCACAGCAACACTCTTATCGCTTACCATTGAGAATTTCCCGACTGAAAGCATTCAGAAACACCTGGAATTTTATTGGAGAACAACGCTTGTAACGATAAAGAATAAAGTGAAAATCCAATGATTCTGATCTCTGCAAAAAAAACAATTAATCATAAACATTGCCCCGGCTTTGGGGTTTAAGTATTCGTAAATGTTAAAAAAATATTAATTTTTGTTTTCAGGAAAAATTTGCTCCGCAAAAACAGAAAAAACGGATTCATTACCATTAAAATCTTGTACTAAGGCACAAAAAAAACCGACTCAAAGCGGCCGGTTTTTATCTCAATAAACTAAACTAAACTGTATAAATTCTTTAACTGTTATTCTAAACACTTATATTTTTTCGTCATTTTGCACTGCATCTGACTGCTGAATATCTATTGAGTTTGCCGGGCAAAATTTACTACGACAATGTTTCTTTTCTGTTTATTTTAAAAAGTTACCCTAGTATTTGGTAAAACTTTCCCTTCCCGATATAAAATTTTGTTTGAAAATCTCTACTTCTTTTTCTCTCACTACTCTGGTATTAAAAACCCTACGCAAATCTACCACGGATAATAAAATGATATATAGGTTTTATAAAATCGCTTTATTTAATTAGCTGAACTTTTTTCTTTGGCAAAGTAAATACGTTTATACCATATTATCCAAATGCCCCATTTCCGTCGTTAGCTTTTACACTGCTCAGCTTCTCATTTTAAGTATAAATCACCATACTCATCCACTCTCATACGGTTTTTCCTATGAAACAAATCTGCAGTGAAACAGCAAGTATTAAACCTTTCAATACCAGTATTAATGATAATATTTTCAGGCATTTCGCCCGAAAGTACTGAAGCTGAGAAATTAAACGAGGCAGTAAGCTTGTCCTTATACGTTTGTGTGGTTTCAGCACTATACGTTAATAACAACGGATTTTCGTTCGTATATGTTGCAGAATGATTAAAAAAATTAAAAGAAATTAATCGGGTGGAAATACTTAGCTTATAATCATTATACAAGCCCGAGTTTAAGCTGTTATTTTGCGAGAGAACAGCATTTACTTGTGCTCCCTGCACTTGAGACAGGTAATCATGGTGAGTACGGACATTATCCGGCCAGGAAATCGTAAATAGCTTTTTCATTATAATGCTTTTCATAATCGTATTACAAAAATACGCTGCAAAGGTAACTCTTTTTTCCCCCAATTTGGGGGATTGTGATGAACGGTAAACGATTTCTTTGTTAAAATTTGTTAAAAAAAATCCCATCGCAAACGGATAGGATTTTATAACTAACAAACTGTATGTAAGCCTCAAAATAGAGGGATTATCCGTTG
Organism: Chitinophaga pinensis; assembly: GCA_943368675.1. Classification (GTDB taxonomy): domain Bacteria; phylum Bacteroidota; class Bacteroidia; order Cytophagales; family Spirosomataceae; genus Emticicia. Next base: position 4,559 of record CALRLN020000154.1, on the reverse strand, counting down.
GTCTGAATCCTGCGGTTTTCTTCTTCCAATCCTCCGTTTCTTCTACGAGCAGGGGTTACTGTTGATTTACCGAATCTATAGTTGAACGACACACTCACAACCCGGCTGTCAAGGCGGCGGCGGAGTGTCATATCCATGTTCTGGTATTTCACAATCATATTGTTTCGTTGAGTCAGGAATGGGTCGCTTATGCTCACTTTCAGCGTTCCTTTGCGTTGCCATAATTGTTTTTGTAAGCCGAGTGCAATCTGTGCCTGTGAAAGTATCTTGAAGGTACCAAACAGGAACGGCGATTGATAATAGCCTGTCAACTCGGCGTTCCAGGTCTTGCCTATAGTAAATGTGTTAGTAGTATTAAAAAAGTAAGTTGTTAATTGTTGATTAAACTCACCATTCAGGAATTTCCCCCAATAACGGTTATTGTAATTTTCAAAATAGAGCGTACCATTCCACCATTTAGCGTATTTAACCGGAATCGAGATATTATACCCGATGGTCTCCAGGTTGTTGAGGTTTTGTTGTGATTGTGCCGCTACTTTGGTTACATCATTCTGAATCAGCACCGTTGAGATAATATCTCTGGTACGGCTGTGATAAAACGTAATGTTGTACTGCTGCTTAAAAGTATAAGCCAGTTCAGAATTAAAGGTAAACTGCGGTTGCAATTGAGGGTTTCCTTCACGATAGACATAAATGTCGAGGAAAAACTTAAAGGGGTTTAAATCCTGATAGTTGGGGCGCTGGATACGCCTGCCAACATTCAGGCTTAACTCATGGTTTTTGTTGATTTCCTGACGAATGAAAACTGTCGGGAATAACTGGAAATATTTACGGCTAAAAGTTGCATTAGTTGATAATTGTTTACCCTCGGCAATGGTCTGTTCTCCACGAAGCCCCAGTTGCACTCCTGTCTTTCTGAATTTGGTATTAAAATTCACATACCCTGCATTGATATTCTCGTGGTAAATAAAATGATTGGTGCGGTTGAGGTCAACAACCTCTACGCCATCCTGTACCAGATAATACTGGGCGTTACCATCATTACTTACAAAACTGCTTTTGGCTCCTATTTCAAATTTAGTGTCTTTACCCAGGGGATTAACATAATCAATTTTAATAGTTTTTATGTCAATATCTGATGGTAAATCACCTCTTAGAACATAAGGCGACGGAAGGGCCTGTCCGGGCATGTAGGTTGTTTCGGTAATAGAATTCTGTATCACTCGCTGATTATAGCTGGCATAATCAAGGTCGGCAGTGAGTTCTTTTCCGGTGCTGTCAAAAGTATGTTTCAGGTTCAGATTCAGGGTATAATTCCGCCAACGGTCACGGTTCGAATTATTCGTGACATTGCTGCTTGTAATCGTTCCGTTGGGGTCTCTGAAATCACTCGGGGTACTCGCTTTTACTAAAATATTGTTCAATACGCCATTGAGATTGGCTCCTATAGTTGTCTTACGACTTAAAAAATAATCAATGCCCAGTTTCAGATTAAGCGAATTGAAATGAGGGGTTTGTATGGGCCTTTGGGTTAGCGTAGAAACACTTCCGTTTTCAGCTACAAATTTCCGGTTAAGAACCGTTCTGTTCTCTCCTCCCCTGTTTACCTGATTCAGATTACCGAATATATTCCATTTCCGGTCGCGGTAATTCAGGTTAAGCCCTGCATTCTGCTTGAAACGCAACCCCTGCCCTACGCTCAGGTTCACACTGCCATTCATGCCCAGTTTATTATCCCGTTTCATCCGGATATTGATGATACCCGCATTGCCCGTAGCATCATATCTGGCAGATGGGTTGGTAATAAGTTCGATTTTTTCAATCTGACTGGCCGCCATTCCTCTGAGCATATTGGCTAAATCTGTAGTAGAAAGGTTGGTGGGCTTACCATCCATCAGTATCAATACACCCTGCTTGCCTTTCAGCGAAATATTTCCATCGGCATCTACGGTTACGCCAGGGGCTTTTTCCAATACCTCAATTACATTATTGCCAGCCGAGGTGATACTGTTTTCAACATTCAGCACAATTTTATCTATCTCTCTCTCAATAAAAGGCTTGCTTGACCGCACAGTTACCTCACCCAATGCTTTGGCATCGGTCAATAATTCAATGGAAGAAAGTTTAATGCTTCTATTATCTGCATTAAGCCCGAAAACCGGAGATTTGAATTTCTGATAGCCTACCTGCGAAACCCGGACGAAATAACGTCCCTCGGCAAGGTTTTCAAAACCAAAATTCCCCTGCTGGTCAGTAATGGCTGCTTTAACTAAAGTAGAGTCTTTTTCGCGGTGAAGTGTTACGTTTGCAAATTCGACGAGTTTCTTATTATCATCATTTACCTGGCCTTCTACCTTGCCCGATAGGGTCTGGGCATAGATGGGCATACTCATACTTAACAGACAAGCGGTTAATAGCTTTTTCATAATAATGCTTTTTCATATTCGGTAAGCAAAAGTAAAAAGCTATTGCCCAATTGATTTAACCCATTTTGGGGGATTTAACACGCCCCTAACCCCTAAAGGGGAATGAAAAAGAAAAAACCACCCCTAGCCCCTGAAAGGGGATGAAGAACAAAATCGTCTTTGTTACTTATTAAAAAGCCTTTCTAATTAAAATTTAGAAAGGCTTTTGCATTCTTCTTTGTCCCCCTTTAGGGGCTAGGGGCGGCTGTTATTTTATTTTTTTATCTCCTTCAGCAACTCATCCACCGCTGCCTTCAACTGGTCATCAGTTCCTTTGGCTAGCCAGTCGGGTTGGTTTTCTACAATAATATCGGGTATAGCTGCTCCTAATTCCTGATTTTTGTCGGTGGCTTTGGTAAACCAGCCTCTGCCTGGCAGGCGGACAAAGGAACCATCCATTAAACCTTTACCACCTGTTGAAATCACCGAACCGTTGGTTGGTACGCCTACCAGTTTACCAATGCCCAATGTCTTATAGGCATGAGAGAAAATCTCGGCATTTGAATAACTACCCTCATTGCACAGTGCTATTGATGGTTTGGTCCAGGCTGCATATACCAGACGCTCGCCAATCGGATAATAGCTTTTGAATTTAAGCTTGTCTTTCTCTAAATCTTCACTTGCCCCTCTCGGAATCGTGTAGGCATGTTGTTTATAGTTCAGAATCGTCATAAGGTAGTCGGTAGTTGAACCTCCACCATTATATCTGACATCAATTACCAGACCATCCTTGCCATAACCTGCGGCTGTAAACTCACGCTCTACCACCTCAAAACTCGGAAAATCCATGCTTCTGATATGAATATACCCCAGACGGCCATTTGAATATTTATCAACCAGTTTCCTGCGGTTCTCTACCCATTCTTCATACAGGTTATTGGTAATGCTGGCAGTGAGACGAATTACTACTTCTCTTGACTTACCGTCTGCGCCATGTACATTCAGCAATACTTTTTCGTTTACCAATCCATTCAGCAAGTCATAGAAATTGGCATTATCGCTTACTTCCTGCCCATTGACTGCCGTAATCACGTCGCCTTCATTCAGTTTACTTTTTTCTTTATCGGCAGGGGTACCCGGCACAACATGGGCAACTTTCACTCCTCCGTTTACAGGTACTATCTCAGTTCCTAAAAGTCCGGTAGCTTCTTTTTGTGTTTCCACACGGTCGGTTACTGTCATACCCATATGGCTTGAGTTCAGTTCGCCTAACAAGAGGTTAAACATATCTCTGAAATCGTTACTCGTACTGGCATTGATACAGCGTTCTTTATATTTTTCACGCAGCTTTGCCCAGTCATAGCCATGAAATTTCGGGTCATAGAAACCATCACGAATAGTGCGCCATGCCTCTTCAAATACCTGTGTGCGTTCGGCGTTGTAGTCAATCTTCATCTTGGCCGAATACGGCAGATTCTCCGTAGCACTAGACTTCACATCGATTCTGGCGAAAGCCCCACCCATTTTGCTATAATAGAGGTATTTACCTTCTCTATCCATTGTTACATTACCCGGATTAGCGCCGCCTTTGGTAATCTCTTTCAGATCTTTGCCATCCCATTTAATGCTATATAGGTCTCTGCCTTTGGCGTTGCTTGAGCTTGTAGTATAATAAAAAGTCTCTCCATCCTTCGATATCACGAGGTCGCTTTCATCACCCGGGAAACTCGTTACGCGCACAATTCTTTCGTGAATTTTATCGAAGTCAATTTTGATGGGTTTTGGTGCTTTTTTATCATTGCCTTTGGCAGGCGTTGCCGCAGGTTCAGGGGTATCACGTTCCTGCCAGTCCTGGGTTTCTCTTTCCCAGTCTTCTTTTTTCAACCACACAAACCATACATCATTGCTGCGACCTGTGCTACGGCCGGATATAAAGCCTAATTTAGAACCATCAGCACTCCAGAACGGGCGGCCATCTGTACGTGGGTGCATCGATACATTGACAGGTTTGGTTGAATTATCTGCCGCCTGAATGTATACTTCCTGATTAAAATATAAATCGCTTACGGCATAAGCCAGCCATTTGCTGTCCGGGCTCCAGGCAATGCCGTTCGGAGCATCCCAGCTATCGTTCAGTATTTTTTCGTTTGATAA
>CALRLN020000153.1:0-10624 GCA_943368675.1 Chitinophaga pinensis | reverse complement strand
TCTGAAGGATCCCTGCACCATTTTTACCTGTAACTCCCAAGCCGTGTGAATCATCAATAATAAGGGTCATAGCCTGATTTTCTGGTAAATCATTTATCCATTCAAAATCATAGGCAGTAGCCCGAAGGCCATCAGTTGAATTACATATAATAACTGAGTGAGGGGCACACTCTTCTTTTACCTTCTCTGCTACCTGTTTTGTCCATTCCTGAAAACTCATGGCAGGCAATTGTACATTGGGTTCATGAAAATTGGCAGAGTGGCTCTGTGGTGCGTAGAAACAGGTCACCTCCTGAGTTCTAAGGTATGTAGCAACCAACTGACCTGCCAACATGCCTGACGATACTGTGAGGGCTTTTTTCGCTCCTACCCATGAAGCCATTTTATTTTCGGCTTCTTCATAAATAGCCAATTGCAGGTTGCCATTACGGGAACTGCCAAAAGACATCCCATACTGGTGAATCCCCTCAATTAATAATTGTTTAAAATCATTATCCTGATTCATCCCCAGATAAGACGTACCACTGAAAAAGTGATAGCCTTTCTCATCTAATCTTATTTTCTTTGATGGCTGTTGATGAATAATAAAATCGTTGTGCATATCATTCCTGTTATTTCAATCTATTCCGAAGCGGCTATTTTCTTAGAGATTAATTCTTAGAGACACGCTTCATTTCTTTTTCAATACTATTTTTATATTGGAAAAAATCTACTTCCAGCGTATGTCTGGGTGATTCATCGAAACGCTTGTAGAGTTTTCTGGTATCTTCTTCTATAGAACGCTGCATCTCTTCTTTTGGTGGCAACACACATCCTCCTTTTACAATCTTAGCTATCCATTTAGCCTGCTGTTCGGCCAAAGGCATAATTGCCCCTAAAGGCTGTAAGAGCCCGATAAAAAAAATAGTTGGAAAATCAGGGTGAATAACCCTTTTATAAAGCCGGATGTCATTAGACTCCTCCATATCAAACTCGCCATAGTGTTTAAGAAAAGGAAAGGATATTTTATACCCTGTGGCATAAATAACCATGTCGAAATCCTGACTGCTGCCATCCTGAAACACAACGGTCCTTCCCTGAAACTCTTTTATATCAGGTTTAAACTTTATTATCCCTCTACCTGAAAGATATAATAAATCCTGAGATACAGTGGGATGTTCGCTCAATAAGCTTCGTTTCGGTTTAGGCACGCCAAAGTCTTCCTGTCTACCCCGTGCTAACCATAAGACAAGCCTTAATGTAAGGCGCTGAATCGATAAAGGTAGTTTTGAAGTGAAAGGATTAGCCAGCATATCAAAAGGCGTGCTCCATATCCAGTTAGGTGTAATATGAGCACCACTACGAGTTGAAATCACTACTTTGCCTGTATGTAATCTCGCCGCTTCACAAGCAATATCCACTGCTGAGTTACCAATGCCTACAATTAACACATCCTTGCCTCTTACCTGCTCTGATTCTTTATAATAGTGTGAATGAAGGGTTTCTCCGGTAAAAGTACCTTTGAAGGGGGGATTGGGTATTCGGGGTTTCCAATGATGTCCGTTGGCAACAATTATATATTGATACTTATGTATTTCGCCATTATGAAGTGTAACGGCATAGGTTCCTTCAGGAACCCGGCTCACGCCTGTAACCGTTGTATTAAATATAATAGACTTACGAATGCCAAAATGCTCTACATAACTCTCGAAATATTGAATGATATGGCTGTGGTGCGGGTACATCGGGTAATCGTCAGGCATCGGAAAATCAGCATAGGCCATTGCGTTCCGGTTAGTATTAATATGTAAGGAACGATAGGCTGACGAAACCCCATTATCGTTATTAAAACGCCAGTTTCCACCAATATCAGAGCCTTTTTCAAAACAATCAAAACTAATATCATTTTCATTCATAGTTTTGGCAGCAGCAATTCCAGAAGAACCTGCGCCAATAATACACACCTGCTTCATAAATTATAGGGTAATAGATACTTATTGGGTTGTTGTAATAAAATCCTTTACTAAATCCCGAACCATTCCTCCCGAAATAGAATTCAGGTGAATATTATCAGGGGTAAGCTGATACCCATGTTTCCGGCTGGTATAATCCCAGTCTTTACCCAGAATGTAGTGATTAATAACAGAGAATATCAGCAGTTTATAGGTTTCTTCAAATGTATGTTTTAATACACGCGGATTAGCGAGTAAATAATCTTTCTCTTTTTCCCGTAAAGGCAGATAAACAACCTTTTGTTCATTAGCCAATTGTTTGATAAACGCACTATATTTATCCGCTTTCTTATTGGCTTCGTGAATCAGATCTTCGCTCATAACCGGCAAGGATATTAAGGCAATTTTTGCTTTCGTTTCACGCTTGAGGCGAAGAACAATTTCCTGATAGTTTTTCTTAAACGACTCAAAATCAGGCGCCATATCTTTCGGAATCCGGCCGATTTGTTTAAAACTATTATTCAATTGCTCGCTCATGGTTGAACTCACATCATTGGTTCCTGCCAGAATCGTGATAAAATCTGGCTGGCAGGCAATTACATCATCAATCCGTTGTAATAATGAGAATGTCAGGTCTGAATTAATTCCGGCATTGAGAACCTGTAAATCGGGAAAAAATCTTCCTAAATCACTTACCCAATTATAACTGACATTGCCATGTGTATTGCTGTCGCCAAAACATACCAATGTCTTTTTTGAAGCATCTATGTTTTCCCGGTTTTGTGGTGTGGGGTAGCTCTTGGGTTTTTCTCCGGTTATTTTTTGCCATAACCAATAATAAATAATCACCAGCAAAGCCAGCAAACCAATTAATAAAACCAAGAACATCTATAGTAGCAATAAAGGTTGAAACTGTAAACCTAAATATAAAATTTAAAAACTGTTTTAATTAATCTTACTTTGTTCAGAAACGCTAAGCTATTTGCATGAAATTTTTCCGTTTCTTTGAACATTTGATGTTAAAAAGTGTTAAATAAGACAAATTTTTGTTTGATTGGCGTTAATTTCGTGGAGGAACATTGTTTCATTATAAAGAACCTGTTTAAAGATTTGTTTCTTAGGTAAAAAAATAAGGCGATGAATTTCAGGAATATTATCATATTTATGCTTATTGCCATGATTGGTTTGATAACCTTTCAATGGTATTGGATTGAAAATGCTATTGCATTCAGACAAGATCAGTTTGACCGTAACGTAAACGACGCTTTGCAGGAAACGGTCAAGAAAATTGAGAAACAGGAAATTATCTTCCTGGCCAATCAGAAGATGAAAATCGAGGAGCAGAAAAAACTCCTGGCTATCACGCAAAAAAAACAGGAAAAAAAGCGTACGCCAAAGCCTCATAAACTCGAACCATACGAAGATTATGGTGCTATCGCATTGCCGGAAGCCCCGCAAAGCCCGGTATTCGGACAAGGATTTAATATTTACTATGATATTCCCGAAGCTGTTGCCCCTCTGGCAAAGGTAAGACGAAGCGGAAACAGAAATAATACAGTAGCTGCAACTGATGTATTTGGAGCAACGCCTGCGTTTGAAATCCCGGTTCGCCAGATGGATTTAATTAAAGAAATGCTGGAAGAGCAGAATATACTGGTGGAAGATATAAGCCAGCCCATGCGAAACAGGTTGTTACGTCAGAAAACTGCCGAAGATTTAATCCAGGAATTCAACCGTCAGGTTTTAATACTGAATAAAAACCATACTGAAAATCAGCAGGTTGTAAACATAGGCAGCGGAGATGACAGAGGTAGTGTACTTAGCTTCGGCTATTCATTTACAACTCCTGCTATAGATAGCTCTCATACTGCTTATGTGAAACCTAAAAAACGTAATGCCATTAAGAAATCCAATGTAGATGAGCCAACCGTTACGGTAGAACAGGAAAACATTGAGCGCACCAAAAACAAAGCAGAATTAGTAAAAGATGTATTAACTGATGTAATTCATGGCTCCCGCAATATTCACGAACGCCTTGATCGGATTTCTTTAGATACATTACTAAAAAAAGAACTCAAAAGCAGAGGCATTACTATCCCTTATCAATATATTGTCAAGAATAGTACAAATATGATATTTGCCTCTTTTGCAGAAAACTCAATACCTAATTTTATCAGAGATTCTTATAGAGCGCAACTTTTTCCAAGTGATTTACAGCCGCAGAACCATTTTTTATACGTACATTTTCCGGATACCCAAGGGTTCATCCTTAGCAATATGTGGACAGTTTTTGGCAGCTCTATCCTGCTTATCCTCATGATTGGCGGTATTTTCTATACATCGGTAAATACCATGCTGAAACAGAAAAAACTGGCCACTATCAAGAATGACTTCATCAATAATATGACTCACGAGTTTAAAACACCTATTTCTACCATTTCTTTAGCGGTAGAAGTAATGAAAGATAATGAAGTGAAGAAAGATAGTTCTAAAATGAACCGTTATCTGAATATTATTCAGGATGAAAACCGCCGATTGGGTACTCAGGTAGAAAAAGTATTACAGATGGCTTTACTGGATAAAGGCGATGTAAAACTGAAACTGGAAAGAGTAAACATACATGAAACGATTGAGCAGGTATTAACAAACCTGAGTGTACAGATTGAGCAGAAGAACGGTCAGGTAAAACTCGAACTTGAGGCGGAAGAACCTGAAATTGAGGCCGATGAGGTGCATCTGACTAATATTATTTATAACCTGCTTGACAACGCCAACAAGTACTCGCCGGAAAGCCCTGACATTACCATAAGAACTGAAAATGAAGACGGATTCCTTAAGATTACAATTGCCGATAAGGGTATTGGTATGACCAAAGAGCAGTTAAATAAAATATTTGAACGTTTCTATAGAGTACCAACCGGAAACCTGCATGATGTAAAGGGCTTTGGCCTGGGTTTAAGCTATGTAAAGAAAATGGTCGAATCACATCAGGGTATAATACAGGTTGAAAGTAAACCTGGAGAAGGTAGTAGATTTGAAGTATATCTGCCTTTGAACAGAACTGTATAGTATTATTGTACTTACAAACTATTTGAATGTATTTAAACAGTTTTAAACTCCCGTAGGGGCTACGATATGAAAGTTTTATTGACAGAAGATGATCCTAATCTGGGTATGCTCCTGCAGGAGTACCTGACGGCTAAAGGATTTGATACCGACCTCGCGAAAAACGGCGAAGAGGGTATCAAAATGTTTATCGAAAAAGGTAACTATGATATGTGTATCTGTGATGTGATGATGCCCAAAAAAGATGGCTTCTCTCTGGCGAAAGAAATACGGATGAAAGATAAAGAAGTGCCAATCATTTTTCTGACAGCCAAGTCGATGAAAGAAGATACCATTCAGGGTTTTAAAGTAGGAGGCGACGATTACATTACCAAGCCTTTCAGTATGGAGGAGCTGTTGATGCGAATGAAAGCCATTTTACGCCGTATCAATAAGCAGGAATCTGATGTGCCATCAAATACTTTTCAGATTGGTGAATACGCTTTTGATGCGCAAACCAATACTTTAGCACATAATGGCAGCCAGAACAAGCTGACGACGAAAGAATCAGAATTATTGAAACTGCTTTGCCAGAACAAAAATCAATCAGTCAGCAGGAGCTTTGCTTTAAAACTAATCTGGGGTGATGATAGTTATTTCAATGCCCGTAGTATGGATGTTTATATTACCAAACTGCGCAAGCATTTGAAAGAAGATGCCTCGATACAGATTATGAATATGCACGGAGAAGGGTTTAAATTGATTGTGTAGAAAATAACTGTCACCAGGTTCGCACCACAATAATAAAAAGTCAGCCAAAACAGCTGACTTTCATTTTTTAAGGTTTCCTGGAGCTTAGTAGAAATTATAATTGCTTGCGTAAGCGTGCTACCGGAATATTTAATTGCTCACGGTACTTGGCAACCGTACGGCGTGCAATATTATATCCTCGCTTATTAAGCATTTTTTCCAGTTTATCGTCAGAAAGCGGTGAGTTTTTCGGTTCGTTTTCTATCAGTTCTTTCAGAATATTTTTTACCTCACGGCTTGAAGCGTCTTCTCCTGAATCAGTAGCAATACCTTCAGAAAAGAAATATTTTAAAGGATAAATACCAAAATCTGTTTGTACGGCTTTACTATTTGCTACACGTGAAACAGTCGAAATATCCATTTCAATACGGTTAGCAATATCTTTCAGAATCATCGGTCTTAGTTTTGACTCATCACCATCAAGAAAAAAATCTCTCTGGTATTCAACAATGGCTTTCATGGTTTTTAAAAGCGTTTGCTGGCGTTGCTTGATAGCATCAATAAACCATTTGGCCGCATCTAATTTCTGCTTGACAAAAGTTACTGTCTCTTTAATGCTTTTATGCTGTGCCGAACCGTTTTTATCTGTTTTATCGTAGGTATCAAGCATTTCAGCAAATGATCGGCTTACCCGTAGCTCAGGCGCATTTTTAGAATTGAGAATTACATCGAGTTTACCATTATTATTAGTTACGATAAAATCAGCCATCAGATATGCCGCTGTGCTGTCACCACTGCCTGTATTACCCGGTTTTGGGTTCAGACGAGTTATAATTCTGATAGCCTCTTTCATGATACTATCATCAATATCAAGGCGTCTTTGAATCTTCTCGTAATGCTTTTTGGTAAATTCGTCGAAGTAGTCTGAAATAATCTTCACGGCCACTTCTACTTCCAGATCATCTAAGTCTTTCCGTTCTAACTGTAGCAAAAGGCATTCCTTCAAATCTCTGGCTCCTATCCCGGCAGGCTCAAAAGTCTGTACCTTTTTTAATATGGTGGCTAGTTCTTCTTCTGTAGTATAGATATTCTGCGTGAAGGCCAGATCATTACAAATAGACCGAAGCGGGCGGCGTATATAGCCATCTTCTTCTATACTGCCAATCAATTGCATCCCAATAGCTTCCTGTCTGGCATCCAGCCGGAGGTACCCCAATTGCTGAACTAAAGATTCGGCCAAAGTACTGGTAGCAATCACAGGCATTACATCTCTGTCATCATCTCCCCAACCGTCTCCATACATTTTATAGCCTGCGTAATCGTCCTGATCTAAGTATTGCTTTACGTCAAGTCCCTCATAACGTTCGTACTCGCCATACTCATCATAATCGTCTCCATAGTCGTCGTCGTCATATTCGTCTTTCACACGATCATCCACATCCATGCCCTCTTCCAGGGCCGGATTTATTTCAAGTTCCTCTTCTATTCTTTGGTCGAGTTCAGCCGTAGGGATTTGCAACAGCTTGATAAACTGAATCTGCTGAGGAGACAGTCGTTGCTGAAGGGATTGGTTGAGACTTAATTTCTGCATTTGAGACGTAGAGTTTTTTCATTTATAAAAGGGACGTATATAGACCCTCTCCACATTTTTCGTGCCAAAAGAATGTGAGACAATGATTAAAGGAATACGTTTTTTTACTAAAGAACAAATTTTTGGTCGAAAAAATTACTATTTTCAATGAAAAAATATTTAATACGCTGATAATCAGTCGCTTATACACCTATAAAAAATTCTTAAAAAAAAGCATATTTTTAATAAAAAACTCTGTCTTAAAAATAATAAACCCCACAAGAACTGCTGTCTTGTGGGGTTTTAAACCTCTCAAAAAAGGCTTTTTACGCTATCGTTTCTTTGGTTTCAGCTAGTACTACATTCTTCTTTTTACGGAAGTATTTATCTCTTACTCTTTCATTGATATAATACATACAAGGTACTATCACCAGTGTAAGAACAGTAGAGAACGTCAAACCAAAAATAATTGTCCAGGCCAGAATACCCCAGAATACCGCACTATCGCCACCTATGAAAATGTGAGGGTTAAATTCAGTAAATAAGGTAACAAAATCCATACTTAAGCCTAAAGCTAATGGCACAAGACCTAAAACGGCAGCTGAGGCTGTCAGTAATACCGGAGTAAGACGCACACCACCTGCTTCAATAATCGCTTGTTTCAACGGATATCCCCTATCTCTCAATTCATCAGTAAACTCTATTAAAAGGATACCGTTTTTCACTACAATACCAGCCAAAGCGATGATACCTACACCCGACATGATAATCGAGAATGTCATACCAAACAACATAAAACCTAAGAATACCCCGATGAACGAAAGTAAAATAGTTACAAAGATGATAATCGGTTTTACAACAGAGTTAAACTGCGTTGCCAGAATCAGATAGATTAACAATACTGCTGCACCCAAGGCACCCATCAGGAATATCATTGATTCCATCTGTTCTTCCTGCTCTCCTCCCATTTTCACTGAATATCCACTCGGAACCTCCATCCTGTCGATTACCTTACTTTGAATTTCGGCAACAATTTCATTGGCATTGTAACCATTTAAAACCTCCGAACCAAGCGTGATGATTCTGGACTGGTCTTTACGGTTAATCTGACTGAAGGTTGTCGAATAAGAGATATTGGCAATTGAGTTCAAAGGTACCTGACGCAGCACTCCTCCCATATTCATATCACGATAAGTGATATTCATACTTAATAGCTTCTCAACTTTATTACGATCATCGGCTTTTAGGCGTAACTGAATCGGGTATTCGTCTTTATCATCTCTGAACTTTGATATTTCCGCACCAAACAAGGCAGTACGAATGGCCATTGCAACCTGCGAGGTACTGATACCTTCACGCTGGGCTTTCACCTTATCTACATCTACAATGATTTCAGGTTTATTGGTAATCAAATCAGACTTTAACTCTTCAATACCTTTGATATTCTCTTTCTGGATATTCTTTCGAACCTCTTTTTCGAGTTTAATCAAATTGTTAAAATCATCCCCTGTAATTTCAATCGAAATCGGTTTCCCTGTTGGGGGGCCATTGTTTTCTCGTTGCACTGAAATTTCAGTACCCGGAATACCCTTGATCACATCTCTCATTTCATCCAGAAGCTTTTGTGAAGAAATATCCCCGCGTTCTTCTTTTTTCACAAAGGCAACTGTTACTTTCGATTTATGTGGTGTAGCTGAGCGATCAGGATTAAACGGGTCTCCGGCATTTTTACCAACGTTTGAGATAACAGAGTTAATGGCTTCTTCTGCCTTGTTTTTCTTGATAACCGCAAACACTTTCTTTTCAATTACCTTTGTTACCGAGTCAGTTACTCTGGCATCAGTACCCACAGGCATTACATTATATACATAAATATAGTCAGGGTCACCGCTAGGGAAGAAAATCACTTTAGGCTGTACGATTCCTAACATTACAAAAGTGAAAATTAACACACCAAACATAGCAACTACCGCAAATACCGGACGATAGCCAGTGATAATCCAAGCGATAAGCTTTCTGTAAGCATTTTTAAAACGTGGCAATGCTTTATCCTGAAAAGGGATAATCACTTTAGGTGTCAATATAAAATGATTGAATGCATATAGTAAAGCAAACAATACTATAAAATTACCGATACCCACATTGATAAGATATGCCGGAACAGCCACAATAGCCATAATAATCAACGGACGACGAATAGACCTGAAACTGGTGTCTTCGTGTTGCTCATCCTCGTGACGTCTCATGAACGAAATAGCAAATACCGGATTTATCACATACGCTACAATCAACGAAGCAAAAAGCGTGTAGATAAGCGTAATAGGCAGGAACTTCATGAACTCACCTACAATACCCGGCCAGAATAATAGCGGGAAGAACGGGGCAATAGTAGTTAATGTACCTGATAATACCGGCAGGAATACTTCTGATGCTGCCAGACTTACCGCTTCTTTAATACTCAGATTCTTAAATCTGTTAAATAACCGGTGGGCATTTTCAATAACCACAATCGCATCATCAACCACTATACCTAAGCCTAGCAAGAAAGCAAAAAGAACGATGGTATTTAAGGTAAAACCGGAGAACCAAAGCGGAATGAATGCAATCAATGCCGATAACGGTACAGATAAACCCACAAATATGGCATCTCTTACACCCATAAAGAACATTAGTACGATAACCACAAAAATGAACCCTAAAACTACCGTATTAATCAAATCGGCAATTTCACTCTTCACTCGTTCTGAGGTATCGGCAGTAATTCTTGCCTCTAATCCCTTAGGGAAACGCTCTTCACGGTATTTTTCCAATAATTTTTCAATTCTCTCCGAAACATCAATTACACTGGCTCCTGCTCTTTTAATGATGTTTAGTGTTACTACCCTTTTATTATCCAGACGCGCAAAGTCCTGCTGCTCTTCATTGCTATCAACTACCTCTGCCACATCTCCTAATCTGACAGTAGCACCCGTTGAGCTGCGGATTTGTACATCCTGAATCTGATAGACATCTTTAAACTCTCCTTTTACGCGAATTGTGCGGCGTACATTGTCTACATTGAGATCACCACCTGAGATATTGATGTTTTCACCCTGAATAGCCGATTGAATGTCATAGAAAGTCAAGCCGGTAGATTGCATCTTGTATAAATCAAGATTAATCTGAATCTCACGTTTTAATGTACCTACGATATCAACTTTGGTAATTTCAGGATACGACTCTATATCATCTTGTAGTTCTTCTGCATAATCTTTCAGTTTTTCTAACGGGAAATTACCTGCTAAGTTGATATTCATAATCGGAAACTCAGAGAAGTTTACATCCTGTG
>CALRLN020000152.1:0-10653 GCA_943368675.1 Chitinophaga pinensis | reverse complement strand
TACAAAGCCGTCAAGCGATATGTGCATAAATGAAATTATTTTTCGCATATAGTTATATTTTTATTTTATCACTTCTCCTGGTTTCATTCTTCACATTCTCTAAGCTAAAGCCATATTTTTCCGTTTCAATATAAGTGCGCAAATAAGCGTTACAAGTAAGCCGACAGGTAGTACTTCCAGATAGGTAAAGAAAAATACCATTACCGGATTCTTGTACATTTCTACATATTCTGTCATTTCTTTTGTTTTCTCTGTAATTTCTGCCTGTGATGCACCCTCTTTTTTCAATCCTTCTAAAGTGACTGCCGTATACTTTTCCATAAAATCCGGAATAAAATAATGATATTCTATCATCCAGGTAACTACATAGAAAGTAGAAGCAATCAATGATATAAACAGGCCGATTTTAAACGCCTGCCCAAAACTTATCGTTCCGTTATTATGCTTATCCCGATAATTCTTTATCCCTACAAAAATAAGTGAGAAAGCAAGAATCATTGAGGCATAGCCTACAAGCATGCTGCCTTCCTGAAAATTATCTGAATTATGATAAATGGCCATTGATATCGCCATCAATGTGGATACGATTAGCCCGGCTATCACTCCACAAACAATAATAATTTTATTCATGTGTTTTGGTTTGTTTAGGCTGCAAAACTGGAATTAAACAAGTGAATTTTACTCATACTTTCGGGTGATTTTATCTTAAACCAGCAAAAATCCTACTAAAGGGTGAGAAGCATCAGGCTATCAGATTCATTCTTTTGGCTTTTTCAACAGCCTGGGTTCTGCGGCTCACATCCAGTTTTTCAAAAACCTTTGAAGTATGGGTTTTAATGGTATTGAGTGATACGAATAAATGCGCAGCAATTTCCTGATTGCTTAATCCTGTAGCCATTAACTGAAGCACTTCCAATTCTCTTTTACTCAATCCTGATTCAATAAGGGCTTCTTCGTTTAACCTGAAATCATTAATATTTTCTGAATGATAGGTTTTTTCCACAATCTGCTCAACTATCTGAACTTTGGGGTTTATTAATTTAAGCGCAAGCCATATACCCAAAGCAGTGAAAATTAGCGCGATGACCCCTGCATAAATCTCAAAGGCATGATTGAAAATCATTAAGCGTAATTCCAGCCACCTCATCAAAAACAACAGCAATGCTAATGAAATACCATAAATAATGATATGTTTGTTTCGTATCAGGAAATTAACCATTAAAAATATCTTCCGATTTTAGGGTGTTCAACAATGAGTTTCTTTAGTTTCAGGCTTTCGATACTGCCCTGTAAGGAATAAATTACCTTACCACCCGGCTCAACCAGAAGTGTATAGGGTAATGCACCGTTCCATTTGGGGTCAATGGCTTCTATAAGTTTATAGGTATCTTCTTCTTTGAAGATATAGTTTTTAACTCCTGAGTGCTTGCTTTGAAGAAATTTCAGTGCCTTATCTTTTTTATCGGGTTTATCGGCAGATAACGACACAAATTCAAAATCACGGGCGCCATACATTCGTTGTAATTCCAGAAAATCGGGGTATTCCACAATACAGGGGCCGCACCAGGTGGCCCAGATATTAATCAGGCGCAGTTTATCAGAATCATTGCTCACCAGTTTTTTAATACCTTCTGTATCAAGTTCTTCCAGGTTTACAGGCCTTGACTCCCAGTTCTTTTCATTCTTGGCTTTGTATTCAGTGTTCCATGCCCATTTTACCGAGCAACCAAAGGTTTTTGTTACAGGTGTAGCCACTTCCTTGCCGGCCAGTGTTGCATCAATCGCAGCTCTTAAATCTTCTGCGTTCGCCCGTCCGGGTTTTTCAATACCATCCAACCTGCCATTGTAAGTCAGTATTCGCTGGCTATTAAATACAAAGGCATGAGGAGTTGCCACAGGGCCATATTTTATAGATGTACTTTCGGTATCGCCATCATATAAATAGGGGAAATTAAAACCTTTATCTTTTGCGCGTATGGCCATGTTTTCATAATCATCGTTCAGGTCTGTATAGCCCAGTTCCTCAAGTAATAATGAAATGGGGCTATTTGGTGAAATAGCTATTACTGCCACCCCCTTGCTTTTATAATCGTTTACAATGGCCTTCATTCTGTCTTCATAAGCCTGTGCAGTAGGGCAGTGGGTGCAGGTAAAAATGATAACAAGTACTTTGGCAGAAGCAAAGTTTTTGAGCGAATAGTATTTTCCGTCAGTGGCAGGTAATCTGAAATCGGGGGCTCTGGAACCAATGGCTAAAGTGGGTGTTGGCTGCCTCGGTACTGCCTGTGGGTCAGGTATGAATTTAGTTTGTGCAAAGCCCACAGCATTGCAAAACAGCAATGATATAGTAATGAAAGTTTTTATAGATGTCATAGTAAACAGGTAGAATTGTTAATCAAATTTACCGATAAATTGAATTGTTTTCAAAATAATGAGAAGTAAAGCCCTTACTTTTTCTTTTAAAAATCGTTATAATTTCGGGAAATGCCCTAAATTTGTTTTCTTAAACATTTCAACTCTTATAACCTCACAAATACATGAACTCAAATTTTTCTCGCCGGGATTTTGTAAAGGCTTCTGCTGTTGTTGCAGGGGGGCTTTCGGTAACAAGCTTACCTTTTGAATCCGCTGCTACATCATCTGTCGATGACACTATCAAAGTGGCTTTGATTGGCTGTGGTGGCCGTGGCACAGGAGCAGCCATGCAGGCACTTTCTGTAAAACAAAATGTAAAATTAGTTGCGATGGCTGACGCCTTCCGCGATAGAATTGATTCTTGTTACAAAAATCTTACCACTGAAAAAGAACAGGGAAAAGGTGTAAAAAGCCGTGTAGATGTAACTGAAGAACGAAAATTTGTTGGTTTTGATGGTTACAAACAAGCCATTGCATTAGCAGATGTTGTTATATTGACTACCCCTCCGGGTTTTCGCCCTATCCACTTCGAAGAAGCCGTACGTCAGGGCAAACACGTTTTCATGGAAAAACCTGTAGCTACTGATGCACCCGGTATCCGTCGTGTATTGGCTGCTGCTGAAGAGTCTAAAAAGAAAAACCTGAAAGTGGTTGTTGGTTTGCAACGCCATTATCAGAAATCATATCTGGAAACCTATAACAAAGTTATCAACGAAGGTTTAATCGGTGATATCGTGGCGGCCCGCTGCTATTGGAATAATGATGGTGTATGGGTTAATGAGCGCCAGCCTGGCCAAACCGAAATGGAGTACCAGATGCGTAACTGGTATTATTTCGTATGGCTGTGCGGTGACCATATTAACGAGCAGCATATTCATAATATTGATGTTATTAACTGGTTCAAAGGAGGGTATCCTGTAGAAGCATTAGCAATGGGTGGTCGCCAGGTTAGAACTGATAAGAAATTCGGTGAAATTTATGACCACCACGCTGTTGAATATAAGTATGCAGATGGTATGGTACTGAATAGCTATTGCCGACACCAACCGGGCACTGTTTCAGACGTATCAGAGCACCTGATAGGTACTAAGGGTCGTGCTACTGAAGGGAAAATATTCGACCTTAAAGGTAACAGCCTCTGGAGACATAAAGGAGAGGGAGACAAAAATCCGTATCAGGTTGAGCATGACGTGTTGTTTGACTGTATCGTAAACAATAAACCAGTTAATGATGCTGAAATGGGCGCTAAAAGTACCCTGACAGCCATTATGGGTCGTATGGCGAGTTATTCGGGTAAACGTGTGAAATGGGAAGATGCGCTTAATTCTGAAATCAACTTAATGCCCGATAAATATACCTGGGATACACTGCCAAAAACTTTACCTGATAAAGATGGCTGGTATCAGATTCCGATGCCGGGTAAAACCAAAGCGGTTTAATGGTCATTCAGAAAGATAAACAAAAAACCTGCAATGTCAATTGCAGGTTTTTTTATGGTATTTTTGTGCTGTTCTTTTTGTTATTTAACCAATTCTCCGCTCAGTCGCAACAATTGCAATTCTGAAATCTTGATATTATAGCGGGCGTTAGTCAGGCGGTTTAGTGAGGTATTCAGACTTCGTTGTGCCTCGTTTATTTCTAAAATGGTCGAGCCACCCAGTCTGAATTTCTCCAGTGATATTTTCATGTTTTCATCTGCCACTTGGTTGTATTCTTCCTCCAGTTTCAGAATCTCCTTATCAGTCTGATATTGGTTATAAGCCCTTACCAGATCATTTTCCATTTGCATAATCCAGTCTTGTTCCTGGGTTCTGGCAATATCGGTATTGATTTTGCTCGTCTGTATCTGTCTGCGGATAATCTGCCCATTGAAGATTGGCACGGTTAAACCTACCCCCGGAGATAACCCGTAATTCTGGTTATATAAAAACAGACCGGCATTTGTTTTACTCAATGAATAACCTAAAGTTGCATTAAGCGTTACTCTGGGTAGTTTAAGGCCCTGTGCTTCTCTTTGCTGTATCAAGGTGATGTCTGTTGCTTTTCTGAACGCCTGTAAAGTTTTGTTGGCCGTACGTGCCCTGTTTTTTAATTCTTCCTGCGATGGGTCGAACGTAAGTGCAACTACCTCCTGTACATCAAAATCCATATTGGGTTCTCTGGCAAGCAGGTTATTTAAAGACACTTTCGCATTTTTGAGGTCTGTTTTGGCCTGTACCAATAAACTGGTTTGTGTACCTAAATCGGTTTTTGATTGCAGATAGTCCAGTTTAGAGCCTTTCCCAAACTGCCAGCGCTGGTCAGTAATATTCAGTCTTTCTTCGTAGTATTTAATGATGGTTTCCAGAAATCTGACAGTCTGTTTCTGACGCATTATTTCATAATAAGCGGCCATTACATTAACCATAGTGTTTTCCATGGCAATTCTGGTCTGAATCTGACTTAACTGACTTTGGTTTTGTAATCTGTCATAAATGGCATACATACGTTTGCCATCATAAAGCGTCCATGAAAAACCAAGGTTTACTGAAGGGGTTAGGTTAATGCCAAAACGATTGGTTTCATTACCATTGGCCAATACCTGTTTTACTTCGTTAAAGGCTGTTCCAGCATTGGCATTTAAGTCAAGTCGTGGCAGCATTCCGGCATTTCCCTTAAAAACCTGCGTTTCGGCTACTTTTTGTTGAAGCTCCGCAATTTTTACATCGTAATTTTTTTCGAGTGCAATAGTGACTGCGTTCTCCAGGGTTAGTATTTCTTGTGCAATTGAAGTTTGGGCAATGAATAATAGAAGAATAAAATAATTTTTCACGATGTTGTATTTTGTCTTAGTTTCATTGATTCGGGTTATTTTTTCATGAAACTGT
This sequence comes from Chitinophaga pinensis, assembly GCA_943368675.1. Taxonomy (GTDB): domain Bacteria; phylum Bacteroidota; class Bacteroidia; order Cytophagales; family Spirosomataceae; genus Emticicia. The sequence continues at coordinate 5,371 of CALRLN020000152.1, read as the reverse complement.
TTAAATGATGCTTCAATTTTATTGTTATGGCTGATACTTATGTCAGGCAATTGATACCATAACAGAATCTGGGCCTGTAATTATATTAAGAACAGGGAGATGGCCTGAAGCACCTCCCTGTTTATATCATACCATTTCATGTTCTGACTCATGAGCAATTTTTTCAATTTGCTTCATGCGCTCAAAGTCTTTCTTGCGTGACAAGAAACTATAAATGGCAGGAATCACATATAATGTCAGTACTAATGAGAATAACAATCCCCCCATGATTACGATACCCATCGACATACGGCTTTTGCCGGCAGACCCTAAAGCAAAGGCAATAGGAGCAGCACCCAAGACTGTGGCAAAGGTGGTCATCAGGATAGGGCGGAAGCGCATAGCAGAGGCTTCAATAACGGCTTCCTTAATTTCCATGCCTTTCTCTCTTAGCTGATTGGCAAACTCTACAATCAGGATACCGTTTTTGGTTACGAGCCCAATCAGCATAATCATACCAATCTGGCTGAATATGTTAAGTGTCTGATTAAAATACCAAAGTGAGAATACCGCACCTGCCACCGCCAAAGGCACGGTAAGCATGATAATGAACGGGTCAACAAAACTTTCAAACTGCGCTGCAAGAATCAGATATACCAATAGGAGTGCTAATATGAAAGTATATAAAGTGTTTGATGAACTCTCTGCAAAATCGCGCGAAGAACCCGAGAGGGCTGTTCTGATAGATTCATCGTTGAATTTATCTCTGATAGCGTCCATCGCTTTGATACCATCGCCGATGGTTTTACCAGGGGCCAATCCGGCAGATACCGTCGCACTCATATATCGGTTAAAGTGATACAATTGCGGAGGGCTGCTTTGTTCTTCGGTTTTTACAATATTATCTAACTGAACTAATTCACCCAGATTGTTTTTTACAAAAGTACTCTTCAAATCCAATGGTTCGTCTCTGTTGGCACGGTCGAACTGCCCGATAACCTGATACTGACGGCCGTTCATTGTAAAGTATCCGAAACGCTGCCCGGCAAAAGCCAATTGCATATTCTGTGCAACGTCTGCTACCGAAATACCCATACTTTTGGCTTTTTCGCGGTCGATAGATACCTCTAACTCAGGTTTATTGAATTTCAGATTCATATCTGATACAACAAAGGTCGGGTCTTTGGCTACTTCGTCCATGAATTTCGGCATATATTCACGTAGTTTCTCAAAATCAGGTGCCTGAATTACGTACTGAACAGGTAAGCCTCCGCGTGCATCAACTGCAATAGTTTGCTGCTGGATTACAATCGAACGGGCATCAGGCATAGCTTTAAGCTTTCTGGTTACCATATCAACTATTTCCTGCTGTGTACGCTTGCGTTCCGATTTGTCTTTCAGTGCAATACGAGCAAATGCGGTATTTGGTGAACCGGACCCTGAAAAACCGGGTGCGGTTACCGTCATAATCCCCTTTGCTTCCGGAATAGAATCTTCTAACATTTTGCTCATTTTCAAAACATAGTTGTCCATGTATTCAAATGAGGAGCCTTCGGGAGCGGTAACTGAAATACGGAACCAGTTACGGTCATCCATAGGGGCAATTTCCTGCTGAATATCTTTACCGAAAAACCAGATAATACCTAATGTAGCAAACAGAATCGGAACAGCCAGCCAACGCATCTTCATAAAGTTTGTCAGACGGGTCCGATAACCGTTAATCATGTTTTCAAAGAAAGGCTCAGTTTTTTCGTAGAATCTTGAACGCTTATTTGTTTTTCTGACCAGATAAGCGTTCAGCATAGGTGTAAGGGTCAATGACACAAAGGCGGATATTAGTACGGCAGAGGCCAGTACAATACCAAATTCACGGAATAGCTTACCTACAAAGCCCTGCATGAATATCACGGGTAAGAATACAGATGCCAGCGTAATGGAAGTGGAAATTACCGCAAAAATGATCTCGTTTGCTCCCTTAATAGCCGCTTCAATGGGCTTCATGCCTTCTTCTATTTTCTTATAGATATTTTCTGTTACAACAATACCGTCGTCAACCACCAGACCAGTAGCTAATACAATTGCCAGAAGCGTTAGTACATTAATTGAGTAGCCTAACATATACATCACAAAGAAAGTACCGATTAAAGATACCGGAATGTCAATCAGCGGTCTTACGGCGATAATCCAGTCACGGAAGAATAAGAATATGATAATGACAACAAGGCCAATAGCAATCAATAAGGTTTCACCTACCTCCTCTACCGAGTTTTCAATGAAGACCGTATTGTCAAGCAATACATCCATCTTATAATCTTTCGGTAAATCTTTCTTGATTTCCTCTATTCTCTTTTTGATTTCCTTCGAGATCTCAAGATAATTAGTGCCGGGTTGGGGAACGATAGCCATACCAATCATCGGAATACCGTTTAAACGAAGAATTGTTTCTTCGTTTTCGGGGCCTAGCTGGATGGTGCCAATATCTTTGAAGCGGATGATTTTATCGCCAATCGTTTTTACAATCAGGTTTTCAAAGTCAGTTTCATTTTTGAAACGACCTACGGTTTTCACAGTTAGTTCGGTATTATCTCCGGCTAATTTACCACTCGGCAACTCAACGTTTTCGCGGTCAAGTGCTTGTTTTATATCTTGTGTAGTTACACCCTGCGCTGCCATACGGGTCGGATCCATCCATAAACGCATAGCATATTTTTTCTGCCCCCAAATCATTACCGAGCTAACACCCTGGATTGTCTGCAAACGCTGTGCTACCACATTTTCAGCCATATCGCTTATTTCAAGGTGAGAACGGGATTCACTTTGCAATAGCATACTCATAATCGGGTCAGAGTTTGCATCAGCTTTAGATACAGTTGGCGGGGCATCTATATCTTGTGGCAATTGTCTTACAGCACCTGATACTTTATCGCGCACGTCGTTTGCTGCACGTTCCATATCCACGCCCAATTCAAACTCAACTGTAATCTGGCTTGAACCAACGTTAGAAGATGAACTGATAGATTTTATTCCCTCTACGCTATTCAGTGCTTTTTCGAGTGGTTCAGTGATCTGAGACTCAATAATATCTGCATTAGCGCCTGCATAGGCAGTACGCACAGACACCACAGGCGGGTCGATTGACGGGTATTCCCGCACACCGAGGAAGGTATAACCAATAACACCAAATAAGATGATGAGGAGGTTCATCACTATGGCTAATACCGGGCGCTTGATGGAAATGGTTGATATAGACATAATTTTATAAGTTTCGTTGTTAATTAATGCCCACAGGCATTATTAAATATCTTATTTCAAAACCTGTTTAACTTTTACAGGTGCGTCTTTCTTGATTGACATGATACCACTCACTATTAAAGAGTCGCCCGATGAAAGCCCATTGGTAATCTGAATATTTTTATCATTGCGCAAGCCTGTTTCTACCAGCTTCTCGGCTACCTTTCCATTTTGCATCACGTATACTTTCTTACCTTTCAGCACCGGAATAATCGCTTCTGTAGGTATCATAATGGCTTGAGAAATATCCAGATCAACCGTTACCTTTACGTACATACCGGGAATCAAACGGTCGTTCGGATTCTGGGCTATGGCTCTTACTTTTAAGGTACGCAGATTCGGGTCTATTTTTGGGTCAATAGCCACGATATTCGCCGAATAAGAGTTTGATTGTCCTTCTACTTCAAATTTTACCGGGCTTCCCAATCTGATTTGTGTAGAGTATTTCTCAGGAATCGCAAAGTCAATTTTCACCGGGTTAGTCTGAACCAAAGTAGCCAGAATTGTGGCCGGACTCACATAAGCTCCCTGGCTCACGTTCTTGAAACTTATTTTTCCTGAGAAAGGCGCTTTTAAAACGGTTTTTTCAATGCTTGTTTCCAGAAACTCCTTATCGGCATCAAGTGTGTTGAGTGTATTAGAAGTAATTTCATATTCTTCACGACTAATGGCATTGATTTCCAACAATTTCTTCTGACGTGCATCTGTTTGCTTAGCCAACTCAATCTGAAACTGGATTTTTTTCAGTTGGGCCTGCAAATCGGTATCTTTAATTTTTGCAATTACCTGTCCGGCAGCTACTCTGCTTCCTTCTTTGATATTCAGCGACACAATTCTTCCAGAAGCTTCAGACATTAACTGTACTTCTTCGTTAGGGAAAATCGTACCCGGAGAAGTTACTGCATTATCAAGCGTTGCATATTTTGTTATAAATATATTGACAGAGGTAGGAGCTCCACCACCGGGGCCTCCGGCACCGCCTGGCCCGCCTTTGCCTTTTTCTCCACCTTTTCCTGCTGCTGCTCCTCCGCCACTCGGGCCACCGCCTGCTTTATCTTCCGGTTTTTTAAAAAAGAATATTTTGCCAAGCACAAGCACTACAACAACTGCAATAATAGTTAGTATGGTACGCATCTTAAATTTTGTCTTAAATTTTAATATAGGGTGAGTAATTCAGGAATAAGTGTAAATTCAATAAATTCAGAGTAAATATATTCTTTATCAATACAAACGAAAAAATATTGATTTTTTTACGAAAGTAAGTGTTTTTGATGATTGCAACTATAAATAAACGACAAATTAGTCGTTTTTGACGACTATTCATTAAAAAACGTATTATGAGCAGAAATAACCAGATTTGAAGCTAAAACAACCATTTAAAAAGCTAAATCGGCCAGATACTTATTTTGGATAGGAAGGCGCAGGAGTGCTGTCTAATTTTGACTCACAATTAAATAGCCATCTAAAAAAAGTAAAAGCCATGAAAGCAGAGTATAATGAAAAAACCGATAATCTGGTAAGAGTAGGCGGACATAAAAAATTTAACCCGTCAATTATTGTATTAATGGAAGCTGATATTAATTATACCAAGGTTCACCTCAATTCGGGTAAAGTAATTTATGTAGCCACCAACCTTAAAAAACTGGAAGAGCGCCTGGCTACCAATGTTTCTTTTTTCCGGTCACACCGCTCTTATATTATTAACCTGAATCATGTTAACAATTGTGGTGAATTTACCGTATTGCTTGCCAATAATAAAACAGTGCTGGTAGCCAGACGCAGAAAAGAAGAACTGGTTCAGAAACTTGCCGGTCTGAAAATGGCGGTTTAGATAAAGTACCGTATGGCCATTTCGTAACCCTTAAGGCCCAATCCGCAAATCATGCCTTTGCATCGACTCGTCAGATAGGAGTGATGCCGGAATTCTTCTCTTGCATGAATATTAGAAATGTGTACTTCTATTGCCGGTGTTTTGATGGCCGAAAGGGCATCGGCAATGGCAATAGAAGTATGTGTGTAAGCCCCTGCATTAATTATCAGTCCGTCGAACTCCACATTTCCATAGCCTATTTCATGTATTTTATCAATAATTCCTCCTTCG
>CALRLN020000151.1:0-10711 GCA_943368675.1 Chitinophaga pinensis | reverse complement strand
TGCCTATATTTTTTATGGAATTATTATTCTGGTACTGATTGGAACCATATTTCTGGCTACTGAAATCAAAGGCTCCCGTTCGTGGATTAAAATAGGTACTTTTTCGTTTCAGCCTGCTGAGTTTTCAAAGGTATTTACGGCTTTGGCTTTAGCCCGGTATCTGAGTACACAGAATGTTAATATCTCAAAATTCCGTGATGCCTTTGTGGCCGGAGTGATGGTATTTTTGCCCCCTGTTATTATTATTCTTCAGAAAGAAACAGGTTCTGCACTTACGTTTGCGGCGTTTATTGCAGTATTCTATCGCGAGGGATTACCGGGTGTTTACCCGGCTTTGGGTATTGCTCTGGCTATCTTGTTTGTATTTACCCTGTTTTTTCCGAAACTGTACATCATTATCGGTATTCTGATAGTTTGTGGCCTTTTCTGGTATTTTTTTCTGAAGCGCTATGAACGAACCCAGCAGAATATGTTCAGGCTTATTGCCGTGTTTGTGATTGCTTCAGTCTTTGTATTTGGTACTGACTTTTTTATTAATAAAGTATTACAGCCTCACCAACAAAAACGCATTCAGGTATTGGTAAATCCGGACTCTGACCCACTTGGAGCAGGGTGGAATGTAACCCAATCAAGAATTGCTATTAGTTCGGGCGGAGTTATCGGGAAAGGTTATCTTCAGGGAACACAAACCAAATTTGACTTTGTACCTGAGCAATCTACAGACTTTATTTTCTGTACGGTAGGCGAGGAGTGGGGCTTTCTAGGCAGCCTGATTGTAATATTGATTTTTGCGGCATTGCTCAACAGGATTATTAATCTGGCTGAAAAACAGCGGAGTAAATTTGCAAGGATTTACGGCTATTGTGTGGCCTCTATCCTGTTTTTTCACTTGCTGGTAAATATTGGTATGACCATCGGTCTTATGCCTGTTATCGGTATCCCACTGCCATTCCTGAGTTACGGTGGTTCGTCTCTCTGGTCATTTACTATCTTGTTATTTATTTTCTTAAAATTAGACGCTCACAGGAGTTATAAGGTATAAGTCTGAGAAAGAAGTGTGGAAAAGGAAAAAGGTACGTATGTGATGCGTACCTTTTTTAGTGAGTTATCTGAAAGATTTAAGTCTCTTGTGACTATTTATTCAGATTGATATATCCGCACATAATCTACTTCATATTTTATCAGATTATTGCTTGGCTTACCACCATTGCCACCCAGTGCAAGGTTCAACAAAAGATAGTGTTCCTGTAAAAAACCATTGGACCCATCAGCATTGATGGTTTCACTAAGCGCCGTTGTATTGAGTAGTTCATCGTCCAGATAAAGATTGATGGCCTCTTTATTCCAGTCCATCCGCCAGACATGGAATTTCTTCACCCAGTCTTTGTCTTTAGTCATAAATTTTTCGAGCGGGATTTTTTGCTCATCCCATCTGGCAGTGTAGGGCTTATCAGTTCCCCAGGCTACATTTGCCAGAATAGTAGGCACACCTTTTACTCTGTAAAATTCCATGATGTCAACCTCTCCGTTTGAAGGCCAGGGCTTATTTACACCTAATGTCCAGATAGCCGGCCATGAGCCCATCGCAGTATCAATACGGGCTCTTACTTCTACACGGCCAAACTGCCATTGTCTGAGACCTCTGGTCTGAATACTGGCAGAGGTATATTCGGCATATTCTCTGTTCTTACGCCAGTCTGTACTTCCTGCTTCGTAATCAGGATTTTTGAGGGACTCTTTTCTACCTTCAATCAGCAGTACACCATCTATGCAGGTAGCATTTTCAGATTGATACCACTGTGTCTCCTGATTTCTGACAAAGCCTTTTTCGTATCGCCATTTTTTTGGATCGGGTTTGCCGCTGGTATTAAATTCATCATTCCAGATGAGTTTCATGCCTGATATCTCTTTCGGTTCAGAATAGTCCGGCTTAAAAGAATTGGAGTTTTGTGCATAGCCAGACTTACAAGCCAGCCAGACGAATACAATTATCGGGAGTTTTTTCATAGAAACTGATAGGTGAACTTAATGCTAAAGTTCTCACCTTTTCTTCAGATAAACAGGTATAACAGGAATAAATATCAGAAGATGTTCAATCTGGCACCGATAAAACCTCTGATTCGCTGCATAGGTGCATAATTATAACTAGGGTCGAACTGCTCGCTGAATGGAGCATCGGCCCTGAAAATAGGATACTTGGGCAGGAAATTAGTGAAATTCTTTAAACCTCCATAAATCTGGAGTCCATTTTTTAAACGCTTGGTTGCCTGAATATTATGAATGCCAAACCAGGGTGAGTATTCGGGTCGGGTATCACCATATTCACGTACTACGGGCAAGCGCATAGGGCTATAAATATTGCCTGTTAAATCAAAACTCAACTGTGCTTTCTCGAAAGAATAACTGATTGAATAGTTACCTGTAAGCCCGGGCGTTTGTATCTGATTGATTTTTAATTCACTTTCTACTCGGTATACATCCATTAGTGTGGCACCTATAAAAGCCTTTAGTCCCGAAGTAAAGGCAAACTCGCTGTTAAACGCTACTCCTTTGGATATGCCATAGCCTTTCAGGTTGTCGTATACAACCAGTTCAGGATCCTGATCATAATCGGCAATAATTTTATTTGAAAAATAGGTGTAAAAAGCATTGAACTGAACATTCCCGTAGCCTTTTGCGAATGTAAAAAATTTCTGATAATCGAGATTGGCGTTGTAGGAGCGTTCGGGTTTCAGGGCATTTTTGATAAGTACTTTTCTTGAACCAGTGAGGGCGGCATGGTCTTCTGAAAAAAGATTAACTACCCTGTAGCCATTCCCTAAACTTAAGCGAAAGATATTGTCTTTGTCAGGCGAGAACTTCCAGTTAAACCTTGGTGAAAATATACCTCCGTGTTTTGAATTATAATCGTAACGAATGCCCAGCAGAAATTTGTTTTTAGTGCCTGCACTTACTTCATCCTGTACAAAAAAACCAGGCAGCCAGATGCGGTCAGGTGCGTTGGTCAGGTCATTTGTCTGGGTGATTACTGTATTATCATCATAATACGTGTTGCGAATGGTTGCTCCAAACAAGGCATCATGGTTTTTAGACAGTTTTTTGTCCCATAACAGTTGTCCGAAAGCAATTCTCTGAACAGCCAGATAGCGTGTACTACCATAGACTGAATTCTGGTCGTGTTGATTTACAGAAAAGTTAAATGTAACTTTTTCATTCTCAATGGGTAATTGATAATTGCCTAATAGTTCCCATCGCTTGGTAAAGATAGATTCTCCATATACTTCGTTATCACCACGGTTGCTTTTTTGCCATTGCATTTCACCGCCGAAACGGTCTTCATACACATATCGGGCAGCAATATTGAAAACACGATTTTGAGGGCGCTGGAAAGACCATTTATTGAATAAAGAAACCCTGTTCTGTAGGGTAACATCAGTAAAATTATCGTGATTAATATCTATTCTGTTACCAAACATAAAATAATTGCCCGAGAAAAGCGCATTTGCATTACCTATTTTAGCTTTTACACTGGCATCGAAATTATTTTCTAAGTACGAAGTACTGTTCCAGTCAAAGTTGAATCTGGGGGCTTTGGCCGGATTTTTGGTAATTACGTTTATCAGGCCTCCCACTGCTTCTGAACCATATAAGGTAGAAGCAGGCCCTTTCATAATTTCAATACGCTCTACCATCGAATTCGGAATACCGCTTAAGCCATAAACTGTTGACAAGGCTGACACAATGGGCATACCATCAATCAATACCATTGTATAAGGTCCTTCCATGCCATTGATATGGATATCGCCGGTGCTGCATACATTACAATTCAGCTGTGGGCGAACCCCATTAACCATAGAAAGCGATTCGAAAAGGTTGGGCGTAGGATTTTTACGAAAAAATGTGGGATTCAGTATCTGGATAGGAGCAGGAGATTCATTAATAGTAGTTTCTTTCATGGTACCAGTCACCACTACTTCATTGAGCTGAGCATTTTCTTCTTCTATTTCAATCAATAAATTAACCGACTTATCAGCCGAAACATTTACAGTAACAAATTTGGTTTTATAACCTACACTTGTAACCTGAACTGTATGCTGGCCATCAGGGGCATTGGCAATAACAAATTTCCCTTCTTCATTGGCTTGTGTGCCAATAGTAGTTCTGGCAATGACCACACTTGCAAAACTGACGGGCTTATCTTTTGAAACGACAGTCCCTTTTATCTCGCCTGCAAAAGCAGGCAGCAACCCGCAAATACCTATATATATAATAGTAAAAATTAATCTTCTCATATTGCCCTAATTTTAAATTTCATATTTGGACGATTCAAAATTAGAACAATAAAATATATTTTCAAAATATTACTAAATAAATTTTTAGGCAAAACTAAATATGTTACAATGTTGCAAAAATAAAATGACCGGATTTATAAAAAAAATTGGGTGAAATGGATGTAATAAACGACAAAAGCCACCCTATGCGAGGTGGCTTTGTAAATGTTTAATCTATTTTGTTAAGGCTTTCTGAGACGAAGTTTTTGCTGCTTCTGTATTTCAGGGTAATTCAGAAATGGTTTCTTTAACCTTTTTGTCAGTACTTATCATAAAAGCGTCTGATTCTGTTGGTTACCTGGTCATAAATCGGCTTTGTGAACTCGATGAACAACTGTTGCGGTGGCGGTGGGAGTTCTTCACGGCGCTGTGCAAGGGCTTTATCTGCCGGGCTTAATGCTCTTTCGTCGCCATTGTAAGTTGCCCAATCGTTTACCCATGTAAACTCTCCGGGAATCTCTTCTCTGGAAAGTACCCTGTTGCTCTGATAATCGATTATCTCCAGAGACAGAATACCACGGGAACGAACAGCTTTGTGCGACCGAACCAGTTGCGCCTTTACCTTTCCATAGACAGGTACTTTCTTACCATTAATAGTGGCTTCGCCTGTTTTCACACTATCTTTACTGACAACTGTCAGACGGTCGTTGGTTACATTAGTTTCTCCTACTACAAAATCAATAAATTCAAGCCTCACAATCTGGTCAGGGTTGAGTTTTACAGACTTTGCTTCCTGTGGAGAATAGAATCTTATAAACTTATTCATCCGTCTGTTCGTTCGTAAGAACTCGTCAATTTTATCCTGAAAATATTCATTACTATACTGAAAAAGCCTGGAATTGATTTTAGGCTGTTCGAGTACCACATGAAATGAAGCGGCATTGAGGGCATCTTCCATGCGGCGCTGTACATCTCTGTAATTAGGAGAAAAGGACGTAATCCGCTCAAAATGATTGTAGGCTGCTCGGGCCGCTTCGCGGCTTGGTAGTGTACCCGGGCGCGACTTCATTAAATCGACACCCAGAGCGTAGCGTTCTGCGGCTGCATTTTCACGGGCGTTGTCTTCTTCTCTGAAATAGCTCTGGGCGTTTACCAATCTTCTGCAAGCCATGCACTTGTCGATAGCTGCCTGCATTGTGTTCAACTTACGGTAGTAGTCTAAAACAGCCTCCCAACGAAACTGCTGATTGGCATTCTGTGCTCGCTCAATGTCTCTTAAAAATTCATTCTGCGCATTCCGATAGGCCTCGGGCAATACGGCAGATGCCTTGCTGTTATCTGTGTCTTTAGCAAGTTTTTCGGCTGATTGCAGTACGGCTTCATAGAAGTTGCCTTGTTCAAGGGCTTTTGTGCCACTTTTTGAGCAGGAAGAAAGATAGATAGCAGTAATAATTGCAATTGAATAAATAATAGTTCTCATGAAAACATATAAGCTGGATAGTGTGCTGAATTGGTTCGCAATATACTATTTTTCCAAATGTTTTTTGCAGGTTGAAATGAAAACAAAAGGCGTAGTATATGAAGAACATACACCACGCCTGAAATTATATTGTAATTGTTTCTAGTTTTTCAAATCGGCAAGTTTCTGGGTTTTGATTTTCTCCTGTAGTTTCAGTATACCTCCAATCAGCGCCTCAGGGCGAGGGGGACAGCCGGGAACATAAACGTCTACCGGGATAATCCTGTCAACACCCTTTACCACATGATAGCCATGTTCCCAGTAGGGGCCGCCACAATTGGAGCAGCTTCCCATTGAAATTACATATTTCGGGTCGGGCATCTGTTCGTATAAACGGCTGATTCTATCAGCCATTTTGAAGGTTACGGTTCCGGAGATAATCATTAAGTCTGACTGGCGGGGAGAGTTCCTCGGAAAAACCCCGAAACGCTCCAGGTCATAGGAAGAGGCAAAAGTGGCCATCATTTCTATGGCACAACAAGCCAGCCCGAAGCCCATCGGCCAGATTGAATTAGCTCTGGCCCAGTTGGTAAGTTCGTCGAGCGAAGTAAGTATTACCTCACTTTCACCGGTTTTTATATGTACATCTTTTTCGAGAGAATCGAAAGTCATTTTTCTGCGTACTTTTTATTTACATTTTCGTACATATTCATCGGAATCTTGCTTTTGAACTTAGGCCCTTTTATTTCAGGTTTTACCCATTCCAGATGGCCTTTAGCCCATACATAGGCTAATCCTAAAGCCAGCACCACAATAAATACCAGCATTTCAACCAGTGTAAACCAACCCCATAGCCCATTGGTTTGTTCAATAAATTCCTTGTTGCCGAATACAGTTGCCCACGGAAAGAGAAAAACCAGTTCGACATCAAACAAAATGAAAATCAGGGCAACCACATAGAACCTGATATTGAACCTGATATTGGCATTGCCAATAGGGTCTTCACCTGATTCATAAGTCGTGAGTTTTTCAACCGTCGGTTTTTTAGGACGCAACAGCCATGAAATGCCAAATACCAGCATCAGGGCCACTACAGCAAAAATAAGCGCCAGTAAGACTATTCCAAAGTCAGATAACATATTATTTATTTTCCAGTTCACGGTAGGCTAATATGCCTCCCAAAACATTGTGTACATCTTCAAAGCCTTGTGAGATAAGGAAAACTTTGGCTTTACCACTGCGGGCACCACTACGGCAATGTATGTAAATGGGCTGTCCTTTTAATTCTTCCAGCTCACTTATTCTATCCGGAATTTCACCTAATGGTATTAGTTTCGCACCAAGATTATCATCTTCGTATTCATAATCTTCACGTACATCAATCAGATTAATCGGTTGTTCACTTTCGAGCAATTCTTTTAACTGCTCTGCAGTAATATCATAATTTTTGTCCATTAGTTTATTAGTTTTTCAAATGTAAGTAGCAATGTAAGACTCTTAATGCAAAACCACAATCTTATGAATTAAATTCTTTCTGCCATCAGAAAAGTTTACAAAATAATTACCATCAGGCAGGTTACTTATGTTCAATTCCTGTCCGTCTACTTTTCTTGATATGATTTCTCTGCCCGAAATATCAAAAATACTGATATGCCGGATACCAGTTACGTTCCATCTCAATACGCCAGATGTCGGATTGGGATATACCACCAGCGGCTCACCAAAAGGTTCTTCAGTAGAGGTAACTCCCCCCGGCCCTCCGGGTCCATTCGATGGTTTAGTAGCCAGCACAGGCCGAACCATCAGGCTGCCTTTTAATGAGGTATTCCGTATCCAATCGGTTCCGTTGCTGTAAAAGATTTTTCCGGCAAACTGAGGGGTATTTTTATCAACGCCTACACCTATTACCTCCTGTGTTATTTTGGCCCATGCCACGTAAAAAGTATCCTTTATGGCAATGTTGCGGTCAAGGCCGTATTCGGCAAAATTATTGACCGAGCTGCCATACTTTACACGTATAGATTGCTGATAGAGGGTTTTACCCGGTTTCCCTTTTTCATTTTCCAGAATCTGTAACAAGAAAAACTGCCCGCCTGAGGAAACAGTGTCTTTGGTATAAGGATTGTTGAAATAAGGACTGAAATTAAATCTTACTGCACCAATGCTGTCAGGCTTGCTCAATACAAACTGCACTGCCACTTTTCCTAAATTCTGGTCAAAATCTGCGCCTATTTCTGCTGTACCGTCATCATAGGCATAATAATCGTCTAAAACAGTATATGTCGAAATTGAATCATTTACGGTGAGGTCAAAACCGGGTAAATCAGGCTGAACGGCATCGGAGGTAGTAATACTGAACTGGAATTTCAGAATGGCCTTATTTGAGTTAAAACTGGTAACCGGAGGAAAAATCAATTGTCTGGTACCTGTAATTTTTGGGGGTAAATTACCAAAAGAAGGCGCAGGAGCATCATAATATACTCTACCTGAAAACACATCTTCTATTTTCCAGGCATAGGGGGTAAAGTTACCAACTGCCTGTAAATTAAACATTTCGGCTCTAAGTGTATCATTTACTTCTGCGGCAGGGTTTACGAGGTATTGCCTCATAGGCATGGCTGAATACCGCTTTAGATAAGAAGAGGTAAATCTGGTAGTTGCAATATCTTTAGAATAAATATCTGTATATGTACGGTTTTTGTTCAGGTAAATATAATCTACATGCCAGGTATCAAAAGCACCTGACTGGCGGCCTTTGGCTTCAAATCGAAACTGAAAGTTGGCATGAAGATAAGAGGTATCTTTAATGGCAATGAGTTTCTGAAAGAATAAGTCACTTTTGACATTGCCTTGCTGTTTCCAGACCGGAATCCAGATTTTACTTTTATTGAGAAACGAAACTATCAGAGTATCGTCTTCGTCGGGTAATTCGCCTATGCCTTTGGCCTGCCAGTAGAAACTCATGTAAAGTGAGTCGGCAGGTTTATATACAGCTAAATCAATGGGCCTTGAAGTCAGCGTATCGGTGCCACCATACGATAACTGATTAATATAATTATAAGGCACTCCCTTAGCGCTGCGGCCATCGAAAGTAGCAACGAATTTACCGGGTTGATTAAGCGGGAAAGAGTTATTGACCACGGTGCCACCGTTAATCCATAATTTCGGCTCAGGATTTGTACCTTTTGTAGTAGAAAAATCCTCAAAAAAAGGTAGTTGAAGTGTTTGACTGAAAGCAGCTTGTAAAGAAAGAAACAGCAATAAAATAACAGACCTGCAAATCATTACAGGTCTGTTGTCTGAATATAAATTCATATAAAAACAATTCTTTTGCACGTTGTTTGGATATTAAAGCTTTGGCATAACAGCATTGTGTTAATTGTCGGTAGCATTAGGGTCAGTACCTGCCACGTCTACATCGATAACGTCTCCGATACGGATTTTATTTCCCTGCGCTTCCGGTCTTTGTCTGATAATTGTGCCGTCAGCCGACCCCTCCACAGTACCTACATAATGGATAGTCAGAGAGAGGTTCTGCCCCGAGGTAAGTATTTCAGCTTCATCGGCAGCCATACCTACCAGATTCGGTACTTCAATCATCTGGTCGCCAAGGCCGTCACCAACTACCAGCGTAACCTTCGAGCCTTTAGGTACAGCCGAACCCGGACTAACATCACGGCCATCAACTTTTATTCTTAACACTGTATTTTCTTCCAGAGCGGCAATGTATTCAGGATCTCCGGCTACCAGACCATTGCTTAGCAACTGGTTTTTAGCACTGGACATCGAACGCCCGATAATATCGGGTATCTTTACCATAGGCGCAGTTTCCGAAACAATAGTCAGATATACCTTGCGACCTTCTTTTACACTTGAACCAGCCTTTGGAAACTGCGTGAGTATTGTCAGTGGTCTGGCACCTGCCACAAAGGTGCAATCGCTCACTTCGTAATCAAGGTCACGGTCATCCAGTGCTTTCTCCATTTCTTCCAGCGTCATACCTTTCAGTTCAGGAACAGTAATAGACTGCCCGTGATTAGTGCTCCAGGGAAGATACAAAAAGAAAAAACTAAAGAAAAGTATCAGAAATATGGCTATAATGATACCTATATGCGTAAAAATATCTGCTCGTGAACTTGTACTAAATTTTGCCATTTGAATAGGTTTGCATTCAGGATTTTATAACAATGCTATCAGGTGCTTTATTATAGAATCAATGCAAAAAAAAGGTATTTATTGGAAATTACAAAGACTTTTTATTTTATGCCGCCTGTCCAGTTTTTCAATGGCTTTTGTAAAGCCAGAATAATAGCTCCTACAGCCAGACAGAACCAAACGATACTCATAAACATCTGAGGCATTTGCTGTACGTTCTCTTCATCAAAACCTCCGGCAAATAAACCTGCAAACAGGTTGCCTAAAGCAGTAGCCACAAACCATATACCCATCAACTGGCTTAAGTATTGTTTGGGAGCCAGTTTGGTATAAGCACTTAAACCCACAGGGCTTAAACATAATTCGCCAAGGGTATGGAACACATAAGTGAAGGTTAGCACAAAAGCAGAAGCTTTCAGACCCTGCACGGCAACTTTTGCACCCATCACCATGATATAATAGCCCAAGGCTACCAGCAACAAAGCAATGCCGAATTTTATAAGGAGCGGAGGGTTCATTTTGCGTTTTTCAAGAAATACCCAGATTCCACCTACCATAGGTGCAAAAAGCAGAATGAAAAAGGCATTGAAGTTCTGAAACCAGCTTGAAGGCATATTAAAGGGTAGCTCGGAGTGGCGGTCGGCAAAAATTTGTAAAGAAGAACCCTGCTGCTCAAAACCTGCCCAGAATAACACTGCCCCCCAGAAGAGAATAAAAAGAATGACAACTCTTTTCATTTCAACTTTCGATAAACGTGAGGCAAACAGAAGATTGGCAAAGTAAATCAGAACTACGGCAACGCAGATAACCCCCATTGAGGTAGCTA
>CALRLN020000150.1:0-10772 GCA_943368675.1 Chitinophaga pinensis | reverse complement strand
ATGGTTGGCGGTGCACCAATGTATCCATCAAAAAACATCGTTGAAAACGCAGTAAACTCAAAAGACCACACAACCTTAGTAGCCGCAGTAAAAGCAGCAGGTTTGGTAGAAACCCTGCAAAGTGCCGGACCTTTTACAGTTTTTGCGCCAACCAACAAGGCTTTTGATAAATTACCTGCCGGAACGGTGGAAACGCTGGTAAAACCTGAAAACAAAAAAATGCTTACTACTATTCTTACTTACCACGTAGTACCCGGAAAATGGAGCGCAGCAGACCTTATGGGAAAAATTAAAGAAGGCGATGGTAAAGCTACTCTGACAACCGTACAAGGGGGTACGTTAACGGCCTGGATGAAAGGTAAGGCTGTCTGGATTACTGACGAAAAAGGCGGCATGGCCAAAGTAACAACGGCAGACGTAAACCAAAGCAATGGTGTGATTCATGTAATTGATACAGTGTTAATGCCTAAGTAAAATCGTCTTGAACTTTGATTTACCTGATTAAGTGATTGCGCTGATTGATTAATTGTTTCCGTTTTATGAGTAGATGAAAGGAGTTGAGGAGCAATAATTTCAAATTAAAATCAGTTCAATCACAAAAATCAGGTAAATCATAGTTAAGACAAATAACCGGTAAATAATAGTTCAAGACGATTATCACCTCTTCAAAGCCTCATCAACCGAATAGGCATTATAATTCAGATAAGACAGTAATACTGCAAAAAAGAAAGTATGAATCATCTGTGAGGGTATCGCTCCCCAGTCTTCCAGCATGCTTGATCCAAAAATTAAGGCTACCATCGTTAGTCCTCCTACAATGAGCGATAGTCTCGTAAATAAGCCAATCAATAATAATACACCAATTGCCAGTTCAATTATCGGCAGAGCATAGCTAAACGGAGTTACCAATATTTCCGGCACCAGAGAACCCGCAAACTTTTCAACCATCCATGCACTGAATTTTGGTAATTTAAGCACACGCACAAAGCCATGCCCGAACATACTCATGCCTACTGCCAGGCGTAATAATACAAATGTTAGAGAGTGGTTAATCATAATTAATGTTGGGTTGTTAATGAGTGAATGCATTTAATCAAACCTATTTTAGAGACACTACGTTGGCGTCTCCCACAGGTTAGTTTAAACCTTTTCAGGGTTTAATAACAATCTTTCCCTTCGTAGACCCCGTTTCAATCTGCTGATGCGCCAGACCTATTTCCTCAAAGGAATACACTGCTGAAACGTGTGCTTTAATATTGCCTTTTTCAAGCAAATCAGCCACATGTTTCATATCTTCCCCGTTTGATTTTACCATAAAATGGAAACCATTCACGCCAAGCGCCTTTGCTTTTTCGACGATCCCTTCTGAGGTATTAGACGGAAGTGTAATAACCGTACCACCTTTTCGCAATACTTTAAAAGAGCGTTCAATATTATCACCGCCTACGCCATCCAATACAATATCTATATCGCTGAGGGCTTCTTCAAAAGGTTGGGCTTTATAGTCAAAATGCTCATCAGCCCCCAGGCTTAATACAAAATCCTTATTGGCTGCTGAGGCAGTACCGATTACAAAGGCACCGAAATATTTGGCAATCTGCACCGCAAAATGCCCTACCCCTCCGGCGGCGGCGTGTATCAATACTCTGTTACCGGGCTGAATTTTTATATGGGTATTAAATGCCTGCCAGGCTGTAAGGGCAGCGAGCGTGGCAGCGGCGGCTTCTTTGTGTGAGATATTGGCAGGCTTTAGGGCCAGATGTGCCGCAGGAGCAGCTACATATTCTGCATAGGCCTTGCCATGACCCGGGAAATTGACCATGCCGAACACTTCGTCACCGACTTTAAAATCTTTTACATCAGCGTCAACTTTTTCGACTACCCCCGAAATATCCCAACCCAATATAACCGGATTTTCTTCTTTCAGTCTACCTGCCAAAGCTTTGCCTGAGCGGGTTTTCATATCAACGGGGTTAATACTTGCCGCTTTTACGGCTACTAATACTTCGTTATCCTGAATAGTGGGTGTCGGGATTTCCTCTACCGAGAAATTGTCAACACTTCCGAATGCTTTTAATACGATTGCTTTCATTTCTTTGATTAGTTTGTTGGGGCAAAATTAGTGAGGCGTATAATCTCTTGTATACTCATCGCCCTGCCTTTTTTCTCTGTAACCACCGGTTTACCTTATAGCTTGCCCATGCCGAGCCTGCACCTATCAAGGCACCTGCCAGTACATCGCTGGGATAGTGCACACCTGAATGCAACCGGGAATAAGCGACTGTTCCAGCCCATAAATAGGCGGGTACAACTACATACCACTTTCTGGCTGTAAGGCTCAGCGAAGTAGCTGCTGAAAAAGCTGCTGTTGTATGCCCGGACGGAAACGACGGGTCTGTCTCAATTATTGAGGGGTGTATAAAAGCATACTTTTCCGCAGGTCTTGGTCTGGCAACGATTTTTTTTAATACATAAGAGGTGCCTAATGAAACGACTAATCCGGCCCCTGCGGCCAGCCCCTGGCTTTGCAGATTCTTGTCTTTTTTAATCAGGCCTATCCCGAAAATACCTATAGGTATGGCGGCGCTGATAGGGTAGGTAGCTTTACTGAAGGATTCGAAGGCGCGGTCTGAATTCGGATTGCGGTTATTCTGGATTTCTTTCAGGATGTTGATGTCCAGATTCTGCGCAGATACGCTGAAAGAGAGTAAAAAAGCTAATACTGTATTAAAAGTTGATTTCATAAATAGTTGTGGGTTATTCTTTAATAATGACTCTTTCCTGATTCAACAAGTGCAGGTTTTCTTCTAGCCGGAGCTCTGAAATTTTATTATCAAAATCATCTTTGAATGCTTCCTTTACCTGTTTTCGTTTAATGGCTTCCAGGCAGCGGCGGATATCATCTTTGCTTTCCAGTATTAATTCGGGTACTTCGGTAGGTTTTCCGGTCTGGTCGTCTTTAGCTACCATCGTAAAATAAGAGGTATTCGTATGTTTTTTTTCTCCTGTTTTTACATTTTCTGATACCACCCTGATACCGATTACCATTGAAGTGCGGCCTACATAATTGACGGATGCATGTAAAGACAGTAATTCGCCTACTTCGATGGGTTGCAGGAAGTTAACCCCGTCTACCGACACAGTTACCACATAAGCCCCCGCGTGTTTTGAAGCACAGGCGTAAGCTACCTTATCCATTAAAGAGAGGAGAATACCCCCGTGAATTTTCCCGCCAAAATTGGCATAAGAAGGAATCATGAGCTCGGTAATGGTTGTACGGGAATATGATACAGGTTTTGGCATGGGGATGTCTGGTAAATGATTAGTTGAGTGAATGAGTTTTTGGGATTTATTAATTAGCTTATCTCAAAGCATAAATTCAAGGTAATGTTAAGGCTGATAAAGCAATCATTAAATTAAGCTATTCCTGCCGCCCACTGCATCATATTCTGTATCCAGAACATGATTTTCAGTGCGTATTTTTTAAATACAAGGGTTGAGGGTTCTATGGCTTTGCTGTTATTGTTAAAATTCAGATCTAGTAAGAGTTTGTTATCCGGATCAACTTTTACAGCGCTGATGGCTTTATCAAACTTGTATGATTTAGATTTCTCTTTACCATTCCACGGAATCAGCTCCTGTTTGCCATCTGCAAATGTGACCGAAATTTCGGTAGGTAGAATCATATCACCCAAACGCTCTACCGTAAATTGTCCGGATACTTTCTTGTCTTTTTCGGTATTCTCGACAGACTTTAGCGCATAGTCAAGCACAGACGCTTTGTACAAGACTTGATCGAAATACCAGTTCATATCTGTTCCAAACCGATTACCTGTTCTCTGAGGCACAATTTCATTTACTATATTAATAAAATCTCTTACGCACGGATGTTTGAATCGCCAGCGGATAAAATAGGTCTGCATTACTTCGTCCATTGTGTTTCTGCCAATCATATTCTCCAGGGTTTTAAGCCATGTAGCCGTTTTGGTATAAGTCATTACGCTATATGTTCCTTTAGGGTACTGCCAGGCATTACGGTAAACCTCAGTGATTTTAGGATTCTTCATGATTACATAGCTCATTCTTGAAATTTCCATATCATCCACTTTGAAGCCCAGAAAATTAACCTGAGAGCCGGGTCTGTAGTTTTCGTCCATGATTCTACCCTCATAATATTGGTTAAAACCTTCGTCCAGAAAAGATTCTTCGAACTCATTGGTTGCCAACAAGCCCTGAAAATACTGATGCCCGAACTCGTGTATTGTTACAATTTCAGGAAACCTCAACCCTTTGGGTAAACCCCATGAGGTACCGCAGGTAATAAAAGTAGGGTATTCCATACCGCCGGAGCCTGAAGCATAGATAGGAGGGTCTATCAGACTTAAAACAGTGTGAGGGTATTTGCCGAGATTCTTCTCAAAGTAGTTCAAGGCAGTAATGGCTGACTGAAAGTAGCGCTCAGTAGAACCGATATGTTCCGGTTGCATAACAGCCTTTATTTTCACGTGCTTCCATTCCCGTTCACTGATTACAAAGCGAGGTGAAGTGGTCCAGGCAAAATCATGTACATCTTCGGCTGCATAAGTAATGGTTTTGGTATTATTGTCATTCTGTGATTCACTCTGAAAAATGCCTGTGGCAGCTACTTTAAAATCTTTAGGTACAGTCATACTGACTAAGTAATTGCCGAAATCGGCATAAAACTCAGTATGCGCATGAAACTGATGGCAATTCCACTGACCTGTCGTAGCATAACGCATGCCTGCGGGCTCATAAACACCGATTTTCGGAAACCATTGCCCCACCAGAAAGTAGTTATCTGCAAAGCCTGTACGGGCAAATATCTGAGGTAGTTTTGCCCTGAAATTTAT
Organism: Chitinophaga pinensis; assembly: GCA_943368675.1. Taxonomy (GTDB): domain Bacteria; phylum Bacteroidota; class Bacteroidia; order Cytophagales; family Spirosomataceae; genus Emticicia. The sequence goes on along the minus strand of CALRLN020000150.1, from coordinate 5,901 downwards.
ATCTAAAGTAATGCTTTCATTGGGCAATAAGGGTTTGCTGAGTGGCACACTGATAACCGTTCTGTCTTTATCGTTCAGGTCGTCGGGTTGAATGAATTTAATTTTTTTTGTTAATACTTCGCCGTTCTTTACCTGCATTGATTCAATATCAATAGAACCAAAATTGTCCGGATTTGAGGCGTCTAATGCATCATCACGCAACTTCCCACCCGATTCTTTCATAAAAGTTGAGTTGTTGTTTCTGAAAGCATTGAGATAGAGATGAAACTGTAATTCTGAAATTTTGTCTGTAGAAGTATTTTTCCAGACCAGTGTTTCTCTGCCTTTTAAGGTTTTTTTATTGGCATCTAATACTACATTAATTGTATAATTGGCAATACGATTACTCAAAGGCTTGTGCTGAGCCTTTATTTGGGCAAAAACACAAAAAAGCAGGCATATTCTTAGAAATTGTCTCATACAATCGTTTATTAAAAAAGCTGGAATATTAACAGACAGACCTTGTGAATCGGCTATTTATTATTCGCAATTTAGGTAAATTTGTTTTTATTAGAATAAATTTTCAGACTTTTGTATAAAAAAGCAGGCATGGTACTTCATAAGACAAACTTCCTGATGCGGGCGTTGTATCCGGATTTTATCTGGAGAAAAAACAGAGAGGAAAAGACTGTTTATCTCACTTTTGACGATGGGCCGATTCCGGAAATAACTGAGTTTGTCCTGGAAACTTTAGCGGGTTTCAATGCCAAAGCTACTTTCTTTTGTATTGGAGATAATATAAGAAAACACCCTGATATTTTTGCAAAAGTTGTGAATGATGGGCATAGGATTGGTAATCATACCTATAACCATCTAAGGGGCTGGGATACAGAAGATACTGTTTATCTGGCTAATGTAAAGCGCTGTGAAGATGAAATTGGTAATCATATAAATTGGAGCCCACGCAATAAAAAACTTTTCCGGCCGCCTCATGGCCGGATCAAAAGAAGCCAGACCCGTGTTTTACAGCCGGATTATGATATTATCATGTGGGATGTGCTGACTGCTGATTATTCTGCTGATTTAACACCTGCCAAAGTTTTGGCCAAAACTATTCAATATATAGAAAACGGATCTATAGTGCTTTTTCATGACAGCATTAAGGCCAATAAAAATATGAGTTTTGCTTTGCCCCGGGTTTTGGAATACTTTTCTGAAAGAGAATTTCGTTTTCAATCAATTTAAATGCATTTCACCATTGTTGAGTGAAACATTTGTATTTTAAATTATAAACAGCTTTTATTATGAGAGTATCAAAAGGGGTTTTAATGACCTTGTTATTGATGATAACAATGGTGTCGGCGTATAGCCAGACTAAATTCACAGAACAAAGAGCAGGCCATGTGTATCATGTTTCAGTACCAGATTATATGACAAAAGCCGTAACATTGAATGATGTAGCCACAATGCAATACATTAATTCTGCCAAAAATGCCTATCTGGTAATCATTGACGATTCAAAAGAAGAACTGGAAATGAAAGGGATTAAATTTGCTTCACTGAAAGATTTCCATGATGATAATATCAAGCACCTGAAAGCCGAAGAAAATGAGCCGGTTGAGTCTAAAGCTACTGAGTTTGAATCAAACGGTAATAAATTTTATCAAACCGAGTTAAACGTAAATTTTAAGGAGAAAGATAACCTGGAGGTGAAAATAACCTATCTGATTACTTATGTAGAAACTAAAGGATACTATTATCAGATTCTGTGCTGGTCTCTTACACCTGAGTACAAAAATTTGTCAGATGATTTTAAAAAGATAGCCGCCAGTATCAGGGATTAATCCTATGAATGTACCAATGGTAAGTATACTCATTGCCGCCCGCAATGAAGAAAACAACATACTTGATTTATTACGCTCGCTCGTCTGTCTGAGTTATCCTGTTGAAAAAACGCAGATAATCATCGGAAACGACGGTTCGACCGATAGGACTGCTGAACTTTTAGAGGAGTTTATCGGGCAGTTGAGTGAGCCTCAAAAACGTATGTTTCAGGTAGTTACTATTGAAAAAAGCATAGCCGGGCTTAAGGGCAAGGCGAATGTTCTTGCACAACTGACTCATTATGCCATAGGGCATTACTATTTGTTTACCGATGCAGATGTAGAAGTACCCCGGCACTGGGTTGAAAAAATGCTTGAATTAATGGGTCAAAAAACATCGGATAAAAGAGTGGGAGTAGCTATTGGTATAACTTTAGTAAAAAACGGGAATTGGTTTGAGGCTTGTCAGGCTATTGAATGGTTATTTGCCCTGAAACTGATGAAAGTTATGACTGACTTTCATATTCCCTCTACTGGTATGGGTAATAATATGATGGTACTGGCAGAGGCATATAAGGAAACAGGAGGCTATGAGGGTATAGGGTTTTCGATAGTAGAAGATTATGCGCTGTATAAAGCAGTTATTGAGAAAGGTTACGATTTCGTACAGGGTTTTGATGCGTCTGTTATGACTGTTACCAAACCCCCGCCTAACTATTTTGAGCAAAGAAAAAGATGGGTAGCAGGGGCTATGTCTTCTGGCTCCGTTCTTGTTTTTCCCGCCTTGCTACAGGGTCTTGCTTTACCGATATTACTTATTATCAATATTTTTAGCTGGCAGATACCTTTACTAGTTCTTAGTCTTAATTTGTTAATTAACAGTATAGTGGGCTATCGGATTTTTTCACGGTTAAATCAACTTCGCCTGTTCAGATATATCCCTGTTTATACGCTCTATATGTATGTATTCTGGTTTTTGCAGATGGTCAGTTATCTGTTGCCTACGAAACTTATCTGGAAAGGCAGGGATTATTAAGTATCAATTTTACGCTTCAATTCTATATACACACCTTTCAATGCCGTATTCCGGCAATTCGCCCTGTTTGATTAGGACTAAGCATCTGCAATGCCCAATTTTGAAAAAAAATGAGGTATGACAAAAGAACAGGTAAGAATTGTAAGAAATACATGGTTGAGTTTACATGGTGTAAACCCTACCTTGCTTGGAGATGTATTTTATAGCCGCTTGTTTCTAAAAGAACCATCATTACGCAAGATGTTTCAGATGCCACAAGAGTTGCAGGCTAAAAAGTTAATGGATATGCTTGATCTCATTGTAAGCAGACTCGACAGACTGAATGAGTTAAATGAAGATATAAGGCAACTGGCAATCAGACATGAAGGATATGGCGTAAAACCCAGACATTATGAAGAAGTAGGAAATGCCCTGCTGTGGTCTATAAGCAAAGGCCTGGGAAAAGACTGGAATGAGGAAGTAAAAGCTGCATGGATAGTTTGCTATAGTACTCTAACCCAAGTCATGTTAGAAGCAGTTAACCATTAAACATACTTTTTCCACTTAAAGTATATCCATAAAGCAATGGTTATCACCACCATTATACCCAATGTATAGAAATATCCGTAATGATGATGTAACTCAGGCATATTGTCGAAATTCATGCCATAGATGCCTGCTACAAATGTGAGCGGCATAAAAATAGCAGTAAATACGGTCAGTGTTTTCATGACCGAGTTCATTTTGTTACTCAGGCTTGTAAGGTAAATATTCTGTATGTTCTCAATCATTTCTCTGTAAGTATCTATCGTATCGAGTATTTGTAAAATGTGGTCATACAAATCTCTCAGATATATGTTAGTAGATGATTGAATAAGTGGTGAGTCTTCTCTGATAAGTGTACCGAACATATCCCGTAGTGGTAATGTAGCTTTGCGTACCGTCATTAATTCTCTTTTGAAACGATAAAGCAGGTTCTGGTCGTTTGTTTCAGGTTTATCAACAATTTTTATTTCGAGTTCTTCCAGTTTCTCACCCATTTTTTCGAGTACAATGAAATAATTATCCACAATCAGGTCGCAGAACGAATAGAAAAGATAATCTGCTTTGCCTTTACGGGTTTTGCCGATTGAGGCTTTCAGCCTGGCAAAAATAGGTGCAAAGACATCAGACTTATGGACCTCCTGAAAGCTGATTATAGAATTTTCACCTAAAACCAGTGCCACGTGTTCTGCTTCTATCTGGTTCAATTCCGTATTAAACTGAAGCATTTTAAGAACCGTAAAAAGATGTTTTTCGCCGAAATGTTCCATTTTAGGCTTTTGTCCGGTATTGAGTACGTCTTCCAATAGAAGCGGATGCAGATTATAATGTTTACCGATGGCTTCTACTACTGCTACTTCGTGTATACCGTCTACATCAAGCCAGGCTACCTGGTTTTCTTTTAAGGCAGGTTTACAGTCATTCAAAACCTTCACGACTTTTTCATGGTAATAATCCTGATTATATTCAACCAGTTTTATAAGCGTATTTTGCGCTACCTCTTTGCCGACGTATACCAGTGTGCCGGGAGATGTGAAGGCTTTTTTGTCTTTATAATTGGCAAGTTTTTTATGGTTTCTGCTCATAATTACTCAAAAAAATCTTTATTGAAATTGACTAAAAAAACCTGTTTAACCCCACGTGTAATAGCTGTATAAAGCCAGCGGATAAAGTCATTGTCTATCTGGGCTTCAGGCAGATAACCCTGATCTACAAAAACGGCATCCCACTGCCCGCCCTGAGATTTGTGGCAGGTGAGTGCATAGGCAAATTTCACCTGTAGGGCGTTCAGGTAAGGGTCTGCTTTCAGCATTTCCTGCCGCTCACGCTTGGATTTTACCCAGAAATAATCTTTCATCACACTTTCATACAAAGCCTTGTTTTCTTCGGGCGTGAGTGTCGGGGCATTTGAGTAAAGCGTGTTTAAAATCAGCTTTGAGTCAAACTCGGGTTCGTCCGGATAATCAACCAGGCGTAGTGTAGCATTCACAAACCTGAAACCGTGCATTTCTTCTTCTTTCCGAAGTTTTATTACTTCTACAAAATCGCCGTTGGCTATAAAACCTGCTTTTGAGTCTTCCTGCAATACTGTATAATTGTTGCGCACCACCATAAGCATATCACCATTCTCGATTTCACTTTCTGAGTAATTGATGGTGTTTCTGATATAACGGTTATACTGAACAGCCGTTTTGTTCGAACGTGTAATAATGGTCGTGTTTTCCCGTCCGTATTTATCGTAAGCATACCTCAATCCATCTTCCAGCCGGTCGCTTCCCATTTTGTAGAAATCCTTAAACCTGCCTGTCATTAAGCGGATAACGGGATTTTCGACGTCTAATAATTTTCTGAGTTCAGTAGCATTGGCCAATATGCCTGATTGCTCTTCCTGCCGCATAACTTCTGTCAGACAATGCTCGGTTAAATCTGTGTGATAGTGGTTTTTCAGGTGTTCGGCGTTTAAAGCAGGGCTTACTGTCATTTTAACGGGCGGCAGCTGAGCTTCATCTCCAATCAACAAGAGTTTATTGGTATCCTGCTCAAAAACATAGTCCAGTAAATCATGTAAAAGGCTATTGGTGCCAAAATCACGTTCGTCAGAAATCATCGAGGCTTCATCAACAATGTATACAGTACCTTCACTATTGTTTTTCATGCGTTCAAAAACCAGTGCGCCTGTATAAGTGTTTTCTACCTGTCTGTATATTTTTTTATGGATAGTAAAGGCACTCTTTTTAGCATAGCCCGACATCACTTTAGCTGCCCTGCCTGTAGGTGCCATCAGCACCGATTTATAGCCGAATTCTCTTAAAACCTTGATTAAGGTATTAATAAATGTGGTTTTTCCTGTACCTGCATAGCCTTTTAATAAAAATACATCTCTGAACTTATCTTCGTCGAGAATAAATTCATCCATCAGTTCAAACAATCGGGCCTGGCCGGGTGTTGGAGTAAAGGGGAATTTCTTAAATAGTCTTTCAGAGGGCTTTATATCAGGATCAAGATTCATTGACAAAGACACGTTATTTTATGCAAAGTAAA
>CALRLN020000149.1:0-10773 GCA_943368675.1 Chitinophaga pinensis | reverse complement strand
CGTCTGTCAGTTCCTGAATAAAAGGCATTTGCAGAATAGACGCATAAATCGGCTCAATACTGAGCCATGCTTGTTCAGACCATTTCATTTTTAATCAGTTTTTGAGGGTTGAAGAAGTGATTGAGAGGGCCATTCCCTTTGCCGATAGCCACATCAGCGCCATGTTTAATGGCCTGATGTACATAGGTTTGTCCGAGTGAAACTGCCTCAAACAGGTTTTTGCCCTGAGCCTGATAAGCCGCAATAGCCGACGATAAAGTGCAACCGGAGCCATGTGTATTATTGGTCGGGAATTTCTCAAACTCAAATGAATGAATGCGACCAGCGCCATCAAAATACAAAGAGGTGATTTTGGGCGTATTCAGATGCCCTCCTTTCAATAGTACGGATTTACAACCCAGTCTCAGAATTTTTTCTCCTGCGGCATACATATCATCCAGGGTATTGACAGGCATTTCGGCCAGAATAGCAGCCTCGTCCATATTTGGGGTAATAATAGATGCTAAAGGAAACAATTTTTCAATAATGGCTTCAATGGTAGCGTTTTCTATCAGTTTATGCCCACTCGTGGCAACCATTACAGGGTCAAAAACGAGAGGTACCGCAGGGTATTTTTTCAGCGTTGATACAATGGCTGACACCAGTTCAGCAGTATGTACCATCCCGATCTTGATTGCATCAGGAAATATATCATCCATAATAGCCTCTATCTGTTCGGCTACAGCCTGGTAGGGAATAGGATAAATGCTGCGCACACCCGTTGTATTTTGCACGGGCAAGGCTGTAAGAACAGAGGTAGCAAAGCAACCCAGTGCCGAGAAAGTTTTGATGTCAGCCTGAATACCAGCCCCGCCGCTTCCATCAAAGCCTGCAATGGTCAGCACTGACGGATAGGTGTATTTTTTATTCATGATGCAATGATTTTTCTTAGTTCAAATGCTGCTTTTTCAGGGTTTTCTGCCGAGCAAATGGCAGATACGACTGCTATGCAATCGGCCCCTGCCTGCAAGACTGCCGCTGCATTACCTGCATTGATATTGCCAATGGCAATAAGCGGCATGTCGGTCAGGCTTCTGATTTTCTGTATTCCTCCTAGCCCCCATTCGGTTACGGTATCTGTTTTGGTGGCAGTAGCGAAAACCGGGCTGATACCCAGGTGGTCGGCCACGGCTGTTTCCGCATTATCCAGTTGGCTCAGGTACTCAATAGAATAGCCAATCTGTAACTGATGCCCCCATCTTGCCCGGATTTCAGAGGGTGGGGTATCATTATTTCCGACATGCACACCAAATGCCTGCACGGCATTGGCTACCTCAACATTGTCGTTAATAATTAAAGGTATATTGTACCGGTCGGTAATCTCCTTTAATCGCAGGGCTTTTTCGGTAAAAGCAGGAGAGTCCAGATTTTTTTCTCTTAATTGGATAATCTCTACCCCTCCGGCAATTGCCTGTTCAGCCACTTCAAGAAAATTACGACCCCGACAGGCGGCTGTAGAAATAACCAGATATAAATGATAGGGAAACATTGGATGCCTTGCCATATCAGGAGATTTTGAGGGTTTGCAGAAACTCTTCTTCAGTAATAGAATAGAGCTTGTCAAGCAACTGTACCTGCAAACTGCCCGGCCCTGCACATTGCCTTGCGGCTAATTCTCCTGCTATGCTGAATAGCGCTGTGGCCGCCGCCAATGCCTCAGCTTTGTTAGCAATTACAGCAATAAAAGCACCGATAACCGCAGTAGCCGAGCAACCAAGACCAGTAACGCTGGTCATCATTGCATCGCCATTGTTGATGTATATAAGGGTATCTGCACCTACAATAATATCTGTTTTGCCGGAAATACATACGAGGGTATCATATTCAGCCGCAATCAATCGGGCTGCTGCAATAGCCTCATTGCTTTCGGCGGTACTGTCTACCCCCTTGGTAGGTGTAGTATTGGCTTTGGCTAATGCCAGAATTTCAGACGCATTACCGCGAATCACGGTTGGTTTATGTGCCAGCAATGCGCTGAGGGTATCGTTTCTATAAGGAGTAGCGCCTGCGCCTACGGGGTCAAGTACCCAGGGTTTATTAAGTTTGTGTGCCTGCTCTGTGGCCAAAAGCATTGACTTTACCCAGTATTCGTCCAGCGTACCGATATTGATTACCAGAGACTGGCAGATACTGACCATGTCTTGTACCTCTGAATGCGCATGAGCCATAATGGGCGATGCTCCTACTGCCAGCAAAGCATTGGCCGTGTTGTTCATCACGACAAAATTGGTAATGTTATGCACCAGCGGAGATTGCGTGCGGACAGTTGTGATGTGTTTCCAAAGATTTTTTTCCATTGTGTTTGAGTTTAAATACAATGGCTATAGAAGATTGCTTTGAAATAAAAGAGGATAGAATATAATGCACGAAGCTATATTGTATTCGCTTTTCCCTACGTCGGTCTCAACCGCATCAGGTTCAAAGGGACTCTCTCAATTCTTTTCAGAATACCCCTAAAGCCATAGCAAAGGTAGGTGGAAAAGCAGGGAAAGTCAAGTGCTGGCCGAGGAATGTAGTATTGGGTTTATAAGTAATGTATCTGTAAGCAAATATTCGGGCTGTCTGCTAAACAAGATATACCTAACTATTGTTGTTATATTGATTTTTATTAGGTTTGCGTAATCCTGTTTCTCCTAAGGTCAATTTCATCCTTTCGGTGTGTCCGGGTAGCCACAGGCTTGAAAGTAGGTATATAATACAATAATCAATAAATTCGTTTAGCTATTATAAATTTTCACAACTATGAATGAGGCTCTCATAAATAAGCACGACCCTATAGAAATTCTGCTGGCAGAAGACGATGCCGACGACAGATTGTTTTTTGAAGAGGCACTTTCACAAATTCCGGTTTGTACGAGTCTCACAGTTGTGAATGATGGAACAGAGGTAATTAATTATATCAATAATCATGAGTCAAATCTGCCTCATATCATTTTTCTTGATTTGAATATGCCTAAAATGAAAGGTATAGACTGCCTGGAACAAATCAGAAAAATTGAATCGTTGAAAGATACTCCATGTGTAATCATTACAACGTCTACCAGCCCTAACGATATAAAAGATAGTTATAAGCACGGGGCTAATTTGTATTTTGCCAAGCCTGTAGGTATGTTAGCTTTAGTAAGAATGATTGATAAAGCCCTGCGTCTGAACTGGAAACACTTTTTTCCGCCATTTGAAGATTCATTTCTGGTTACTGACAAGCGGATATAGATGCTGCCTGTTAGGTATAATAAAATATGCGCTACCCCTGCCGTTTTACCATTTCATTGATCCAGATAGGGGCAAAGGGGGAGGTACAACCTTTTGAAACGGGGTAATCACGATAGATGCCCAGTTTTTCTCCGATGGCTAAAGCCCGCTCTCTATAAGCCGGATGGTTAATCCCGATATTTGCCAGTGCAAAGTTCATGGTCCATTGTACCTCCGGGGCGGCGGCGGGCATTTCTGTTTCTATTCTATCCAGCAGAGCCTTTATATCTATGCCTTCCGGTTCTCTGGCTATCCTTCCGCTCGTGAGGCTCCACCACAAACGTGCTGCCATAGGGTTGGTAGATGTCAGCCATATTTTACGGAGTTCTTCTTTGTCAGGGTGTTGCTTAATGATATAAGAATAAAACCATTCTGACTCATAGGTAAAGGTAATAGACCTGACCATTTTGTCGAGTTCATTGATTGTCAAATGTTTCGGTATCATAATCAAGGTAGCCAGAAGCCTGGCTTCAATATTGCCGGTAGCCCACAACTCTAATCCTAAGGCATGGTTGGTCTTTATCTTGTTGGCTATTGCTCTGATATCCCCCAGTTTCACGCCAAACTGGTTATCGTGCGCACCGTTTTTCTTGTTCATTTGAAACACCTTCTCGTTTGAGTGTGCCTTTAGTTCCCGGAATATCTCATCTAGTGTCATATTATAGATAATTTTCAGGCTAATTTATTCATTGTTTTTTAATACTGCCAGTGGTTTTTAAACTTAACTTTTAGCCCATTGTTATTCTCATACTTTTTATTAGGTTTGCCTGCCTGTTTGAGCATCAGGTAATTATCCGGAGACCATTAAAACAGAATTATGTTCATAAAAGGCAAGTCCACGTGTATCAGAGATTTTAAATATGCTGATTTAGACGACTATTTTGAAATGAATGCTGACCATAGAATCAGTATTTATGAATTCAGGTCAGCGCTTGATTTTGATAAGGCAAAGGAAGAATTGACTAACAAAATTGAAGTAAGTAATATTGACTTAAAATCAGAGGCATTTCTTGGGGTAGAATGTATTGCCACGCAAAAGCTTATCGGTGAGTTGTGCCTTAGTTATATTGACCCGGAGCAAACCGTTGTAATGATCGGCTTTGCTATTAATCCGGCCTACTGGCGACAAGGTTATGCAACAGACATGATTGAGGCATTTCTGGACTATCATTTTACTCATGGTGGATTAAGAGTTTTTTGTTCTACTTTCAGCGAGAATCTTGCCACTGTTCAGCTGCTGACAAAGATGGGATTTACCAAAGAAGGCCAATTGAGAAAGTCTGTATGGGCAAAAGATAAAATCTGGGATGAGGCATTTTTTGGGATAATGAGCGATGAGTGGGAGAATCGGGCTAGTAATTAATTTTTAATTCTCAACTGCAATTTCTCTCTTATCAGTTCAAGCATTTTTTGTTCATTCTTATTCCAATAGAAGGTATGAGACAGAAACGGAATAAGGTTTCGCAGCGCAGATTCTGATTGAAGAAAATGGTTTTCTATGCCCGGCCCAAAAACGTTGATATTGCCGCCTACAAAATCTTTCCTGAAAGCCATGTTTGTCCAGCGGGTCATGGCAAACGGAGCAGCATGGTGTAAAAAATCGGTGCCTCCTGTTGAAAAATGAAATTTCGCTCCTTCTTCTGCCATTGGCGGGCAGGTCGGAAACTCTCTTTCGGCTTGCTTCTGGTCTAATTGAGCCGGAGAACCTGCCAGCAGCAGTTCTGCATGAGCCAGAGGACAGCCCAGCGTAATAAAATCCGAAATTCTCCACGAATCCAGCTTTGCATACTGGCTTGCCCATAGTTCAGCCTGTGCCTTTCTGTAAGTCTCCCGGTTTTCTTGGGTCGGTTCTTTTTTTAGTGTATCAGCCAATTGTTCAATGTTCTGTATCCGGGTTTTCGGCAAGCTGATTTTTTCGTTGTGTTTTGTCCAGAGAAGTTTGATTAAATCGTAGGCAATTACAGAGCCGAGGCTATGGCCAACCAGAATGATGCGGTCATATTTGTTTTTTTCGCAGGTAGTACCATCTTTATTGCTGACCGTTATTCTGGCATCATGAAGTTTTGTGAGCAATTCAATACCTGTCCGGCGAATATCCTGTCTGCTTTGTATATTCCCCGTCCGGGGAGTCATATATCTCACGGCATCTCCGAGAAAATATATAAGAAACCAATTGATAATCAGCCATAAAGTACCTGCAATATACCTGACAAAAAGCGGAGTATAAGCACCAATAAATGTCCGTATCGGATTATGCTCACTATCTGTAAAGTTAAAATACAGAAAAAGCCCCGTTATCAATAGACCAATGCTCACACTCACCCAGAAAAACCAATAAATCCATCTGATGCGGGCGGGTATGTTTTTCGGTCGCCGGCATAGAATTTCACGGACCCACCAGATAATATCTGATATTTTGGTACCACTCATTTTATAGGCCCAATAGTACTCAAAATAATCAGTCTTAAAAGTATGCAGGTGCTCATTGGCAGTGAGCCGCTGCAACTCGTAGGTTTCAGATAGTGCATCTGGTTTGTTAAAGAATTTCCTTTTCGGCGGCAGAAAACCACCTTGTGCGTTTTGTTTACGGGGTATTTCAGGAGCCACTAAATCGACAAAATCCCTGAGGGTATCCATAGGTTTTTGTTCGCCGATGCCATGTATTATAATCACGGCCTGGCGTTGTACTTCTATCTTTTTTTCTGGTTTCATTATGCGTAGATTTTATTAAAAATACGAAAAAATGATGAGTTTTGCAAGGTTTTTTCGGCTTTTATAGGGGGTGTTTATGTAGTATAATATGGGTAAGAATTGTACTTATTGAGGTTTATGTATTACACTATAATAAATATACGTATTCCAAATATTTCATTTGCCAGATAAGCAGTACGATTGAAATTTCGCTGATTTTTCTTGCATTGCACAGAGAACTGATTTAGCTTTGCTATTATTTAGATTGTTTCTAAATAATTTAACTAATGCGAATATCAAAGAATTAAAATCAACAATCGTTTACCTTATAATTAGTGTAACTAATGAAAAAAAATATTTGCGTAATAATCGCCTCTCTTATATTGGGGCTGCCAAAGTTTACTACGGCACAACATACCTCTTTTGCCGATAAAGATCACGCCTACACCTTGCCGACATTTGCCAAAAACAAACTGGGTGAACCCGTATTGTACTGGACAGAGAAAGACGATAAAAATGTGCTGGCTTTATACTTCTCGGTATCTAAAGATGGCGGAAAAACATTTGGCGACAAAAAACTGATTTATGCCGATGCAGGCCTTGGCAGTAGCCGATTGATGCGTCCAAAATTGTTGTTTAAAAAAGATGGCTCTATGGCGGCATTGTTCTCATATCGTGCGCCTGTTATAGCAGCTCCGGCAGCGCCTGAAGGCGGGCATGGGAATCATAATGCTGCTCCGGTATCAAAGCCTAAGAGAGAATTGCAGATCAGATATACTATTTCTAAAGATAATGGTTCTACCTGGACAGCCCCAACTTCGGTTGATTCGGACACTTCAAAACTGGTAAGAGGCTTTTTTGATGCCGTTGTACTGGCTAACGATGAAATTGCAGTGGCTTATCTGAAAGATGTAAAAGGCAGCACCAAGCATGAAGAAAGAGATTTGCGGATGGTGATAACGAAAAATGGGTTTTTCCAGCCTGAAAAACTGATTGACCCTGTGGTATGTGATTGTTGTAACATCAGCCTGCTGGTCGATAACAACGGCACCTTGAATGTATTCTACCGTGATAATAATGATGATATTCGTGATATAGCCCGCATGACTTCGGCAGACAATGGCACAAGTTTCTCAAAGCCTGCCATTCTGCACCATGATAAATGGGAGATTAAGGGTTGTCCGCACGCAGGCGTTACCTCTGTTGCTACTCCGACGGGTGCTTTGGTTACCTGGTTTTCAGGTGCTAATGAACAGTCAGGCGTAAGACTGGTTGATGAGGAGGGCAAATTGCTGAAAGTTTTAAACGCCAATGCTAAAAACGGCTACGTAGCAGCAGAAGGCAAGCAGGGCGTATTTGTATGGGAGCAAACTACGGAAGGCGGTGCCAGCCAGATTTTCTACAACAAAATAACAGGTGGCAAAGCGCTTGACAATCAATTACTGAGCGGCTCAGACTACGGACAGAACGCCACAGGCATATTGGTTAATGGAAAGTTGATTTTAGCTTATGAAGTTGCCAAGCCTAACCAGAAGACTGCTTTGAGTGTGAAGGTGGTGGAGTAGGGGATAGCTTATAAGCTATTATGTAATAAGCCAACGCGAAGCGTTGGCTTATTTTATGGGAAGAAAAGTTGTATTTACTTTCTCAAGCCTGCGAACCTGGAAGTTTGCACCACAGGTAGTTTTTTACTTTTCTACTGTTTTGCTGGTTTCTCTGAAAAATCTGTGAATGTCCGGCCATCATATTTATAAAGGCTTACGTTTCTGGCGCCAATCCAGATATTGCCGTTTCTGTCTTCAAAAATATTCCAGACTGAGCTATTAATAATCCATCATTTCGAGGAAAAGATATAAAGTGACAATAAAGAAAATATTTGTGCCATACTTATGCTATTTGTATTAATGAGTATTGCACGCATACCAGGAGTTTAATCTTTTATTCTCGCAACGAAAATATCTGAGCCTCCGGCACTGCTAAGACCCGCACCTCCCAGATTCATTGTATTCTGGAAGAAACCTGTCATGAAGATATTATTAGCTGCGTCAATGGTCAAATCTAATGCATAGTCAGCCCCGGTTCCACCACTTTTTTGAACCCACTGCAGCACGCCTGCACCATTATATTTAACAATGAAATTATCAGATTCTCCATTACTTACAAGAGAAGTATTACCGAATGTACATGTTTCTGCGAAATAGCCACTAACCAGAACATTACCATCAATATCTAAGGCTATTCCTGTTCCTACATCGTAATTAGCACCTCCTGCCTTTCTCATCCATACCAGAACACCGTCAGTAGTGAATTTTGCAGTAAAGGTATCGAATAGACCAGAACTGGTTAAAACTGTTCCGTATAAATTGAATGTTGAGTCAAAATATCCGGTAATATATAAATTTCCGGAGCTATCTGTTATCATAGAAATGCCGGCATCGTTCCCGTCACTTATTCCTCTTATGGACCAAACCCATGTACTTGTAACCGGATTGTATTTAGCAATAAAAACATCAGCTCCGCCTGAGCCGGGAAATGAATTATTTCCGATGATAGTTGCGCCAACTGAGTATCCGGTGATATAAACAAATCCGCTATTATCCACGGCAATATCACGGCCATTTTCTATAATATTGCTTCCGGTTCTTTGAACCCATTGTATAACACCATTACTATTGTATTTAATGAGAAAAACATCCATATTCCCGGCACTTGTAATACTTGAAGCACCAAAGCTAACTGTGTTATTGAAATAACCTGTGAGATAGACATTATCACTTGTATCGACTGCTATACCATCAGCCAAATCATCTCCTGTACCAATACCCTGTTGGACCCATATCAATGTTCCATTAGTATTGTATTTGGCTATAAATATATCTCCATCGCCACCACTTGTGAGTGACGTAGTACCAAAAGTTGCCGTTCCCTGAATACCTCCGGCAATATATACATTTCCATTGCTATCGATTGTCATATCCTGACTAACATCATCATTGCTTCCTCCTGCAGTCTGTACCCATTGAACTATACCGTTTTTGCTGTATTTTACGATGAAAATGTCAGTCCCCCCACTACTTGTTACGGTAGTATCACCAAAAATAGCAATATTTTGAAAATTTCCGCTGACAAAAATATTTCCATTGGCATCAAGAGCTATACCTTTTCCTCCATCCTCCCCAACCCCTCCTCCCGACCAGCCCGTAACAGACGGCAAATTCAAATCATTATCACTAAGCAATCTTACCCACTTGGTACCATTATAAAGCCGCATACATTTAAAAGTTACATCATAGGCGATGTCACCATCTTGTGGAGAGGGGAGAGCTACAATGGCATCATAACTCAATCGCTGATAGGAGCCTGATAGGGCAGGCGTAATACCATCGGGAGTGATTGTTACATTCTGAGTGAATCCTGATAAATGGAGAAGACAAGTGCATAGCAGAAGAAGCGTTATACGAAGTGAGGTCATAGCTAAATTGTTTAAAATGTGATTGAAAAGCAATTTAACCTGATTACAAACTTATTGGTAGCATATCGCTGTATTTTTATTTATCGGTGTATAAAATGTCAGGACTTAACAATCAACTGTCTCACTTTTGTTTCTTCCCAAAGCCCAGAAACGGACAGCCAGGTGTACGATTTCGGACACTTTTGGGTTTTGAGCGTTTTTGATTCACAAGATTGTAAACGAAATGTTATTTGGAGAAAACCCCATCCCTAACCCTTCCCCAACGCTGGGGAAGGGAATGAAACCTCCCTCCCCGTTGTTGGGGAGGGTCGGGGTGGTGTTGTTGCCAAATAATATTTGGCAAACCCTCTTTCTTGTTTTTCCTCATTTCCACTTGGCACTTCATTTGTTTAACAAATAACAATCAAATAAATCATGGTTTGTTAAGTATCTGAATTCTCACTTGTGCAGCCTGATTTGTTTAGCAAATAATAATGAAATAACCTGATTAAATACAGATACTATGGGACGACCATACCTAGGAGAATTTGAAGAACTGGTTTTGCTGACCGTGGCAGTGCTTGACGGTGGCGCTTATGGCGTTACTATTGCCGCTGAACTCAAAAAACGTACCGACCGCACCATCAGTTTAAGCGGCGTACATATTGCCTTATACCGATTAGAAGAAAAGGGCTTCGTGAAGTCAGAGTTAGGCGGAGCAACCACCGAGCGTGGCGGCAGAAGAAAAAGATTGTTCAGCATTACAGCATTGGGAAAACGTACGGTTGATGAAATGCGCCAGGTACGTAATGAGTTATGGAGCGCCATTCCTAAACTATCGTTCTCTTGAATTGTCAATTTTCGATTGCAGAATGTCGAATTTAAAATTCTTCATTCGACATTCTGAAATAGACATTCGAAAATTCAAAAAATTAATTATGAAAAAGCAAGACTCTTCAAAACCTTCTCCACCCCGTTGGGCAGACAAACTGCTGGCAGCGGTGCTTCCACCTGATTTATTTGAAGAACTGCAAGGCGATATGCACGAGCAGTTTGAATGGCAGGTAGAGGAAGTGGGACTTAGCAAAGCCCGATGGTTGTATGCATGGGAAGTACTCAGGTTTTGCCGACCTTATTTTCTGAAACGCCGACTGTCGGCTGAAGCTGACAATATGAACTACTATTACTTTTTAATAAACCCTTATATGATAAGCAATTACTTTAAAATCGCCTGGAGAAACCTCCTTAAAAACAAAACCTTTGGCGCTATCAACCTATTTGGATTGGTTGTAGGTCTGACAACCTGCCTGCTGATATTTCTATACGTAAACGATGAACTA
>CALRLN020000148.1:0-10801 GCA_943368675.1 Chitinophaga pinensis | reverse complement strand
CGAATCCGCATACCACCAGTGGTTTTATATTGAAAGCCTGTATGTTACTGTCCTGTCCTGAATCAGCTTATTATCAATCAAAAGAAGTCCTGAATGAGGTTGAAGCAGCCGCCGGAGCCATGCTGAAATTCCAGCATACTGATGGTACGATTGATTTATTGGCAACCAATTTTCATTCAACGCCTGATACCGCCTTTGTATTGGAAAACATGGTTCCCGCCTACAAGTTTCTAAAACAATCGGCTACCAAAGATGCTGAGAAAACGCTTGGCTTATTACAGCGTTTCCTGAAAAACGCAGGCGAAGCATTGATTGTCGGGGGCATTCATACCCCCAACCACCGTTGGGTGGTTTCAGCAGCCCTAACAAAATTAAACGAGCTATTTCCGGACAAGCGTTATACAGACCGCATTGACCAGTGGCTAGCCGAGCATATTGACCTTGACCCGGACGGACAATATACCGAGAAAAGCACTAACAGTTATTCACCTATCGTCAACCGCTCCCTGATTATCATGGCGAGAGGTCTTGGTAAACCCGAACTATTAGACCCTGTTCTGAAAAACCTCGAGATGACCCTTTATTATGTTCATCCTAATGGTGAGGTAGTTACCGAGGCCTCCAACCGCCAGGACAAAGATACAATAGGTAATATGTCAAAATACTATTATTGCTATCGCTACATGGCAATCCAGAAAAACAATGGCGAAATGGCCGCCATGTGCAGACAGATTGAAAAAACAAGCACTCAGGAGCAACTGGCAACTTATCTTGACTATTTTCTGGATGATCCGTCTTTATGGCAGGAATTACCTGCTGACAAACCTTTGCCCATAAGCTACGCCAAAGCATTTCCTTATTCGGGTGTGGTCAGAATCAGGCGTGGAAATTGGGATACAACCATTTTATCTAATAATCCCGGCTGGCTTACTTTTCATAAAGGCAATGCCGTGTTGCAAGCCATGCGCGTTGCGGCTTCATTCTTTGGGAAAGGTCAGTTTCAATCAGAAAAAATAGTAAAAGAAGGCAATACCTGGGTATTGAAAAATCATCTTGAAGGACCGTATTACCAGCCGCTAGACAAAGACAAGATATCGCCCGATGGAGACCTGGATAAAATGCCCCGAACGCTCCGGAAACAAAGCGAGATTCAGAAGCTCGATACTGTAGTAAAGATTCAGGAAGTTGATAATGGCATAGAAGTAGAAATCAATATGACCGGAACAGAAGGGGTTCCTGTCTCACTCGAATTAATTTTCAGGCCTGGAGGCACATTTACAGGGCTTGCCAACCTTCCGACGAATCCGAAAGCCTATCTTTTCTCAGATCAGAGTGGCTCATATACTTTAGGGAACGATACGCTCCGGTTTTCAACGGGGCGAATTGAACACAAAGGCATTCAGTTACGTGGGGCTTTGCCAGCTATGGATGCTCCGACTGCCTATATAACAGGTTTTACACCTTTTAAGCACACAATTATATTATCGTAGAATCCGCCTTAAATATTCAACCCTGACATGAAAAAATCAGCAGCATTGCTACTTGTGTTTACCTTAGTAAACACAAGTGCATTCGCACAACAAATAAAAAGCATCTGGCTGGATGATTTACCCATTAAATCATTTTCAGAAGGAATTCCTGCGGTGCTGCCCAAGGCAAATGCCGCAGGAGACTCGATGAAAATCAATGGTTTTTATTATACACATGGTGTAGGTGTTAATTCTACAAGTGTGCTGGCATTTTATCTGAACGGAAATGCCACTGAGTTTTCGGCAATGGTGGGTGTAGATGACCGAGGCGTAAAGAATTTACCACACATATTTTATGTGATTGGCGATAGGAAAATCCTGTTTGAGAGCGGTGAAATGAAACGGGGTGATGCACCTAAAACTGTGAAGGTAAATATACAGGGCATAAAACAACTTGGCTTACTGGTATTGGTTGATATGGAAGTAAACAGAACTTATGCTAACTGGGCTAATGCACAATTTCTAATGAAGAATGATGCCCTACCACAAACAGTACCCAATATGGATGAAAAGTATATTTTAACTCCTAAACCGGATAAGAAACCGAAAATAAACTCGGCAAAATTATTCGGGGCAAGACCCGGTAACCCATTTCTGTATACCATTGCAGCCAGCGGAGAACGCCCGATTTCTTTTTCAGTTAAAAACCTTCCTGACGGACTATCAGTAGATGAAAAAACAGGGGTTATTTCAGGAAAAGTTGTTCATAAAGGTACTTATGTAACGACTCTGAAAGCCGGAAATACATTTGGAGTAACACAAAAAGAACTTAAAATTGTGATTGGTGATACCATTGCCTTAACACCACCGATAGGCTGGAATGGCTGGAACTCATGGGCAAAAAACATTGACCGTGAAAAAGTAATAGCCTCGGCAGAAGCTATGGTTAAAATGGGTTTAAGCCAGCATGGCTGGACGTACATTAACATCGACGATGCCTGGCAAGGGCAAAGAGGTGGGGCATTCAATGCTATCCAACCGAATGAAAAGTTTCCCCGATTCAAAGAAATGATTGACTATGTTCATAGTCTGGGTTTAAAGGTAGGTGTGTATTCAACCCCTATGATTACAAGCTATGCAGGTTATATCGGAGGTTCTTCAGATGCTGAAGATGGCAAAATTACGGAAGCCATTATAAAAGATAAGAGGGCGTTCCGCTATGTAGGTAAGCATAGATTTGAACAAAATGATGCCCGACAAATGGCTGCATGGGGCGTAGATTATCTGAAATATGACTGGCGGATTGAGGTACCCTCTACCCAAAGAATGTCAGATGCCCTAAAAAACTCCGGCAGAGACATCGTTTACAGTATTTCAAATTCAGCTCCTTTTTCAAATGCCGCAGATTGGGCAAGATTAACCAATACATTCAGAACAGGCCCAGATATACGGGATAGCTGGCTAAGCCTGTATCACTCTGCTTTTACTTTAGATAAATGGGCACCGTTTGGTGGCCGTGGGCATTGGCTAGACCCTGATATGATGATTCTGGGCAATGTTACGACTGGTTCGGCCTTACACCCTACCCGACTGACACCCGACGAGCAGTATAGCCACGTGAGTCTTTTCAGCTTATTATCAGCGCCCTTACTCATTGGCTGCCCGATTGAGCAATTAGATGCTTTTACCCTTAATTTACTGACCAACGACGAGGTAATAGAAATTAATCAGGATCCTCTGGGAAAACCTGCCCGATTGGTAAAAGAAGAAAACGGTGTACAAATCTGGTTGAAACCGCTGGAAGATGGTTCTTACGCAGTCGGGCTTTTTAATATTGCGCACTTCGGAGATACGCCTCAGTCTTATTTCCGGTGGGGCGATGAAAATTCTATTAGTTATCTTTTAGATTTTAGCAAAACTGGTCTGAATGGTAAGTTCAGGCTAAGAGATGTATGGAGACAAAAAGATATTGGAACATTCAGCCAATCTTTTCAAACAGAAATTAAACATCACGGAGTTGTATTATTAAAGATGATTCCCGTAAAAAATTGAAAGTATCACAACCATGATTCGATTAAATAAGTACCTAACCACTATTTTAATAATAATATCGCTAACCGCATCTGCCCAGAGCACCAGGGTAGTGTGGTTAGATGATATGCTCATTCAGACTTACTCAGAAGGGCTACGCCCCGTTGAGGCCAAAAAAAACTACTCCGGTAATACTTTGAGTATCAATGGTAAAAATTTCGACAGGGGCCTGGGGGCACAGTCTCCGTGCATATTAGCATTTTTATTGAATGCGCAAGCCACCCATTTTTCAGCATTAATTGGGGCAGATGATTTAGGCAATAAAGATATTCCTTTAACTTTTTATGTGTTGGGCGACGGTAAAGTGCTGTTTGAAAGCAAAGAAATGAAAATAGGTGATGAGCCTGTAAGCATAAATGTAGATCTGAAGGGTATCAGGCAATTAGGACTTTTAGTAACTGACAAAGTTGGAGGAGTGAATAACAAAAGAACTTATTGCAACTGGGTAAATGCACAGGTTGAAATGATTGGGGGTAATATGCCGAAGCATGTTATCAATGCTAGTGAAAAGTATATTCTGACACCACCAGTATCTGCCAAACCCAGAATCAATTCGGCCGGATTATTCGGGGCAACACCCGGCAACCCATTTTTTTATACTATTGCTGCCACAGGACAAAAACCCATCAGTTTCTCTGCTACCAATTTACCAAAGGGATTAAGTTTAGATACCCAAACAGGGATCATAACCGGAAACGTCAATCAAAGAGGTACTTACAAAACTGTCCTTAAAGCTAAAAACGCTTTAGGTACAGCCACAAAAGAATTAAATATACAAATTGGTGATACCATTGCCCTGACTCCACCTATCGGTTGGAATGGCTGGAACTCCTGGGCAGACCAGATAGATAAAGAAAAAGTGATAGCCTCGGCAGATGCAATGGTAAAAACAGGACTAAAAGACCACGGTTGGACCTACATAAATATTGATGATGCCTGGCAAGGGAAAAGAGGCGGCCCTCATGATGCACTTCAACCAAACGGGAAATTCCCGGACATCAAGGGTATGTTTGACTATATTCATTCACTAGGTTTAAAAGTAGGCTTGTATTCTACACCTTATATTTCGAGCTATGCCGGGTATGTTGGGGCTTCTTCTGACTTTGAGAAAGGAGGCGAAACCCACGAATCAATCATAGTGAACCGACGCTCTTTTAATAGAATTGCCAAAAACAGATTTGAAGAGGCTGACGCAAAACAAATGGCAGAATGGGGTGTTGACTTTCTGAAATATGACTGGCGGATTGATGTCAATTCAAGCGAGCGGATGCAAAAAGCATTACAACAATCAGGTCGGGATGTGGTGTTTAGTTTGTCTAATAATGCCTCTTTTGAAAAAGTGACTGATTGGGTACGCACATCAAATATGTATCGTACCGGACCGGATATAAAAGATAGCTGGACGAGCCTTTACCTCACTTCTTTTTCACTAGATAAATGGTCTCCTTATACGGGTCATGGCCATTGGGCCGACCCTGATATGATGATTGTAGGCAAGGTCTCAATCGGTCCTGTCATGCATGATACTCGCCTTACTCCTGACGAGCAATACAGCCACGTAAGTATATTCAGTCTGTTGGCCGCCCCTCTCTTGATCGGTTGCCCGATAGAACAGTTAGATGCATTTACACTCAATCTCCTGTCTAATGATGAAGTGATAGAAATTAACCAGGATCCACTGGGCAAAGCAGCAAGGTTAATATTGAACGAAAATGGCATTGAAGTCTGGCAGAAACCATTAGAAGATGGCTCTTATGCCATTGGTCTCTTTAATACCGCAGATTTTGGCAAGACTCCCCAATCATATTTTAATTGGGGTACTGAAAAACCTAAAGCCTATACGCTTGATTTTGATAAAATCGGATTAAAAGGAAAGTATAGATTTCGTGATGTGTGGAGACAAAAGGATCTGGGTTCTTTTACTCAATCATTCAAAACCGAAATCCGTCATCATGGCGTAGACTTGCTAAGGGTCTTCCCTATGAAAAAATAAATACATTTACGTTTTAACCTTTAAATCCAGGTAAAATGCGAAATAAATTCATTGTCTGGTATATATTTTCAGTGGGAATGTTGAGTTTTTTGCAATTAAAAGCTCAGCAGAAAGGCAATTTGTATACCCACAAATACACGTATAAGACTTTATCTGTTTATCAAAAAGAACTGTTTGATACCTTTCTTGAAAGCGAAATACCACAGGGGCTTCCCGTCGAAAATACTTTAACCAATCATGCTAGTTTACGCTCAAAAACCCGTGTAGCTCAGGCATTATTATTCAGAAATGCCAGTGGAGACAAAGAAAAAGCAATTGCAATACTGGAATGGATTCTGAAAAACCAGTATCAGGATGAAAACTCCAAACTTTATGGCATCTGGAAAACATCTGTTGAGAACGATAGATTTGACCAGAACTGGAGAGAATTTATTGGCTGTGATTTAATCATTATCCGCCATAAATTCAAACATCTTTTGCCACAGGCGCTCATTAAAGATATTGATACGGGTCTTATTCATGCAGCTAAAGGAGCATTAAAAAGGAATGTAGGTGCCGACTATACTAATATCTCAATCATGAGTGCCTTCCTGATGGAATATGTAGGAGCGGAATTTAATCTGGAACCTCTCAAAAAGGCAGGGCTCAGTAAAGCACAGGATATTTTCAGATTATATCAGACACATAAAACATTCAGTGAATATAATTCTCCTACCTATTATGGCGTAACACTCACAGGTCTTGCTATGTGGCGCGAATTATCGTTCTCGAAAGAGATTCAGGCTATGGGGAAAACCCTTGAAAAAGAATTCTGGTATGAAATAGCTACACTTTACAACCCTAACCTTAAAAATATGCCGGGGCCTCATTTCAGGGGCTACGGCATGGATATGACCAGATATTTTGCCATCACAGGTATCTGGATTGCTCTTGCTTTGGATAATGAAAGTCTGGCACCCTTAGCTCAGGCAAATGGCCCTAAATACGGCGAAATGAGTAATCTTGCCACTATTCTGAATCTGGGTCTGGCAATTCCGCAAGAGGCTTTAAAGTCTTTGAAATCATTTTCAAAACCACAGTTTATCAGTAAGGGCGTGCCGAATAATTACAAAGGCGACAGCGTAAAGCAAGTAAGCACCCTGATTAACAGAGATTGGATGATGGGCGGACTATGGGGCAATAAAAGGATTTGGGAGCAGATAAAAACCGGCACTATACATTGGAAAACCAATTCAGGTGAGATAGGCTGGTTAGCTATTTTGGGAGATGGCAATACTAATGTAAAAGTAAGCCGGACATGTATGCTTGTTTTTACCAATAATTCTACCCCACACAAACTGGAAGTACTGGTTTACTCGCCAGATATAGCGAAGGAGGTTTTTACTAATCAGACATGGAATTTAGCAGGTATGAGCTTAGGCACTAAAACCTCTCTGAAAATCACCCTAATCGAAAAAATCAGTAAAGCTGACTTTAATAATTATGCTATTTCTGATGATATACCTTATTTCTATAAAGTGGTTTATGAGGTTCCGGCCAACTGGAGTATTAACCAACCTTTAGTAGAAATAACCCCTAACCCATAAACATATAATCCTTTTATTAAAAAAATGAATTCTCGTAGAAACTTTATCAGAAATACCGCTGCTGCCATCGGCAGTTTGGGCTTAATGGAATTTTTGCCACTGGAAGCATTGGCTTCTATCAGAAAAAAAGTCGCTCCGAGCGATAGAATTAACGTTGGATTGATAGGAGTCAAAAATCAGGGCTTCAATAATATCCGGTCTTTCCTGAAAATAAACGAGGTAAACCTTAAAGCTATCTGCGATGTAGACGATGAGCAGCTGGCGAAACGCAAAGATGATTTAAGTAAAGCAGGTGTAAAGAATCTTACTATCTACAAAGACTACCGTAAAATGCTGGAAGATAAGGAACTGGATGCCATTGTGGTAGCCACGCCTGATCACTGGCATTGTCTGCAACTGGTTGATAGCCTTTCGGCGGGTAAGCACGTATATGTTGAAAAACCCATTGCCAATTCTATTGCAGAAGCCAAAGCGATGGTTAAAGCCGTAGAAGCGTCCGGAAAAGTTGTTCAGGTGAATCAATGGCAGCGAAGTAACAAGCATTTTAAAGATGCCGTAGCCTTTGTGCAATCGGGTAAATTGGGTACAATTATTAATACCAAAACATGGATGTATCGTGGCACTCAGCCTCTCCCGGTAGTCCAGAACAGTTCTGTTCCGGCAGGAGTTGATTATGACATGTGGCTGGGGCCTGCGGCTAAACGCCCGTTTAATGCCAATCGTTTTCATTATGAATTCCGCTGGTTCTGGGACTATGCCGGAGGGCTTATGTGCGATTGGGGTGTACACCTTATAGATATTGTTCTTTGGGGTATGGGTGCAAACGAACCACTTTCAGTCTCGTCTGTTGGTGGCAAAAGGCTCTTCCCGAATGATGCCCGCGAAACACCTGATTATATCAATGTTACTTATGATTTCGGCAGTTTTTCAAATACCTGGGAACACTACATGGGTATCGGTGCCGGGCAATATGGCAAAGGGCATGGTATTGCTTTTATAGGTACTAAGGGTACCCTTGTGGTAACCCGCAACGGTTGGGAGGTAATACCCGAAAAAGAAGGTCAGAGTTTCAGATTGGAGGCAGTACCTTTGATTGAAAAATCAGACATCGGTATGGATTTACACACCCGGAATTTTATTGAGGTTATTAAAAGCGGTAAACTCGACCAATTAGCCTGCCCTATTCACGCAGGTGCACGGGTAGCCATCAATGCCCACATGGGTAACCTTTCATTGCGCAGCGGAGACAGGATTCATTGGGATGCAGCCAAAGGTAAATTTGACAATAAAAAGGCTAATGACTTAATAAAGCCTACTTATCATAACGGTTTTGTATTGCCAAAGTATTAACAGTCTTTTCATTCAATCCCGGTAGTTCATGAGTAATTTTTTTTTCAGACTAGTTTGTGTTTTGTTGATTCTTGATTCATATGGTCAGGAGCCATTCCGGTTACGGTGTGATTTGTTGCTCAATACCGATAAGGTATATCAGAGTGGTATTCCCAGTGTTCAACCTCTGGAGTCGGCCATCAAACAAAAGCAGCAATACCAGTTTGCTTATATCAGCAATAAACAACCTCGTTTTTCGTGGGAGATAGCAAAAGAAGCCAGTGCATACAGAATATTGGTTGCTTCTGAGCCTCAACTATTAGAAAAAAACAAGGCAGACTTGTGGGATTCGAAAAAAGTTAATTCAAATAAAAGTAGTGCCGCTTATTCCGGAAAAGCGCTGGTTCCCGGGAATATTTATTATTGGAAAATTCAGATTTGGGATAGTCAGGGACAGGTTTCCGGATTCTCGAAACTATCCTCTTTTTATCTTGATGTAACAGACGAAACTGAACCCTTTGCGCATCATCCCCTGGCTGCCGAAACCCAGGAAGCTATTCAAATTACCAGAACTGGCTCGGATTCTTATTTTCTTGATTTCGGAAAAGATGCGCTCGGACAATTGATCTTACATTTAACAAGCGCTAAGAACGATTCAATCTGGATTGAAGCAGGTGAAGCAATAGAGCGCCCTGAGGTTATTCATAAAAATCCGGGGCGCAACATCAGATATACAAAAATTCCTCTTTTTGTAAAATCCGGAACCCACGACTATAAGATCGTCTGGCCTGCCAATGAAAAACGTAATAGTCGTAATCCGATTTTAATGCCAGAATATATCGGTGAAGTGTATCCGTTCAGATATGTAAGCATTCAGAATTTTAATGGTACTATTGATAAAGCCTCTGTTAAAAGAAAGATAGTCTTTTATCCGTTTGATGAAAATGCTTCAAGTTTTACTTCAAGTGATACGGTGCTTAATCAAATCTGGGATTTGTGCAAATACTCCATAAAAGCTACGAGTTTCACAGGTTATTATGTTGATGGAGACCGAGAGAGAATTCCTTACGAGGCAGATGCACTTATTAACCAGTTGTCACACTATGCAGTAGATGCTGAATATAGTATCGGGCGCCGGTCTATGAACTACCTTGTTTTTCACCCCACTTGGCCAACTGAATGGAGTTTGCAGAATGTACTGATTGCCTGGAACGACTATCTATACACGGGAGATGTAGCACTATTAAAAAAGTATTACTCCGACTTGCAAAACAAAATGCTCATGTCTCTGGCAGGAAAAGGTGGCTTGATAAGTACACGCACTAATAAACAGACTGACGAATTTTTAAAGACTATTCATATTACTAAAACTTTCGACAATCGGCGGGGCCTGCATGATAATGTCGACTGGCCTCAAACAGGAGATTATATTGGCAATGAAAAAGAATATAAAGGAGAAACCGACGGCTTTGTTTATAATACTTATAACTCTGTTATCAATGCCTATTATTACCAGAATCTGGTCTTGATGAAAAAGATAGCTAACGTTTTAGGAAAGAGAGAAGATGCGAAAAAATATGAAACTACAGCCAGAGGGGTATATGATTCATTCATTAAAACATTTCAGAACCCCGGTACAGGTTTAATCAAAGACGGAGATAGTACAAATCATAGTTCTTTACATGCCAATATGTTTGCGCTGGCTTTTGGTCTGGTTCCTGCAAAAGACCAAAGAAGTGTGGTTAATTTTATCAAAAGCAGAAAAATGGCCTGTAGTGTATATGGTGCGCAGTTTCTGATGGATGCATTATATGAAGCTGGAGAATCTCAATACGCACTTGATTTGCTTGCATCAACAGCGCAAAGAAGCTGGTACAATATGATCAGGGCAGGTTCCACCATTACATTAGAGGCCTGGGATAAAGTATATAAACCTAATCTCGACTGGAACCATGCCTGGGGAGCCGTACCAGCCAATATTATTGTCAGAAAGTTAATGGGTATTGAACCTGTCACTCCCGGCTTTGAAACATTTCAGATTAAGCCACAATTAGGCAGTTTGAAACAGGCGAGTCTGAAAACATCTACTATCAAAGGCACAATTTCGGTTTCATTTAGCAAAGATAAAAACGATACAACAATGGAGCTGGAGATTCCCGGTGGAACAAGGGCTAACATTTATATGCCTGTGGATAATACAAGAACCAGTCTTACTATTAATGGTAAATCAGGTAATCTTAAAGCTAATGACGGTTATTATTTATTATCTGATGCAAAACCGGGTAATTATATATTTGTATTGAAATAGAAAAACTGATAAATAAAATAGCATG
>CALRLN020000147.1:0-10802 GCA_943368675.1 Chitinophaga pinensis | reverse complement strand
CGGTTATTTATTTGCCATGTGTTCAGGTGCTGAAACCTTAGATATTGCCTTATCTGCCGAAGGGGTGGATATTGTAAGCAGCCGTTTTGATGGGGATGACATTGATACCCATGCGCAATCTAAACTGGACTTTGGCAAAACCCTGGCCTTTGAGAATTTCAATTTATATATAAGTGATGGCGAAGGCTATGGCTCCATGTCTTTTTCAGATATTAATGTATGGGGAGGCAGATATGACGATGAGATAACTTCTTATTTCAGTTTATTCGATTTCTCAGCCAAATGGGATGTGATTCCTGCCATGCTAGGCCAGAATCATGAGCACCTCATCAGAGAATTTATGGGGCAAACTTCGGCGTTCAATAAAAAGACAGTAAAACCAAGTGTATTGGTGATGGGCGAAGGCAAAGAATCACAACGCTATATTTATGGTGAGTTAGGCCTCGGTCAATGGGTGTTCTACGGTGGCCATGACCCCGAAGGACGAAGAGGCTTCCACCGCACCCCTACCGACCTGAACCTTTTCCCTCATTCGCCAGGCTACAGGCTTATTCTGAACAATGTATTGTTTCCTTCGGCTAAAAAGAAGAAGAGGAAGACCTGATTGTTACTTCTGATAGATAATATTTAATCATTGAAGTTTTACCTGATGCTACCATTCAACGGATAGGCTTGCACTATTTTTTGTTAAAATTTATGGTTGGCAAATATTCTATACGTATCTTAGCAGTCCGATTAAAAAAAGATTGAATATTGGCTGAATTACCCCTGTTTTTCTTAAAAACAACAGATTAAGATTCTTTTACCAAAGATAATTGCACATGTCTATTGACTCAAAAATAAAGCGTTTAGCAAAAGAACACGCCTCTGAAACCATCGCTAACCGTCGTTATTTACATACCAACCCCGAACTTTCTTTTCAGGAATATAATACAGCACGTTTTGTAGCACAAAAACTCAAAGATATTGGTTTAAACCCGCAGGAAGGAATTGCCGATACAGGAGTAGTAGCTATTATAGAAGGAAGAAACCCGGAAAGCAAAGTGATAGGGCTGAGAGCCGACATGGATGCCCTGCCGATTTTTGAGAAAAACGATGTGCCTTATAAATCTATCAACGAGGGTGTCATGCATGCCTGCGGGCACGATGTCCACACCTCATCTTTATTAGGTACAGCAAAAATATTATACAGCTTGCGTGACGATTTTGAAGGAACCGTCAAGCTGGTTTTTCAGCCTGCAGAAGAAAAAGCGCCCGGCGGTGCCTCTATCATGATTAAAGAGGGAGTGCTCGAAAACCCGGCACCTGCAAGCATGATCGGGCAGCACGTAGCCCCCAATATCCCTGTTGGCAAAATTGGTTTCCGTGAGGGCATGTATATGGCCAGTACGGATGAATTATACCTCACCATTAAAGGTAAAGGTGGACACGGAGCCATGCCCGACCAGCTGATTGACCCTGTGCTGATAGCCTCTCATGTCATTGTATCATTGCAACAGATTATCTCCCGCAACCGCAAACCTGCCAACCCGTCTGTATTGTCGTTCGGCAGATTCATTGCCGATGGCGTAACAAACGTCATTCCCAACGAAGTAACTATTCAGGGGACATTCCGTTGTATGGATGAAGAATGGAGAGAAGACGGCCTGCGCCGCATGAAAAAAATGGCCGAAGGCATTACTGAAGCTATGGGTGGTACCTGCGATTTTGAGATAGTAAAGGGGTATCCGTTTCTTAAAAATCATCCTGAATTGACCCGTCGCCTGAAAAGCGAAACCATAGAATATATGGGAGCCGAAAATGTAATTGACCTCGATTTGTGGATGGCAGGCGAAGACTTCGCATTTTATTCACAGGTGGTCGACTCCTGTTTTTATAGATTAGGTACCCGGAACGAGGCACGTGGAATTGTTTCCGGCGTACATACGCCTACTTTTGATGTTGACGAAACTGCACTTGAAATTGGCCCTGGGCTTATGTCATGGCTTGCCATCCGTGAATTGGCCCAACAATAAAAACCCGGCGCAGGGTTAATGCGCCAACCATATAACTTTTGTTTACGAACTTTTGCTGATAATAATGCCCTTAAACTGCTTCTATTTACTTTATCAACTGTAATAGTAAGTTTATGAAAATTTTACTTATCCTCCTGCAGGTGCTGGGGGCCATTACCTTATTTCCCTGGTTCTCAATGGCGGGTCTCTCGTTCATTGTTTTAAAACCAGCCAAACCTATAAAAATGCGATTGCCCTGGCTATTTATTATAGCCATTTTCATGTATCCGTTTATGCTTGGTAGCAGTTACTGGTGGTCATGGTCAAACTTTCTGGAGGGCTATCCGAAAAGAGCTATTTTCTTTAGTTGCTTACCCCTGATTATTTTCGGGATTGCCTATGCATTAATCGCTCATCTGACTGATTTTATAGAGAAAATCAAAGCAAAAAAATAAGGTGCTTTCCTGCACCTTATTTTTTATTTCCCTGCATATTTCTCAACCACAATCCCTTTCAGTTCCCGCCACGGAATATCCAGTATAATCATGCCACGGGCAAAGGAGGCTACTTCGTAAGGATTGTATAGGAGGCGTAATCCATCTTTGGTAATAGCTATATTCTGAGGCAATACGAATTTACCCTCCGGAAAAAAATAATCTTCCATTTTAAATTCTATACCATTTTCCTTACCCACTTTTGTTTCTTCTGCCACGAATTTTACTTCTGCCAGTTTATTCAATGCCAGCGTATCTTTTACTATATCTTGTCTGTTCAGTAGTTTACCTGTGGCAGCATCAAAATTGTAGAAAAATGTATTATAGTTGTCATGTGCCCCTCCGGTATAGGATGACTCATTATAATAAAGAGAAATTACCGCCGGTGAAATCACAAGTGTATCTCCCAGACTGCTATAAATATAAACCATATTGGGGGCATCGGGCATTTCTTTTCTTGCCTCATCAACTGCCTTGAAGAATAGTTTTGAAGCCTCGGCCAGGGTTTTAGGTGCGCTTACGTTTCCTTCAGGATCCACCAGGCCTGCAAGCCCTTGAAGAGGCAAATCTGCCATAAATGCATTGATTTGCGTAATAACTGAATCTTTTCCACCGCTTAGTTTCGGATACACGATATCAATTGAGGATATCAGCGTATCTCCATCCGGAGTATAATACGGAGGGCTTTCCTGTTTGAAACTCAGGCTATCAACAGCAATAGGCGCAAGCGTTATAGTATTGTCTGAATCCTTGCCAGACTGGCAGGCCCAGATAAAACCTGCAACAACCACTAAGTAAATTATTCTTTTCATTTATCGGTTTTTGTTTGCCAAATATAAACGTTTATTGAAACTTGCTGAAATATAAAACAAAATGCTGAAATTTGAGGACTCAAAAAGGCAACAGCCATAGCTCGCATAAACAGATACTACCTAATGAAAATCTTTCAGAGACTAAGCGATAATTCTTTACCTATACAGTGGCATCATCTTTTATTTTATAGTTTATTAGTTGCAATTATCCCCCACACAGGTTTCTGGTTTGATTTAAACAACGACTGGCCCCGCTGGTCTTATTATGCCGTTGAGCATGGGCTAAGCCGGATATATAATTCTGATACCAACTATATGCCCTTTTACCTGCATGGGCTTTACTGGTTTGGCAAGTTGCAAGGCAGTAAAGAACTCATCTATGCCAATTCTTATCAGCTTAAATACTTTTTCTTATTGTTTGATTTTGGCGGAGCATTGGCATTGGCATGGGCCTTAAGAAAATATTATACAGGCAGATTTCTTGAATACCTGCTCCTTTTCAATCTTGGATACTTGTATTGTAGTGTTATCTGGGGGCAGCTCGACAGCATGCCTACCACTATTGTTATACTGGGTATAATCTGCCTATATGAGCGTAAAATGCTCTGGGCGGCCTTCTTTTGTACGCTATCTATCTATGTAAAGCTGCAAGCCATCATATTTGTGCCTTTTTTTGTCATTCTGCTCGTATATCAGTTCTCACAGAAATTTGATAAATGGCTTTTGTTAAAAATGATTGGTATCTCATTGCTCACGCAATTATGGCTTTTAAGTCCTTTTATATGGGGAGGCACCTTCTGGAATTTCGTGAAAGTAGTACGTGAATCCGTGGGCTTCTTCCCAAGAGTATCATGGCATGCTTATAATCTATGGTATCTGGTGCTCAAACAAGACCCGACTTTATTGAACGATACTCTTCCTTTTGCCGGGCTGACTTATAAAAAATGGGGATTTTTACTATTCTTTGGTGCGTCCGCATTGGTTTTTGTTCCGATCGCATGGCGAACATATATTTTCATGAAGTTCAGAAAAATAGCCGATGCCGATTATTATGCTTTACTTTGGCTCACTGCCGCAACTATAGCAACCCTGTTCTTTTTTGTAAATACGCAAATGCATGAGCGGTACTCCTACCCTGCCATTGCCTTATATTTTGCTTATGCATTAATGAGTCGGCAATATGCGCTCTTCGCCATGATTTCAGTGGCTCACCTGGCCAATGTGGATGGTATGAACAAATATTTCGGGCTGAATCCGTTCAAACCCGAATACACGGCCCTGCTGTTTGGCTTGATATTGATTGTATCGTTTGTAAAATTATTTGTCTTTGCGAAGACAGTTAGATTGGAATACGCAGGTCTATCCAAAAGATAAATATGTGACAATTTAATTAAATTCAGTCATATGTATTATTCAGAAATTATTAAAAAACTAACATAAAATTCCATTTCCGAAGACGACTTGCAGGCGTCTCCACAAGACGATTAATAGGTTGAACCCTCTTTCGAACAGAGATATACAATATAAATTAAAACACTTTGGTTAGGATAAACCTCCAGAGACGCTATAAGTTGTCACCAGGAAATAGAAATAACTAATCATTCAGAATTTACAATATTATCAAATTTGACAGAATTTATCACTATAATAGAATATATAATTATATCAAAATAGACAATTTATATCATATATCCTATTATTATAAAATTAACTATAATTTCAAAATAAATTGAAAATTCAAAACAAACTATCTTTTCTTATTTACGGACTCTTTCTGCTGAGTTCATGCAACAGGCAAAGTAATCCTTTAACCTACACCAAAAACCAATTGATATTTGGTAGCGGCGGTGGTTTTGCCAATCAGGTGAATGAATACAGATTACTGGATAACAGATACCTTTATTCAAGACGGAACAATGACTCAACCTTTAAGGAATTAGGCAAACAGAAGTCCGGAACAGTCAAAAAACTTTTTAAAGAATCAGAAGTCTTCTTTAAGGAGGCACAAGAATTCAACCAACCCGGCAATATGTATTATTATATAAGGTTGCAGAAAGGCTATCAGACACAATCGCTCGTTTGGGGCAGGCCAGATACCAAAGCGCCTGAAAAAGCAACAGGATTATACAGGCATTTAATGAATTTAGTACCTTCGAATTAAAACTCACCTATTATGAGACTAACCTTTATTCTATTATTTTTATTCACCAGTACTGCTTTTGCCCAAAAAGGCTTTGAGCGCAAACATAAATCACCGGGCAGCAAGACTAATGCCCCAAAGGGTGATTTTCTGGAGATTCAGGGTGAAAAAACTGATAAAAACGCACGGCAAATAAACCCTAAAGGACTTTCTACCAAGCTTATCAGCAAGTATAAAGTAACGAAAGACCCCGAATCGGGCAGGGTATTGATGATTGAGAATTTTTCAAAATCAACCAACAAAGCCCGTATGAGTGCACAGGCATTGGCCAGCGATTTTCTGGGTGATGTAAAAACCACCCTGCAGATTCAGGACCCCAATGCAGAACTGGTGCTGCAAGCTACGGCGACGGATGAAATAGGCATGACACACATGCAATTGCAGCAAAAATACAAGAATGTACCCGTGTATGGCGGCGAAATATGGCTACATGCCAGAGACAATAAAATAGAAACGCTCAATGGCCGTAATTTCCCTACGCCAAAACTTGCATCAGTAAAACCACAATTAACTGAGGCACGTGCCATTGAACTGGCCCTGGCAGATGTATCAAAGAAATCAATCGTGCAAAAAAATATCAGCAATGGTTTCATCACACAAGACCACGCTACCGAAATGTTCATTTACTATACTGATGAAAAAGGTACCGATGCAAGGCTTACCTATTATCTCACCATCAGGCCCAATATACTTGAGCGTTGGGTATATTTTGTAGATGCCAATAGTGGCGAAATCCTGAAGAAATTTAATCATACCTGTTCTTTGGATGGTCCGTTTACTGCATCGGCTAAAGACCTCAATAATATTACACGCACAATCAATATCCAGCAATTCGGAGGCACCTATTACATGATTGACACGCAAAGGCCCATGTATAACAAAAACACCTCCAAGCTGCCGGATACACCTGTAGGTGGTATCATGACAATCGATGCAAAAAACACCCCCTCCGATAACACAAAATATTCTCATATCGTATCAGGTAATGGCACCGGTTGGAGCCCCTCAGCAGTTTCGGCACATTATAATGCGGGTATCTGCTATGATTATTTCCGTAACAGATTCAACCGTAATTCGCTTGATGGCAAAGGCAGCAGTATTATTTCGGTAATCAATATTGCGGACGAAGACGGCAAAGGCATGGACAATGCCTATTGGAACGGGCAGTTTATGGGCTATGGCAACGGTCGCGATTCTTTTAAACCCCTGGCAGGAGCGCTTGATGTGGCTGGACACGAAATGACGCACGGTGTAGTAGAAGCCACGGCCCGTCTCGAATACCAGAACCAGTCAGGAGCTTTGAACGAGTCTTTTGCAGATATTTTCGGGGCGATGATTGACCGTGACGACTGGACGTTGGGCGAAGACGTAATTAAAGCCGGAGCCTTTCCGTCGGGCGCCTTACGTAGTTTGCAGAATCCCAATCAGGGAGGCACCAAAGACCCCGGGTATCAGCCTAAAAATATGTCGCAATACCTGTTTTTAAAGAATACCGAAGACGAAGATAACGGAGGCGTGCGTATCAACAGCGGTATTCCGAATTATGCCTTTTATCTGTTTGCTTCTAATGCCAACGTAGGCAAAGACAAAGCTGAGCTGGTGTATTACAGAGCCCTCACCACCTATCTGACACGTACGTCTAAATTTGTTGATGCCCGCCTGGCAGTAGTAAAAGCAGCGGCTGATTTATATGGTGCATCGTCGGCAGTAGTGAATGCGGCCAAGGCTGCATTTGATGAAGTGGGTATCGCTGACCCGTCTGCCAACACAGGTACGCCTACTCCTACCCCAACACCGCAGACTATACCTGTAAACAATGGAGGTGATTATATTCTGGTATATGACCCCACAGATGGTAAATTATATACAGCAAAAACCACAGAGACCAATTACAAACCGATTTCGTCAAGTGGGTGCCTCAACAAACCGAGTATCACTGACGACGGCCAGTTTGCTTATTTTGTAGGAAACGATAAAAATATCAGACGCATTGCGCTCACTGGTACATTCAAAGAAGATAAACTGACAAGTGATGCCGCCTGGGATAACGTGGCGGTTTCGAAAGACGGTAAAAGATTAGCAGGGTTAACCGAGGAAGAAGAGCCCTACATGTATGTATTTGACCTTGAAAACGGTGGCAAAAGTGCCAAATTCAAATTATATAACCCCACATATTCGGCAGGGGTAAGTACAGGAGAAGTATTATTTGCAGACGCTTTTGAATGGGATTATTCAGGCGAGGTCATTATCTACGATGCATCTAATCGTCTGAGCAGTATATCAGGCGCTATTGAGTATTGGGATGTTGGCTATATCAGGGTATGGGATATTGCTAAAAAGACTTTTGGCGACGGAAAAATAGAAAAACTGTTTACAGACCTTGAAGAAGGCGAAAGTATCGGCAATCCGTCTTTCTCAAAAAATTCGCAGGATATTATCGCCTTTGATTATTTTTCTTCTGAAGAACCGGACATTTATTATCAGATTGGTGTCGACCTTGAAAACAATGATATTGATATTATCAACGAAAACAACGATATTGGGTATCCGGGCTATACACGTCTGGATGATAAAATGCTATTTAATTCGCTAAAAGATAACGGTCAGCACATCGTTAAGATTATTAATTTACAGGCCGATAAAATCAGGCCCTCAGGCGATGCCAAAGAATTATTTACCGATGCCAAATGGGCGGTGTGGTATTCGCAAGGCACCAGGGTTTTACCTACCAAAACCGACCAGACCATCAGTTTTGGCAGCATTACTGATAAAACCCCCGGCACATCGTTTACTCTTGCAGCCACGGCCAGTTCAAAGCTATTGGTTGAATACACCATCGAATCAGGCAATGCAAGTGTAAATGGTAGCCGAATAACACTGGGTAACACCCCCGGCAAAGTAAAAGTACAGGCTTTTCAGGTGGGTAACGGCCAGTTTAATCCGGCCAGTGCTAGCCAGACATTCTGTATTCTGCCCCCCACTCCGAAAATCACCGCCAGCGGTAATAATCTGGTGGCATCAGGCGGCGCAAAATACCAGTGGTACCTCAACGGCTCAAGCGTTAATGGCCTTACGCAAACCACCATTACCCCGGTCAGTACCGGAGGCATTTATACGGTAAGAGCCGTTACAGACGACGGCTGCGTGAGCCTGGCTTCAAATGCCCTTGAAGTAAAAGCAGCGGTATTAGCTACTGAACTAAACGAAAAAATCAATGTAAGCATCTACCCCAATCCGGCAAGTGATGAGCTACGAATCGAATTGCCATCAGGGGTTGTTTTCAGAGAGATTACTTTCTATGCTTCAAATGGTCTGAAAGCCATGCAAAGCAACAAACTTTCGGGCAATAATTCGTTCAATATCAGTCAGCTGGCTAAAGGTACCTATATAGTAAACATCGGGACCTCACATGGCAATGCTACTAAGAAAATAGTCAGGGAGTAAACAATAGCAAGATTTGCCACAATGAAATTGTAGCTAAGAGAAGGGGGAAATAATCTGGTATTAGCTGATACATTGCGACCAAAAGATTTGGATAAATGTACTGTCTTAAAAAAAACAATAGAAAGAGTATAATTTTTTTATCTTTTCTATCTCAAAAGAAGAAGTTCGTTAAGCGCTTCATTGAAGTAAACAAAAATTGTACTTTTTTATCTACTTCAAAGATATGAGCCAAAATGACAGCACAATTTAGTATCCTCCAGCTAAAGCGGGAGGCAATTGAATAAACCGGAGCTAACTATAAATAGCAATTACTATTTTTAAACAGGCTCTTTAATTGCCTTGCTTGATTGGCTCCTTTAACATAAATGCTATAAGCCGAACTTTCGGTTTGGTGTGATGTGTTAAGAGAATAATGAAATTTCTTAAATCGCTATTCATCATTCTGGTATTCTGCTTTCTGCTTTTTATCTCGGTTTTTCCGCAGGTATTGCGCTGTTCTTTTGTACGATACGATGATTTCATCATGCTGCAACCAAATGTGTATGCGGCTGCTACTTCTACCTTAAAACAGCAGGATTCATTAAAAAAGTATATTAAAATTGCTAAAAAACGTGTGGGGGATTTCTGGGGCAGGCAAAAAGGTGAGGCCACTATCATATTTTGTGATAATGCGAAGGAGTATCAGAAATACTGCCGTACATCGGAAGGCGCAGGATGCACTATCGGCACGCCTGTTGGCTCGTGGATAGTATTAAACAAAGATGGGCTGAACCCGGATGTAATTGCGCATGAGATGTCGCACGATGAGTTAATGACACGCCTGGGCTGGTGGAAAACCAGAACGAAAATACCGACATGGTTTGATGAGGGCGTGGCTTTGATGCTCGATTATCGATTTGTTGATGCACGGGATAGTGTGCAACGCTATAAGGCATATAGAGATGAATTATTCTTTCTTTCGAAGAAATCTCCTACGCTTGAAGAACTAAGCACGGAAAAAGAGTTTTTCGGGCAGGGTGAATTTTACACTAAGCTTGCCTATTATACCTCCGCGGCTGTTGTTTCCAGAAAAATAGCATACGGTGGCAAGCACTCAATTCATTATACTATTGAAAGAGTGAAACAGAGTGGTATATTTGAGTTTTAAGCTATTCAAACACCATTTTCTGAAAGCATTTTTTTCTTATTCCAAAAAACTTCCGACCTTTGCCCCTTTGGAACTCTAATTTTAGATTAAATGAACATTCTGATTATTGGCTCTGGTGGTCGTGAGCATGCATTTGCCTGGAAAATTTCTCAATCGAAAAACCTTACGCAATTGTTTGTTGCGCCGGGTAATGCAGGTACTGCAAAAATAGCCACCAATTTACCGATTGCCGTAAGCGATTTCGCAGGAATAGCGCAGGCAGTAAAAGAGCACAATATCGAAATGGTGATTGTAGGGCCGGAAGACCCGCTTGTAAAAGGCATTGTTGATTTTTTCAAAAAAGATAAAGCCCTTAAAAAAATCAGAATTGTGGGGCCTGATGCAGCAGGGGCACAATTGGAAGGCAGTAAGGATTTCTCGAAGAACTTTATGCAGAAATACGGGATTCCGACGGCGGCATCGCAAACCTTTACAAAAGATACCCTTGCAGAAGGGCTGGCTTATCTGGAAACGCAATCATTGCCCATAGTACTTAAAGCAGATGGCCTTGCGGCAGGAAAAGGGGTAATTATTGCAGAAACGCTCAAGGAGGCGCAACAAAGCCTGCATGAAATGCTGGCAGAAGCCAAATTTGGTGATGCAAGCAGTAAGGTATTGGTTGAGCAATTTCTGAGCGGTATTGAGTTATCGGTATTTGTGTTGTCGGATGGT
>CALRLN020000146.1:0-10927 GCA_943368675.1 Chitinophaga pinensis | reverse complement strand
TATTGTAATCAAAAACTATACAAACGAGGCAAAACCTCATCTATTGTAACCAAATATTTATTGAGATAGTTCTTCATTACTGAGTAATAATTACACGCTCGGTTTTCTCGAAATCGGCGTTTTTTATTTTTACAATATAGCTTCCGTTTTCAATCCTTCTCAGGTCAATTGCTTTACGCTCGGTTGTGTCATTAATGTTAAATACGTATACCAGCTTGCCTGCATAGGTATAAAATTTCAATTCTACATTTTTTAAATTTGCTTTGGTTTCGAGATAAAGGAAATCATACGCCGGATTCGGATAAAGTGTAATATCATCAGGCACCAGATTTAAGAATAAGGCCTTTGAGGGAATAGACTCACAGGTAAGAGTGCGATTACTGCCTAATTGATATGTTCTCACAACGGAAACCTGATAATTTCCGGCTTGCTGTACTTTAAGAGAAGGTACTCTGCCGGTAGTTAACTTAGTATTGTCTCTAATCCATTGAAACTGCTCTGATTCGCCGATAGTTACATTCAGTGCTTGTAGTGTATAAATGCCTAATTTATCTATATCCGGTGTTTTTGGTGTTTCTTTGATACTTGCTCTTTGAACATCAGACTCCTGAACACAACCAAAAGGAGTGATAGCTTTTACTTTGAATGCGTAATCACCTACTGTATCTATTGAAATCTCTTTAGCAGTGCTGTTATTGCTCCAGAGAATGCTCTCATCAGTATCTGTGCTTAATTTTATGGTAGTACCCTTGCAGGCTACGGTATCAGGGGAAATGACTATGTGGGGTTTAGCAGGAAGCGGATTGATTCTTACCATTACACTGTCTGATAATTCAGTACAGCCAAAGGCATTAGTTGCTCTTACCCTGAAATTATAAACACCGATTGAATCTATCAAAATATCTTTTAAGGTACTGTTATTATTCCAGAGTAGGGTTTCGTCGCTATTAACACTTAATTGAATACTCGCACCTTCGCAAACTGAAGCATCAGGTGATATGGCTATGTTGGGTTTGGCTGGGGCAGGATTAATCTTTACGGCAATACTATCTGATATTTCGGAAGCACAACCGAATTCATTAAAGCCTCTAACGGCAAACTGACCGCTATTGGATACACTTATTTCAGGTGCATTGACACCACTGCTCCATTGAAAATTACTGAACTCATCACCATTGGCCTTCAGGTTAATACTTGATTTTATATTTGCACAAAATTCTAAATCGCTCTCAGGTGTAATCTGAGGTCGGGTAATAGGATAGATAAAATCAGTATTAACAGTAGGTGTAAGTAATTGATTACCCTGCTGGTCTCTCACTTTTACTGAATAGACCCCCCGATCTACTATTATCTGATTAGTACTAGCTCCGTTTGACCAATTGTAATTTGCCAGACCATCCGGTAGAGTAAGTGCTGAAAGATTGTCTGGGTTACAACTAATAGAAATATCTACAGCAGACCTTGCCAGAACAGGCCTGGAATTTCTGAAAAAATTATCGTCCAGATATTTGTCCCAGTTTTCTGCCAGAATACTTAGCCCCATATTACCGGGTCCGGCATTATTAAAATGTACAAAGTCAGGTCTGTTTGGCTGCAAATCGTCTGTATATGGCCCCGGGAAAACATTATATCCCGGACGTTCGATAACCCTGTTTTGTCCGCCGATAATTTCAGGATTAGATGGATATTGATAGGTAAGTGAAGTACGGGCAACTACCCAGCTTAAATCGCCGCTAAATTGAGCCCTTGTAATATCAATAACCCTCATAAGCTCAGAAGAATAAGTATCTGCCGATAAATGCTTGGGATGGTTATCTGTTTCTCCTTGCATCCATAACATGGAGCGTACACCTAATAGTGACCCATAATAATGTAAAGTATTGCGCAGATTGGTGTAGGGCAAGCCACCGGGCATTGTAACACCAAAAATATTGATTGTCGGCTTCCCTTCAGCACTTTCACGCCAGTTAATAACCGAGACACCCTGTTCTCCTGCATTAAAAAACATGATAGGTACGTTCAGTTTCCTGGCCAATCTGTCACCTAATTCACCATAGCACCAGGCAGTGTAGCCGTCAGGCGCTATATCAACGTTCGCATCTAAATGAACAAAGTTAAGATTTTCCGGCAAAGGGTCTAAAACAGCCTCGTTCCTGAAATTAATGGCATTCACTCTGTCATCGGTAGCACTTAGGGGATTGTTTCCTGGTATTCCTGCTGCATTCGATTGTCCCAGTGCTACAAATACTTCACCAATACCAACCTTTTCGACCGTAATAGTCTGTAAAACCACTTGGTTTTTTGAGGCCCTTACCTCTAATTTATACCAACCGCCAACACCCGGCATTCTGCCGGAAAAATAGCCGGCTTTTGGATTCTCCTGTATAGTAATCCAATCCATAGCCACACCCCAATCTTCTTTAACCGGAATCAGTCTTGCTTCCACTTTATCAACGGGCTGGGAGTAATTGCCCATGATATTAATAAAACCTATATTATCATTATTCCGCTGAAATACAACTCTATTAGTAGGAAAGGAAAGCGAAATCTGAGCAAAAACATTGATTGATAAAAGAAAGCAGCAAAAAGATAAAATAAGTTTTCTTTTAACAACTTTTAAAGGGCTGAAAGACATCTTAACTAGTTTTAGCAGGGTTTATGCAAAAATAAGATTTTTGAACGACATATTGTCAACCATGTATCATTATTAGTAAATAAATGAGTAGTAAACACAGACTAAATGCCCTAATTTTGCAAAAAAATGATTAATTGAGTATTGGAAACACCATTTGCAGTAATATTTGATATGGATGGTGTCATTTGTGACACAAATCCTCACCACTCACTTGCCTGGAAAGCATTCCTGAAAAAATTTGAGGTTGATGCTACCGAAGAAGAGTTCATTGCCCACATGTATGGCAAAAGCAATAGTTATATTCTGAAACACTTCCTTAAGAGAGACGTAACAGGTGATGAATTTATTGTAATGGAGTTTGAAAAAGAAGCGCTTTTCAGACAATTATATGAACCGGAAGTAATACCTATTGACGGATTACTGGAATTTATTGACGATCTGAAAGCGAACGGCATTAAAACAGGAATAGCTACTTCGGCACCTGTCGAAAATCTTGAATTGATTCTGAGTAAATTGCCATTGGCCGATAAAATGCAGTCTCTATTATCAAGCTCAGATGTGATTCATCATAAGCCCCATCCGGAGGTGTATCTGAAATCGGCTGCTAATCTGGGTATATTACCTGAAAACTGCGTTGTATTCGAGGATTCACATTCGGGTGTGTCGGCCGGAAAAGCAGCGGGAACAAAAGTAATAGGCGTATTAAGTACCTATAAAAAAGAAGAGCTACCCATTTGTGATGATTATATTGTGAATTACAGGGGAATGAATTATGAGAAAATTAAATCCCTGTTTGAATTATGAGAATTGAACATCTGGCTATCTGGGTACGGGATCTGGAATTGATGCGGAGTTTTTATGTGAAATATTTTGATGGAAAATCAAACGCAAAATACAGGAACGAAAAGAAAAATTTTGAGTCTTATTTTATTTCGTTTGATTCAGGCGCCAGACTGGAACTAATGCAAATGCCGGGTATTATCGATACCGCTAATACCGGGTATGAGCAATTTATAGGTATTACACACTTTGCCGTTACAGTAGGGAGCAAGGAAAAGGTAGATGAGCTGACAGAGGTGTTCAGAAAAGATGGCTTTGAAATAGTAGGAGAGCCGAGAATGACCGGTGATGGATACTATGAGAGTGTGATACTCGACCCTGAAAAAAACAGGATAGAAATTACCGACTGAGAGGTTGGTTAAAAATTATTTTACCAAAGAAAGTGTATCATTCGCGCACATGCCAGTATTGTATGTGTTTCGTTTGTACTATTATTTATGTTTAAGCACTTATCCACTTTTTTCTTTCATCGCCAGAGCCTGGCGGTTGCTATGGTTTTTACTGCTATGGGTATTCTGTTTGGCAGTTGGGCTACGTTAATCCCATTTGTCAAGCAAAAATATGCCTTAGATGATGCACAGCT
This sequence comes from Chitinophaga pinensis, assembly GCA_943368675.1. Classification (GTDB taxonomy): domain Bacteria; phylum Bacteroidota; class Bacteroidia; order Cytophagales; family Spirosomataceae; genus Emticicia. Next base: position 6,869 of record CALRLN020000146.1, on the reverse strand, counting down.
TGGCTTATTATTACTCTGTATGCCATTGGGAGCCGCAGGTATGAATCCGTTTACTACTATTCTTATCAAGCGCTTCGGTATGCGCAATACTACCCTTGCAGGACTGGTTTTCATGTCAATAGTGTATGCCATGCCTGTAAGTATGGACTACCTGCCTTTAGTAGCTATCAGCCTTTTTCTGGTAGGACTCAGTATTTCTACTACCAATGTGGCTATGAATACCTGTGTTACGAGTCTGGAGCATCAGTATAGTATCAATATTATGTCAACCTGCCATGGTATGTTCAGCGCAGGCCTAATGTTTGGTTCTATTCTGGCAAGTTTCACGCAGGGCATGAAGATTCCACCCTCCTATCATATGTGGTTGTTAGCCCTTAGCTTTATTAGTTTAGCGCTGTTTATCCGTCCGACAGTCATGAGTATTCATGAAGAAAAGATTGAAAAAAGTGAAGGAGCAAAGTTTGTATTTCCGAAGGGGGCATTATTATTAATGATACTCATAAGCCTTTGCACCAATATCACAGAAGGAACAATGGCTGACTGGACAGCCGTCTATATGAGAGATGTGGTGCAAACCCAGGATTATTTTATAGGTTGGGGACTGGCAGGATATTCATTCTGTATGTCATTGGGTCGTTTTGCCGGCGATGCGCTCATACCCCGCTATGGTGGCAATGCCGTGCTGAGAATCGGGGGTATCATTGCTGTTTGCGGCATTATTCTGGCTATTCTCTTACCTTATACTATTACAGCCATTCTGGGGTTTGCTATGGTAGGGGCAGGGGTATCCTGTGGAGCGCCTATTCTATACGGGAGTTCGGCCAGGGTGCCGGGCATGGCCAAGGGTGCTGGTCTTGCCACCATGAATACCTTTAGCATGGGTGGGTTTTTGGCTGGTCCGGTTGTTGTCGGGTTTGTTTCAAAGAGTATCAGTCTGCCATTTGCCTTTGCTCTGATAGCCACTTTGGTTTTGGTATGGGTGTTTCTGGTAAATAAAGTGAAATTGTATTAAAAATTACCGGAAAATTTTTTGGCACGCATACAAATGGAATGATATTTGTTTTATAAATTAACACAGAAATACACGAAGAATCGGTTCACTAAATTACACACAAAAGTCAACCTGCCCATATAATTTGTAATTACCATTAAATAAAATTTAGAGAAAAAGCTTTTTCTTCTAAATAACACTCATTAATTTTATAATCGGAAAACAGAAAAATAAAAGCAGGATTATATGAAAAAAATTATTTACTCTCTTGGAGTATGCCTTGTTGCGACTCAGCTACATGCACAGGTAGTTAACAACGCTGACTTCTACGTAAGTGAAGGAGCAGTTGTTAGTTTTAATACCGATGTAGTGAATGAAGGGAAACTTACGAATAACGGTAAGATACATTTCCAGAAGAATTTTGAAAATCTTAATTCAGTAAAATCAACAGGTACAGTTGTTTTTGACGGCAGTGCACCTCAGGTTTTAAAAAGTGGCAAAGAATTATCGTTTAGCCAATTGCTATTAGACAATGATCTGAAATTAGAAACTACGCTTCGTATTGACGAATCACTTTCTTTCCGCAGAGGTATTATTGAATCATCTTCACAAAATCCTTTGGTATTTGCTTCCAATGGTAAATACGATGGGGCATCAGACTTCTCACATGTAATGGGTGTAGTAAGTAAAGAAGGAAACGAAAGTTTTGAATTCCCTTTAGGTGATGGCACAAATTTCCGCTCATTCAGAGTTGCGAGAACTAACGAAAGCCAGAAACTTACTGCTTCATATTTATTCAGAAGCCCGTTAAACGTTTCAGAACAGGTTTCTGACGGTGTTGATGCTATCAATCAAAGTGAATACTGGTCATTGAAATCTGAATCTTTAAAATCTGAAGCTTTGGTTTCTGTAAAAAACAGTTCTGATTTAGACGGAATCGCCTTCCTGGATAAAGGTACATGGTCTATGACAGAAGATGCTAATCTTTCGTCGGCAACAAATCTGAAAGAGGGTACTCTTTTCACTTTAGCAAAAAGTAAAAACATTCAACCTGCTATTGGTGTGTATCCAAACCCTACTGAAGGTGAGTTCTTCCTGAAACTTTCAGGTATGAACGAAAACGAAATGGTTACGGTAGACATCACTAATCAGGACGGTTCTAAAATTATGCACAAAAACGGTTTGGTAAAAGACCTGCGCAAAGCATACTTATTACCTGAAAACCTTCCGGCTACAGAATTGACGGTAAGAGTGATAAGAGAAGGTTCTAAAAAAGCTTTATTCCAAAAAATGATTTTAAACAAATAATCATTGGTTGAAAATATACTCAAAAAAGCTGCCTCATAAGGCGGCTTTTTTGTTTTCCAGGCCAATTCTAATTACTACATCGCCATAAAGTCTAAAAGCGGAATGTTAAGTTAATAGCGCAAACCAGATTTAATACTATTCATCAGTGAGCTTCCCATACCGGAAATTCTCAAATCAGATGTACGATTAGTGACAATACCAAAATTGAATTAAGAATACGAACGATTGAAAGCAGTGTAGATAGTAGATATCAGAAAGCAGGATTACATGAGAAAAAAATGAGGGTATATGCAACCTTTTCAAATTTTTAACATCTTATTTATTATAATACATAAACTATACCAAAATCATGAAAAAACTATCCATTTTATTCATCTTTTTTTCTGCAACTGTTTTTGCGCAGGAGTCTAAACGTTCATTCAATGTATCAGGTTTCGATAAATTAGATATGGGGAGTGCATTTGTGATTACAGTTACACAAGCCAGCAGCTATAAGGTAGATGTAGCCGGTCGTGAGCAAGACCTGAAAGATTTAGTTGTAAAAGTTTCAAACGGTAGATTAGATATCGGCTATCCGAATAACTGGGGTGGCTGGAAAAACCGTAAGGAAGTATATGTAACCATCACAATGCCTAAATTAGTTGAAGTCGATTTCTCTGGTGCAAGCAAAGCCAGAGTTTCTGGGTTTACAAGCGAAAGTTTTGATATTAACGTATCAGGCGCTTCACAGGCTACCTTTGATATTGATGCAAAAAATCTTGCACTGGACTGCTCAGGTGCATCAGGTATTACGATTACAGGTGACGGACAAAAATTAAGTGCAGATGTATCTGGTGCTTCAAGTATCAATGCATTTGATTTTAAAGTAGCTACCGCCAATATTGATGCCTCTGGTGCCAGTGGTGCTAAAGTATATGTAACAAGTAAAATTGTAGCCGAAGCCAGTGGTGCCAGTAATGTGCGTTACAAAGGCGGTGCCACTAATGTAGTAGCCAATACTTCAGGTGCGGGCTCGGTAAAATCGGCGAATTAATATTTAGAAAATAAGAGACTGCGTGATTCAAACGATTATAATTTATTGCTTCATCGTATATCCGCAAGTCTGTTTAACAAAAAAGGGGAAATTTCTTTCCCCTTTTTTGTTTACATCACAACTTCTTTTTCTGTCATGATGGTCAATACTTCTGTATCTGTCAGGCGAGTGGCCAGCCCCTGAGTCTTGGGCAACTCATAATGAAAGAAGTATTTCATCGTATGAATCTTACTTTCATAGAAATCTACATCATCTGCACCTGTCAATAGTTTTTGCTGAGCAACAATGGCTTGTTTGAGCCATTGCCATGCTACTACATTCAAGCTGAATAATTCCATATAAAGCGTAGCATCTGATAAGAATCTTTCGATATCGCCCGTTCCTGCAATACCAAGCAGGTGCATGGTTACTTCTTGTAAACGTTCGCTGCTTTCTTTTAGCAGTACACCGTATTTTTTTAATACCTCATACTCCGTTGCTGTCTGAATGGTTTTGCTGAACTCATGTGCCAGCAATTTCATCGTTTTCCCTCCGGCCATCATCACTTTTCTACCTAATAAATCCTGAGACTGGATACCCGTAGTGCCTTCATAAATAGGTGTAATGCGTATATCTCTGTAATATTGCTCAACCGGAAAGTCTTCAGTGAATCCATAGCCACCAAAGCATTGAACTGCATTGCTGATAGACTGAACACCATATTCACAAGGAAATGTTTTTGCGATAGGCGTCAGTAATTCTACTAATAGGTGTGCATTCTCTTTTTCTTCAGGGTCATCGCTTGCTTCCGATAAATCGAAATACTTAGAAGTTTCCAGTAACAATGATAATCCTCCCTCAACCACTGACTTCTGGAATAACAACATTCTCTTCACATCGGGGTGTTGAATAATCGGTATCTGCGGTGTGTCGAGGGCTGTTTTAGCATTTAATCTACGGCTCTGAGGACGCTCCTTGGCATACTCTAAAGCAGCATAATAGGCGGCAGAAGTAATGGATACACCTGTAAGACCCACTCCTATGCGCGCCTCGTTCATCATCTGGAACATATAGTTCAGACCTTTATTGGGTTCTCCTAGCAGATAGCCGATACAATCGTCATTTTTATCGCCAAAGCCCAGGTGCATGGCAGGTACACCTTTCTGACCCATTTTATGATATATACCCATTGAGGTAATATCGTTATCGGTACCATCGAGCCTGTATTTAGGTACCACAAATAAAGAGATACCTTTGGTACCTTTGGGAGCACCTTTGATTCGGGCCAGAAACAGATGGATGACATTTTCGGTGGCATCATGGTCTCCGGCAGAAATAAAAACTTTCTGGCCTCTGATTTTATAAGTGCCGTCTTCTAAGGGTTCGGCAGAAGAAGTAATATCTGATAAAGAACTCCCGGCCTGAGGCTCAGTAAGGCACATAGTACCCTGCCATTTGCCCGAAATCATATTTTCTATATAATCTCTCTTTAAATCGTCAGAACCGAAACTCGCTATCAGTCTTGCGCCTCCGGCTGTCAGACCAATGTACATCATGCCATTATTGGCCGACATCAGTATATACCCTACGGCACTGGTAATAGAAACAGGCAATTGAGATCCGCCGTTTTCATAATCAAAGTCTGCACCTATAATGCCCGATTCTCCCACAGCTTTCAGGTAGTTTCTGATAGAGGGGTGAACTTTCACTTTTCCGTCTATTAACTCAGGCTGATTTTTATCAACATCTTTCACAAAAGGAAACATCAGATTCTCGGCAATCTGTGTCGCTGCATCGATAGTCATATCGAATGTTTCCTTGTTATGGTCAGCGAAATAGCTATGTTGTGTCAGTGATTCTACCTCATGTACTTCGTAAAGTAGAAAATTTACGTTTCGTTTACTGAAAAAATTCTTTGCCATGATAGGAGATCTGAAAGGTTTTATGGTATTGAACAGAAGGCCGGATTTTACATTAATCCGAGCATTTTGGCATATTTCATCATTGCACCAGGATTCGATAATTTTAGTTTACCCATCATCATAGCCATCATCGGGTTCATGTCACCGGTTGCAATTTTTACAAAGTCATCGGCATCTGCTTTAATAACACACTCGGCATCGCCTACCAGGCCATCTTTTAATTCGGCTTTACCATCTGCTACATGCATAGAGTAGGTAGAACCACCAAAATCAAAATGTAATGTTGTATTTACATCGCCAATTTCCGTTGCGTTAAGTCTAGCCGCGGTATTTTCTAAATATTCTTTTGCAGACATAGTTTTGTTAAAATTTACGTAGAAGAATTGAATCCGAAATTTAAGGAAAATAAGACTAATATTATGCAAGCATACTATTTTTTTTGTGAAAAATTTGTCATTTTAAGTAAAAAATTAAATATTTGATTCTAAAATATTAGTTGTTTCGTAAAACTTTCGTATATTATTTTAAAAGCGAAATAGCCAATAAAGAACCAGGATTTTTTGCTCGTCTATAGAAATCTAATAAAAAAATCTTTCCATATCGTTACTTTTCCCTAATCCCACTGTCAAAATTGAAGAAAAAAGCTTTTAAAGGAGTTGAAGATGAGGAGTTGGTGCGCTTATATGTTGAGACCCAACGAAACATATATTTTGAAGAACTTTACGATCGCTACGTTGATAAAGTGTATCGGAAATGCTTGTCTTTTGTAAAAAACGATGCTCAGGCTGAGGATTTTACGCATGATATCTTTTTGAGAGTGGTATTAAAAATCGGAAGTTTCAAAGAACACGCTAAGTTCTCTACCTGGTTGTACTCCATTACCTACAATTATTGTATGGATCAGGTAAGACAGGTGAAAAGACAGGCAGAGGTGGCACTGGACGAAAACTTTGATTTAGCAGATGACGGATATGACCTCGAGTTAGTAGAAATGCAAACTCAAGGTCTTAAAAAAGCTTTGCAAAAGATTGACCCTGACGAAAGAGCCATTCTACTGATGAAATATCAGGATGATTTCAGTATTAAAGAAATCTCAGAAACGCTTAAAATTACAGAGAGCGCAGTAAAAATGCGCCTGATGCGTACAAAAGAGAAGTTAAAGAAGATTTATACAGAGAATATCATTTTCTTCCTGATTATAATAATAAAAGTTATCTGGTTCTGGAGAAAGTAATTTTCTGACTCAGATACCATGCATTTTAAGATGGTTGAACAGTTGAAAGATATAATTGGAAAGAGATTCCTGAAATGTTGAATATGCTTTTCTGAAAAATATTTTGTTTTATGACCGACGATACACTTCAAGACTTTGAAGATGATGCACAGGCTCCTGCGCACCTGAAAGGAATGATTACAGCCGAAATAGATGTGATTCGGGATATAATGCAGATTGTTCAGATGTTTTTAGGAGAAACGATGGTTACGGGGGTAGTATTATTACAGGAGCTTGAGCAAAAAGAGAAAGAGAAAGAGGAATAATTTTGAATTTTAGAACGAGATTTTTATGGATAGAAGAGTACCAAGTTTTGTAGAAACCCTGATGGAAACTTTTAATAGTCTTATCAAAAGTTTTATG
>CALRLN020000145.1:0-10930 GCA_943368675.1 Chitinophaga pinensis | reverse complement strand
CTACTGAAACGAGTTGCCGCCATATCGCTTCTTGTATTACTTGTCTGTAATATACTCGGCTCTACGTTTGTTCTTATGATGGACAAATGGCAGGAGCAGCGTATGGTACAGCCCAGTGTGTTTTTTGAGGAAAATGGTGAGCAACTGGTGATGAAAGTTCCTATGGCTATTCCTTATATGAATAGCTGGGAGGAATCGGAAGAGACTGATGGTCTGATTATTTTCAAAGGTGATTTTTTCCGCACGTATCAACGTAAATTTGCAAACGATACTCTTTATACCTACTGTACGAAAGAAAATGCAAGCCGTGAAAACGTGTTCAGTTTATTGCAACAGGTAAAGAAACACGTAAACGAAGAGCCGACAAGCCCTGGCAAAAAAGCCCTTAATTTCTTTAAGAATCTCACTAAAGATTATACCCAATTCAATAGTAGCTCAATTGCCTACTTCTGGGTTGATGACCTCCCGTTAAAAATCTACACATACCAGGAGTTTATTCCTGCTTCAACAAAATTAGTGCATTCTCCCCCCCCTGATCTGGTTTAAAAAACATTCTTTTCTACAATTTTTATTTTTGACAGGCAAAGTATGCACTTTGGCTGCATTGATAATAATTACGCTCAAAATCAACACTCTTTTACAGGTGATCCGGCAGATTCACAAGCAATGCCTGTTTGTATTTACAGAATAAATGGCTTTAGCCATCTATAGAAGCATTGTATTGAGAATACCGGGCCGATTGCCTATTTGACAAGACTGTTTTTAACCAAAACTACATATTTTAAAAATGAAATTACTTTACAAGTTAATACTTGTGCTGGTAGGTGGTGCCTGTATGAATACATATGCCCAAATGCCTCATGATGCGATATATATGAATAAAAACTCTATTTGTATAGCAGCAAGCTATGCAAACAGTCAGTGGAGCGAGTATTGGGAGAATACGATGAAACGTGAGAATCTCAATATCGGTACTCATACAACGCAAAGTGTTATGCCTATGATTGCCTACGGAATCACTAAAAAACTGAATGTGCTTGCCGGAGTACCGTATGTATGGACAAAAACAAGCGCAGGGAATCTGATGGGGCAAAAAGGGGTGCAAGACTTATCGGTGTGGTTGAAATATAATATGGTACAATCGGCAGGTGGCTTATCGCTGCATGGTGTATTGGGAGGGTCTTTACCTGTAAGTAATTATGTAAAGGATTTTTTACCTATGTCAATCGGAATTGGTTCTAAAACTATAACTGCACGTCTGATAGGGCATTACCGACATACTTCGGGCTTTTATGTTACGGCTCATGCGAGTTATTTTTTCCGTAGTAATATAAAGGTAGACCGAGATGCGTATCAGGCTGATGACCGTGTTTATAATACCAATGAGGTAAGAATACCCAATGCAACTGATGTGGCTGCACGTGCCGGGTATTATAAAAAAGGGATTCAGGCAGAAGTTTTTGTTGATAAAGGCACTTGTGTTGGTGGTGATTATATCCGTCGGAATGATATGCCATTCCCTACGAATAACATGAAGTCGACCGGCGTTGGTTTTTATGGCAAGTTTCAACCTAAAAACATCGGGTTTACTGTAATGGCGAGAAGAGTGGTGGCCGGAGAAAATATGGGCCAGTCAACTACTTTATCAGTAGGGTTTTTGTATCAGATAAACTTCAAAACGAAGTCGGCTGAAAGTTCGAAAAATTAACAATTGTAGAAAAGATTAATCACAGAAAATATGCTTCCCCTGGCATTTCAGATTACTGAATAAGGGGCCGTAATATGAAAAAGATACATTTATCACTTATCCTTCTTGTCGCGTTCAGCTTTGTTGTTTCATCTTGTAATAAAGAGTTAGAAGAGCCACTGAGAGAGGCTTATATTCCTGCTAAATTAGATGAAAAAGGTGGCACCTGGAAAACATATATGCTGGCAAGTGCGGACGAAATTGCCGTAGCTGAGCCTAAAGCGGCAGGGTCTGCTGAGTATCAGGCAGAAATTGCGAAATTGAAGACCACGATTGCTACTATTACACCTGAAAACAAAAAAGCAGTAGCTTACTGGGGTGCAGGAGCAGTATATCGCTGGAACGAGATTGCCCGTGAATTATCAGCCCGTTACAATCTTCCTCCGGCATCTAATGCAGAAGGGAAATATCCGGTACCTGATGCGACCAAGCCGCTGGCTGACCCAAAGTTTCCGTTTGCCAATCCTCCTTATGTTGCACGTGCGCTTGCTTACCTGAGTGTAGCCCAATACGATGCTTTAGTAGCTGCCTGGAATTATAAATATAAATATAATCGCAAGGCACCTTCTAAAGTTGATGCATCGGTTTCTGCATTATTACCTGTTTCAGATTTGCCTTCGTACCCATCAGAAGATGCAGTAGTAGCTGCCGCTTCATATACCGTTCTGGTAGCGATGTTTCCGGGTGAAGTACCTTTACTGGATGCCAAACTTGCGGAAGCAAAAAATGCCCGTATCTGGGGTGGAATGAACGTAGATTCTGATATTTCGGCAGGTGATGCTTTAGGAAAAGCCGTAGCGGCCAAAGTAATGGGCAGAGCAAAAACAGATGGCATGGGAGCAGCGAATAACCAGACTGTAAATGCAGCGGCTATTGCCAATGCCAAGGCGTTAGGGTTAAAATCAGAGTGGTTGAGTCAGGAGCTTCCGGCCCGCCCGCCTATGTTGCCCAACTATGGCACGGTTATGACCTGGAACTTCGACAAAGCTGCGATGATAGCTATGCGCCCGGGCCCTCCTCCGGCACTGGATAGTGAAGGATTTAATACAGCACTTGATGAATTAAAGAAAATTGATAAAGGCCAGACCCGTGAACAAGCCAGAATTGCCAATTACTGGTCTGATGGCGCAGGATCTTATACCCCTCCGGGACACTGGTTCAGAGCTGCTGCTAATTTGTGTTTTCAGAACAAATTCAGTGAGATAGCTACTGCACGTACACTAGCGCTGTTAGGAACCGCAGAAATGGATGCGGCTATTGCCTGCTGGGATGCGAAAAATTATTATTATTATCCCCGCCCGCAACAGTTTGGCCTTAAAACATCTGTAGGCTTGCCTAACTTCCAGTCTTATACTTCGGGCCACTCGACTTTCTCGGGAGCCGCTGCGCATGTATTGGGTTCTATTTTCCCAAGCGAAGCAGAAAGACTGAATGCTATGGCGCAGGAAGCTTCAAATTCGAGGATATATGGTTTAATCCATTTCCGTTTTGATTGCCAGGCAGGTTTAGACCATGGTAAAAAAATCGGTCAGTATGCTATTGCCCGTGGCAAAGCAGATGGCTCTGGTTTGTAAAATCGCTATGTAGTTTGTTTTAAACTTTAATCAATTTCTTTCAAACGTATTATCAATGAAAAAAGTAATATATTTTTTCTCATTAGCTATGCTATTGGGTTCTCTAAATGCATTTTCTCAAGGTTGTATTGCTGTTCGCCACATGGCTTCTGCCACCGGTAACCCTAACAGCCCTGCTTCGATGATGAAAGGCGGTCAGTTCCAGCTTACGGGGTCTTACCGTTATTTGCACTCATTCCGCCATTTTGTAGGAACAGAAGAGCAAAAGGAGCGTATTGAAAAAGGCACGCAGGTAATTAATACCTCTCATGCTTTTGATTTCGGTTTAAGTTATGCGGTTAATCCGCGTATCAGTTTTTCGTTGAATGTCCCTTTTCTTGATAATGACCGTTCGTCGTTATATGAGCATTATGGTAATTCTGTTGAAGCTAATCCTGAACAAAAGCGTTTCCATACGTATTCAAAAGGCGTTGGTGATATGCGTGTTTCGGCCACTTACTGGGTTTTGAATCCTGCTACACACCTGAAAGGCAATGTTGCCATAGGTGTAGGAGTGAAGGCGCCAACAGGTGATGCCAATGTGCAAGGCGATTTTCATAAACTGGATAAAAACAAGGTTGAGTATATTCAACGCAAAGCGCTTGACCAGTCGATGCAATTAGGTGACAGCGGTTGGGGATATAGTATTGAAGTACAGGGGTATCAGACGCTATTCAAAAATGCATCTGTTTATTATAACGGGTTCTATATGTTTAGTCCTAAAGTGGTTAATAACGCTACAGGTTTTTCTGTTCCTGACCAGTTTGCAGGACGCGCAGGTGTAAGTTATTCTGTTTTTCCTAAGCAAGGTGTTTCATTTGCACTGGGTGGCAGAGTAGAAGGTCTACCGGCGATTGACAGAATCGGCAGTAGCGAAGGTAACCGTCGCCCCGGTTATATTGTTTCCGTAGAGCCAAGTCTGATACTGAATACACATCATCATTCTGTAATTCTGGCTGTTCCTTATGCTGTGGTACGTAACCGTATCAAATCATGGAGTGATATGCAGGACCCTACAGGCAAGAAACATGGCGATGCTGCATTTGCAGATTACCTGATTTCGGCAACGTATGCCTATCGTTTCTGATTATGGCATATATCAAGTTATTGAATGAGGAGTTGCCGGGTATTTCGGGCCTGCTCACCAATAATCCCCGTACGGCTGCGCCTCTGCTAAATTTAGCGGAAACCTTGTTGCGTGGACCATCTACCTTGACAAGTGGCGAACGGGAATTGATTGCTTCTTACGTTTCGCATCTGAATGACTGCCATTTTTGCCATACTTCGCACGGAGCAGCGGCGGCAGCACATTTGAGTTGTGATTTATCTATAATAGATGATATAAAGCAGAATTTTGTCCACACGGACATTTCACCTAAGCTCAGGGCATTGCTTACAATTGCTGCAAAAGTGCAGAAAGGAGGGAAGCATGTATTGGAAGCCGATGTTGAAGCCGCACGCAATGAAGGTGCAACCGATGAAGAAATTCATGATTCGGTACTGATTGCGGCCGCATTCTGTATGTTTAACCGCTATGTTGACGGCTTAGGCACGTGGGCCCCGAAAGAAAACGAGGCTTATCGTGAAATGGGTGAGAAAATGGCCTTTTTGGGTTATAACCGCCCTCGCTAAGTTGAAAGGTGTGTCTCAGAAAAATCAGACAAAATTTTTTTAGATGAGACCCCACCCCAACCCTCGCCAACAATGGAGAGGGAGTGAAAATTCCTCTGGATTATGTCAGCCATTGGAGAGGGATCAGGGAATGGGGTTGAAGTGCCATGCAAAACGGCACGCTATAAAGTTAAGTTTTAGTATGATTCCCTTTTGATGCACCCCGACGTTTCCCTGTTTTTTTATTTATAACATCATTCTAACCGGATAAAAAAGCCGGGCGGGATTTCTATTGTCTAAAATTATGCCTCATATACCACTTCCTGACCATTTACCCGGCATTACGGGCTTATTGGAGTACAGCCAGGATACGGCAGCGCCTATCCGTGAACTGACTCAGATTCTGCTGAGAGGGGAAAATTCTCTGACACCCGGTGAAAGAGAACTGATAGCCTCGGTAGTATCACACAACAATGAATGCAGATTCTGTACGGCAGCTCATACTGCTGCTGCTGATTTGCTGTTGGGGGAGTCAGAAACCTGCGAAATGGTGAAGCATGATCTGGCCAATGCGCCTGTGAGTGATAAAATGAAAGCTTTACTGACAATTGCTAAAATGGTACAAAAAAGCGGGAAGAGTGTTACACCGGAAGCGATAGCCGATGCCAAAGCGCAGGGAGCCACAGACATGGAGATTCATGATACTGTGCTTATTGCGGCGCTTTTCTGTTTATATAACCGCTATGTTGATGGCCTGGCGAGTGTTACACCAGCCGAACCCTCATTTTATGAGTATCTGGGTGAAAGAATAGTTAATCATGGGTATACGCGTTTACCCACAGGCTATGACCATCTGAAGAAAAAATAGAATGAGTATTAAAATCATTTCTATCCTGGTTAAATCTAAATTATCTGATGAAAAAAATCTTTACATATATCATTTTCCTTTTATTTATTTCGGCAGGTGCTTTTGCCCAGAAAGCCAGCATTAAGGGCAAAGTTACCGACGCTGAGAATCAAAAACCATTGGCTGGTGTTTCGGTTGCTGTAAAAGGAAAAGTAGCTGGCACTATTACCAATGCCGATGGTAATTTTGAATTGAGTACTGCGGTTCCTGCTACGCTGATTATCTCAATGGTAGGCTATGAGCGCCAGGAAATTGCAGTAAACAATGAAACTTCATTAAGTATTGTATTGAAAGCAGGGGCAGAAGACCTGAATCAGGTTGTAGTTTCGGCTTCAAGAATTGAAGAAAGTATCCTGCGTTCGCCTGTGAGCATCGAAAAAATGGATGCGAGAGCTATACAGCAAAGCCCATCGCCCAATTTTTATGATGCTTTGGTAAACATGAAGTCGCTGGATATGGTAACCAGTAGCCTTACTTACAAACAGATTAACACCCGTGGATTTAATACTACCGGAAACAGCCGTTTTCTGCAACTGGTAGATGGTGTTGATAATCAGTCGGCAGGTTTAGGTTTTACGATGGGTAACCTTTTTGGCCCGCATGATGTGGATGTTGAAAGCGTTGAGTTGATTCCGGGTGCGGCATCTGCTCTTTATGGGCCGATTGCGTTCAATGGTATGTTGCAGATACGCAGCAAAAACCCGTTTGATTATCAGGGACTAAGCGCACAAACCAAATTTGGTGTAAACCACCTGAACGATGGTACAGGCCTTGGGGCAAAGCCAGTGTATGACCTGGCACTACGCTATGCTAAAGCATTTAATAACCGCTTTGCTTTTAAAGTAAATGTAGCCTACCTGAAAGGAACTGACTGGTATGCGAATGATTATACCGATGTTGACCCAAACACTGCTGTGGCTAACAGAGGCCCTAATAATCCGGGGAAGAATGCGCTGAATATCTATGGTGATGAAGTAGCGCAGGCAATTGATAAAATCGGTCGGGTATCCAGAACAGGGTATGAAGAAAAAGACCTGGCACAATATGGGGTTTATAACCTGAAACTGAACGGTGCCTTGCACTACCGTATTACTGATAATCTGGAGGTTATTTATCAGGCCAATTATAGCGAAGGTGTTGCCCAGTATACGGGTAGCAGCCGCTTTGTTATCAATAATTTCCACATGATGCAACATCGGCTGGAATTAAAGGGAAGTAATTTTTATGTAAGAGCGTATTCTAATCAGGAAGATTCGCAGGATTCTTATAACAGCCGTTCGCTGGGACAATTGATTAATCGCATGTGGGTAAAAGACCTGAACGGCAACACTGTTGCCCCTGCTCAGGCCGATGCTACCTGGTTTCAGCGGTATACTGCTGCTTATAATGGCGGTATAAATGGTGTAACCGGACAAAATCATGCAGCAGCCCGCGCCTTTGCTGATCAGGGAAGAATATTGCCAGGTACAGCGGCATTTGATGCTGCCAAAGAACAATTGATTAAGACTCAGGGCTTAAACGGTGCGGGTATTTTCAGCCGTTGCGGTTTGAAGCATATCGAAGGCATGTATGATTTCAGCAAGCTGCTGAAGGTAGTGAATGTACAGGTAGGAGCTAACTACAGAAGATATTATCTGGATACACAAGGAACGTTGTTTGACGATAAGGGTAAAAACCTGACCAATGATGAGTATGGTGCATTTATCCAGGCTTCAAAATCTTTGTTGAACAATAAACTGAAAATTACTTTATCAGGTCGTTACGATAAAAACGAAAATTTTGTTGGTCGTTTTACTCCAAGAGCTTCGGCGGTATTCTCTCCTAATGAGAATAACCATTTCAGGGCTTCTTATCAGACAGGTTTCAGGAACCCTGTAATTGGTGACCAGTACATTAAACTGAATGTGGGGCCAATCATTATTCTGGGTGGTGCCCCTGTGAACTCTGTAGGTATGGGCGCTTATGAAAACTCATTTACGGTAGCTTCGGTAGGTGCTTTTGGTGGTGCGGCCGGTGCACAATTAGCGCAAGGTGTTCCGTTCCAGACTGCCGTGGCTAATAACATAGGCAAACTGGTAAAATCTAATGTACCTTATATTCAACCTGAGAAAGTACAAAGCTTTGAGATTGGCTATAAAGGCGTATTCAGCCAGAAAGTGTTGTTTGATATTAACTATTACTACAGCCAGTATAAAGATTTTATCATCAATACGGTGGTTATCCGTCCTGACAGCCCGGTTCTTTTGGCAGATGGTTCGGTTAATCCGGCTGCTGCAGGAGATATTCTTAGCGGTAAAACTCAGGCATTCCAGTTGTATACCAATGCTGCTGACAAGGTATCTATTCAGGGTGTGAGTGCAGGTTTATCTTATCTGTTTCCGAAGAGCTATCGTCTGAATACCAATGTAACCTGGACGGACTTCAATCTGATGGATGCAAACCCAAGCAATATTCCGGCGTTTAATACACCAGCCTGGAAAACCAATGTGGTGTTCAGCAATCCGAAACTGACTGATAAATTGGGCTTTAGCCTGGCATGGCACTGGCAAAGTGCTTTTGACTGGTATGGTACATTTACTTCTAATTTCCCGGGCCGAATCAATGCTTATAATTTATTAGATGCACAGGTAAGCTATAAAGTACCTGCCATCAAATCGATTATCAAGCTGGGTGCATCAAATCTTACTAATCAGTATATAGTACAGGCTTATGGCTCTCCGGCTGTAGGCGGGCTTTACTATGTGAGTCTAAATTTTGATGAATTATTGCGATAAATCCAGACACAGGGGTACACTTGCATGTGTGGGTGTACCCCACATATATTCTTAAAAATCCTCAACAATGAAACATTTAAAATTATTATCTCAGCAATTAAAATATTGGCTTGTGCTGGTATGCAGTCTGATGGTTTTTTCCTGCAGTAGCGATAATAGTGAAGAAATGGTTAAAATATTAGGACAAATCCATAAGCAAAATTTTAAAAAAGAGAATCCATTTTATCCTGAAGCCGAACTGGTGTTTTTCGATTCAATGGTTGCTGTGACTAAAAATGACCCTTATAGAAACTTTATTTCGGAATATTACAAAGCTAATTCCTATTTAAAGGTTGGTGAAGAAGCAAAAGCAGTGGCACTTTTAGAAAAACTTTTGCCGATGGCATTAAACGACTTGCGGGGAGATGTAGACAAGACAATGAACAGTCTGGCTATTGCTAACCTGCGTTTGGCAGAGCGCCAGAATTGTGTGAATAATCACTCGGCCGAATCTTGTATTATCCCTATTGTAAATAGCGGCGTGCACAAACTAAAGATGGGGTCGCGCAGGGCTATTGAGGTGTATCAGGGAATTCTGGCAAGAAATGCCAATGATTATGAAGCACGATGGTTATTGAACATGGCCTATATGACGATAGGAGAATATCCTGCTAAAGTACCTGCGCAATTCCTGATTCCGAATCTGGATAAGGATATGTCGGGAGTAGCTGTTAAGCCTTTTACAGATGTAGCACCAAGCCTCGGATTAAATATCAAGAATAAAGCAGGGGGTATAATTATAGAAGATTTTAATAATGACGGAAATCTGGACATAGTTACCTCGGACTGGGGACTGGAGGGGTCGATGCACTTTTTTAAGAATAATGGCAACAATACTTTTTCTGATGTGTCTGAAAAGGCAGGCTTGTCAAGATTTAAAGGAGGTCTGAATATCATGCAAACCGATTATAACAATGACGGGCAGATTGATATTTTCGTGCTGAGAGGTGCCTGGATGCCCGACCCTTTTGGCAAGCAGCCCAATTCATTATTGAGAAATAATGGTAATGGGACGTTTTCGGATGTAACGATAGATGCAGGGTTGCTTTCTTTTCACCCGACTCAGGCCGGAGCCTGGAGTGATTTTAATAATGATGGCTGGCTAGATTTATTTATTGGTAATGAAACTACCAATCTGGGTGAAATGCATGGCACCCAATTATATATCAACAATAAGAATGGTACTTTTACAGATATAGCCCAAGAGGCAGGCTGCTTTATAAATTTGTTTGTAAAAGGGGTGACAGTAGCAGATTATGATAATGATGGCTGGCAGGATGTGTTTATATCAACCCTGAATGATATGAAGGTACTTCTGAAAAATAAAGGGATGCAGAATGGAAAACTGAAATTTGAAGACGTAACCCAAAAAGCCGGATTAAGCGAAGTGATGCGATTCACATTTCCGACCTGGTTCTGGGACTTTGATAATGATGGCTGGCAGGATATTTTTATTTCCGGCTACCAGTTTGACCATTCTTTGACCTATGCAGTAGCTACCGATGTGTTGGGTATTCCGAATCTGGCCAGCAAAATGTATTTATTCAGAAATAATCATGATGGTACTTTTACAGATGTATCTGTTGAGGCAGGCGTAAACCATAGTGTATTTGCGATGGGTGCCAACTTTGGTGATATTGACAATGATGGTTTTCTGGATATGTATCTGGGTACCGGCAATCCTGAGTACCAATCGCTTGTGCCGAATAAGCTATATAAGAATATGGATGGCAAAAAATTTGCTGATGTAACCATATCGGGAAGAGTTGGTAATTTACAGAAAGGCCATGGTGTGGCAATTTCAGATTTAGACAACGATGGCGACTCAGATATTTTTATAGAAGTAGGAGGGGCCTATACAGGCGATGCTTATAATAATTCGCTTTATCTGAATCCGGGGCAGAATGATAACCGATGGATTAAGCTAAAATTAGAAGGCAGTACAAGCAATCGTCTGGCGATTGGTGCGAGAATCAAGGTTACTTTTAGGGAAAACGGTGTAAGCCGTTCGGTTTACAGAGATGTCAATTCTGGAGGGAGCTTCGGGTCTTCTTCTTTGAGAAGTGAAATAGGTATAGGACAGGCAAACATGATTGACGAAATAATGATTACCTGGCCAGGGAACAACAGGAAGCAGGTTTTCAGAAATATAAAGCCGGATCAATTCCTGAAAATTACTGAGGGCAGTAATAATCTGGAAGAAATAAAACTGAAAACCCTGAATTTTGAAGGAAACAAT
>CALRLN020000144.1:0-11085 GCA_943368675.1 Chitinophaga pinensis | reverse complement strand
ATTTTGTATGACCCGATTTTTCTCTGTTCTCTCCCGGTTTCAAAATTATGCTATACTGATTGGTCTCATACCCATCTTATTCTATTGCTACGTTATATGCCAATTTTCCACGAACGTCCCGTTTTATGATGATTTCTTCTGGGGCTTCGACTACCTCGAAACCTACTTTCAGAAAAATACCCTCATAGATAAGGTCAGAATGTTGCTAATGCAGCATAATCAGCATCGTTTTATCTATTTCAGGGCCGTATTATTGAGCTTATTTCAGTTAGAAGGAAATCTTAATTTCAAACACCTCACATTAGTCGGTAACCTGAGCCTTTTCGGCATTTTTGCGGTTTATGCGTCCGTTTTCAGGCGCATTGCCATTTCCTGGGCCTATTTTCTGCCTGTGCCGTTTTTGCTGTTTCAGTTCCAGTTTATGCACAATAGTATCGTGAGTTATGGTGTGCCCAATATGAGCATCATCTTTCTGGCTATACTTACTTTCTATTTTGCCTGTTTTGCCTCCCCAAAACATAGCTATCTGATATGGATTGCGGGTTTTTTTGCTACTTTTTCAAATGGTAACGGCATTGTGGTATTCTTTGTAGCCATTATCCTGCTGGTATTACAGCAACGCTTTCGTCAGGTTATTTATACAGCCATTGCCTATGCCATAAGTCTGGGCATTTATTTCACCGATTTCCACATGAAATCAGAAGAAGCCAGGCTCAATGGCAATACCTTCATGTATGCCTTCCGGTTTTTAGGAGCCGCTTTTCTGACCCATATTAATTCCATTTCTGTTGCCTTGGGTATCATTGCCGTAAGCGGCATAGTTATCTACTTTATCTACTTTTTCTTCAGATTGATAAAAGGCAAGTTTAAGCCTGTCGAAAACAAAGTGCTTTTGTTTTGCCTGGGCGTTTTTCTGTTTCTGGCTGCTACAGCCATGATGACCGCCGTTGTGCGTGCCATTCATAAAGTAGAAATCCCCGATTGGTATAAAAACTACTCCATTCTGTTTATTACAACTATTTACCTGTTTCTGATAAACTTTAAAGTTAAATCCTCTGTCAGATGGGCAGTTTTTGCCTTTTCAATGATATATAGCGTGGGTATCTGGTATAAATCGGCAGCGCAGAATCTATCAGGCTATCAGTACATAAAATCTACTTTTGAGGCTGATGTTGTTAATTTTCAACAGCACAAATACTGGTCGTTTCTGACTGCGCAGGAGGGCATAGAATTTTATTTAAGACATAACCGACAAACGCACCAGTTTATAAAAAAAGGTTGGTACGTATTACCCGAAACACCCTTGACGGGTCAGGCGTTTGATAGTGCCAAAGCCGAAAAAACAACATTTGTCATTGAAAAATCTGCCGAGAATTTTGCCACATTGATTCGGTATATGCCATCATCTATACATGATACAGATAGAAAATATAAGAATCGTTATGGCTTCATTCAAAGCGATTCGACCAGACAATTATATTTTTTTGGTATAGACCCTCTATTTAACGGATTGAAGGGAATATTTAAATACAAAAGTTTGTTCTTTGACCAGGGCGGCTTCGGAGTCAATTACAGTTATTATAAAGAAGCTATTCCCGCCGGAAACTACCGTGTCGGCATGGTGTTTATTGACGAAAACGGAAAATCTGAATGGAAAATTTCAGACCAGACAATTAGCATTGACAATTTTTAAGCATAAACGAATAAAATTATAATCTCATGCAATACGATGTTACGGTGATAGGCTCCGGCCCCGGAGGATACGTGGCGGCAATCAGAGCGGCTCAACTTGGTATGAAAACCGCTATTATTGAAAAATACAACGTGCTGGGCGGCACCTGCCTGAACGTTGGCTGTATTCCGTCAAAAGCTTTATTGGACTCATCAGAACATTTTTATAATGCCGCGCACCACTTTGCCGAACACGGTATCGACATACCAGCACCTAAAGTAAATCTGGAACAGATGATGGCCCGTAAAAAAGGAGTGGTTGAAAAAATGAACAACGGGATTAATTTCCTGATGAAAAAAAACAAAATCACTGTCTATAACGGCTTCGGGTCATTTGTCGATAAAAATACAATCAAAGTCAAAAAGACAGACGGTTCAGAAGAACAGATAAGCACTGAAAAAGTGATTATTGCCACAGGTTCAAAACCAACCATTCTGCCTTTTATGAATTATGATAAGAAAAGAATCATTACCAGTACCGAAGCCCTCACCTTAACCGAGATTCCCAAACACCTGATAGTAATTGGGGCAGGGGTAATCGGGGCAGAATTAGGCTCGGTATATGCCCGCCTCGGCGCAAAGGTAACCTTTGTAGAATTTGCCGATTCGATGATTTCGACGATGGACAAAACAATGGGCAAAGAATTGCAGAAGTCAATAAAAAAGCTTGGCACTGATTTTTATTTCAATACCAAAGTTACAAAAATCGAAAATCTGGGCGAAGAGGTATTGGTATCAGCCGATGGGGCAGACGGAAAACCTGTCGAGATAAAGGGTGATTATTGCCTCGTATGTATAGGCAGAAGAGCCTATGTAGATGGCCTGAACCTCGAAGCAGCGGGCGTAACCACCGACAGAGGGAAAGTAGTGGTAGATGAGCATACCCTCGAAACCAACGTGAAGGGCATTTATGCCATCGGCGACGTAGTTCGCGGGGCCATGCTGGCACACAAAGCCGAAGAGGAGGGTGTACTGGTGGCCGAAATCATGAACGGACAGAAACCCCATATCAATTATAATCTGATTCCGGGGGTAGTTTATACATGGCCGGAGGTAGCCTCAGTCGGAAAAACCGAAGAAGAACTAAAAGCCAAAGGTATTGCCTATAAATCAGGTCAGTTTCCGTTCAAAGCCCTTGGGCGTGCAACAGCCAGCGGTGACACTGACGGCCTTGTAAAGATTCTGGCAGACAAAGAAACTGATGAAGTGCTGGGCGTACATATTATAGGTGCCAGAGCCGCTGATATGATTGCTGAGGCCGTAATGGCTATGGAGTTCAGAGCGAGTGCTGAAGATATTGCACGCACTTCTCATGCACACCCGACTTATATGGAGGCCGTGAAAGAAGCCGCTTTGGCTGCTACCGACAACCGGCCCATTCATACTTAGGCAGAAATATTGACAGATAGATAAACAGATTCAGACCCGGGTAACAGACTTTATCCGGGTTTATTCATTGATAAAATCAAACCATGCCTGATTGCGTCGTAACACCATTGGCCTGAGACGCTGCTTTGGCTGAAAAATAATCAGCCATGCCTAAAATCAGCATACATCTGGATACCATCACGATTGTTCTCGGAATAAAACCCAACCAGGGCAGTTCTTCTATATAAATACCATAAAAAACAAGGATATTGGCAAATGCCATCAAAACCACACTCCAGCCTATCCAGAATCTGCCCGACTCAGGAATCGGTAAAAAAGAGGCCAGGGTACTTGTATAAATATAAATAAAAGTATAGCTCAGAAGTAGCACTTTGTCAGAGTCAGGTAAGGCTGTGTGCAGAGAAAATACGTAAAACAGAATAGGAACAAGCGCATAGATAGGAATAACCCTTACAAATTTGTACAGAGATTCTTTAAATGCTATTTTAGAACCCATAAGTTTGAAAATACCTGCCCATATACCGAGAATACAGGCATGAATAATCAGATTAAAATTCTTGATGAGCGGAGGATAAACTATACCACATAATGAGATTAAAATCGGTAATATCAGCGTAGATATAAAAAGTTTATCAATCAATGTAGGTAGGGGGCTCCTGAGTTTATAATACCATACCGAAAGTACTATGGCCGCAATAAGTCTTACGATGGCTATCCAGAAAACACTTTCTTTTTCGGGCAAATCAAGCAGAAAGAATTCAGAAATTAGTAGAAGGAATGTAGCAGTAAGGTATCGTGTATTCATCTTGATTTTTAGGTTGAGCCTGTATCACAGATGTACACAGGCTCAATTATAGCGTTTGACTAGTGTGATTCTCGCTGAACCTCATGTCCGGATTTGCCAGTCAGGAAGTCAAGATCTGCGCCTTTATCAGCCTGAGTAACCGTGTTGATATAGAGTTGTACATACCCACGGTTATAACCCAGATCAATAGGTTGCCAGTTTTTACGTCTTTCAGCCAGTTCTTCATCCGGCACATGCAACCAGATTTTACGGGCATGTACGTCTACCTCTATCAGGTCACCATTCTGTACTAAACCGAGAGTTCCGCCCACTGCCGATTCCGGTGAAGCATGAAGAAAAACGGTGCCATAGGCTGTGCCACTCATTCTGGCATCCGATATACGCACCATATCAGTTACGCCTTTTTCGAGTATTTTCTTTGGTAACTGCATATTACCTACTTCGGGCATGCCGGGGTATCCTTTCGGGCCTACGTTCTTCAATACAAGTACAGAGGTCTCATCTACTTCCAGATCAGGGTCATCAATACGGGCATGATAGTCTTCAATGGTTTCAAAAACAACAGCTTTGCCGGTATGCTGCATCAGGTGTGCCGAGGCGGCCGAAGGCTTGATCACCGCACCGTTTTCGCAAAGATTACCTTTTACAACTGCTATACCACCCTCGTGTAAAATCGGATTTTCAGCACGGGCAATCACTTCTTCATTCCAGATTCTGGCACCTTTCGAATTATCAACCAGACTTTTACCATTTACCGTAACAGCGGTTTTATGCAAAAAGCCTGACATTTCTTTGATAACTGCCGGAAGCCCCCCTGCATAATAAAAATCTTCCATCAGATATTTGCCCGATGGCATCAGGTTTAAAAGAAATGGCATTTTACTGCCTATTTTATCAAAATCTTCCAGGTTCAGGTCTACACCTATTCTCCCTGCAATAGCCAGCAAATGTAATACCAGATTTGTGGAGCCCCCTACGGCTGCATTCATCATAATCGCATTTTCAAAGGCCTCACGTGTCAGCACCGACGAAAGTACCATGTTTTCTTTCACCATCTCCACAATTCTCATGCCCGACATATGCGCTAATACTTTTTTGCGGGAGTCAGCCGCCGGAATAGCCGACGCACCCGGCAGCGTAAGGCCCAGCGCCTCTACCATTACAGCCATTGTTGAGGCGGTACCCATGGTAGAGCAATGCCCTATGCTTCTGCTCATACAGGCTTCGGCATCTTCAAATTCTTCAAGTGTCATTTTGCCTGTTTTTACATCATCAGCAAAGCGCCACACATCAGTACCTGAGCCTATGGTTTTACCCTGAAAACGGCCGTTAAGCATCGGGCCTCCTGGTACTACAATAGTCGGCAGATCGACGCTTGCGGCACCCATTACCAACGATGGCGTGGTTTTATCACATCCGGTCAATAACACAATGGCATCAAAAGGGTTACCTCTGATGCTCTCTTCTACCGACATAGCAGCCAGATTTCTGTAAAGCATAGCGGTAGGACGGATAAGCGTTTCGCCCAATGACATAACCGGAAATTCAAGAGGGAAGCCGCCGGCTTCATAGACCCCGTTTTTAACCGACTGGGCAAGTTCACGAAAATGGCCGTTGCATGGGGTTACTTCCGACCAGGTATTACAAATGCCTATAACAGGTTTTCCTTTAAATTGATGTGCAGGGTAGCCCTGATTCTTTATCCAGCTTCTGTAGATGAATCCATCTTTTCCATCTTTTCCGAACCAATCCTGGCTACGTAATTTTGTTGTATTTTCTGAGGTCATAATTTAAGTTAGAGAAAAAGGCAAAAAATTTATCAATAATCCTTATTTTTGTGTTGTTTTGCAAAAAATGAACCCGTTTGAACTATTCATTTAATGACCAAAATGAATGTTTTTTTGCTTAGATAAAGAAAAGATTAGGTTCGTAGTAATCCTACAGACAAAATTCTTCTCTGGTTTATAATCAAAAAAGCAGCATTTGCAGTTGAAAGGAATAAGTGTAAACAGTTTCAATATTAAGAAATTTGTTGGAATTAATTGTGAATGACTTAAAATTTAAAAATTATGAACTTATTTGATACGTTGAACGAGGCAATGACTGATGAAGTTGTATCAAAAATTGCCAAGTTAACTGACGAAGAGCCTACGAAAACTAAGAAAGCAATAGATGGGATTTTCTGTACACTCATTGCAGGTTTAGTAAGAAGAACCGGAAGTACAATGAGTGTAAATATGCTTTACAATCAGATACAGAAGGGCAACCAGGGAGGAGATTTGATTGCAGACATAATGTCTTATCTTACTAAGAAGGATAAACTTGATGCGATATTAAAGACCGGAGACGGTCTCGTAAGCCAGATTTTCCCGGCCTACAAAAGCCCGTTAATCAGTATGATTGGTACTTATGCCGGAATCAAAAAGAATTCATCAACGATGTATTCAAGTCTGGCTACACCGATTCTGATTGATGCAGTAAGCCGTGAAATCAGTAATAATAAGATGGATGTTGAGGCCCTGACTACTTATCTGGCCGACCACCACGAATCATTATTTAAAAGAACGCCTGAAGAATTAGTAGAGAAAATGATTCCTCAACTAGGGTTGCAGGAACTACTCTCACCAAAATTCTCTTCAACCAAGCGCGTAATAGCGCCTAAGCCTGCTTCGGTTAAACCTAAAACGACAGGTAGTACTACAACAACCAGCACACCGCAGGTTACAGAGGTTGAAGAAGAAGAGTCGAGCGAGAGTTCAGCATTCCCGGTTAAGTGGTTGCTGATATTTCTAGTAGTGATAGCGGCAGCAGCAGGGGGATATTATTACTATCAGAATTACTATGTGCCCTCACAATCAGCCACAAGCCCCGAAGAAACAACCGTAATCGGTGATTCTTTAAGCACAGATACCGCAAGTACAGCCCCGATTGATACAGCAGCTATAAAAGATACCACCAAAGCGGCACCTGCTACCGCTACCACTGCACCTGCAACAGGCGGGTCTCTGACTAGTGAGCTGGATCCTTATCTCACTGATAAAACAAAACCAGTTGGACAGGTATTCACAATGAAGGATGTTTCGTTTGTGAAAGGCACACAGGCATTAGACGATAAATCTGCCGCTTCTATCAACGAATTAGCAGAGCTATTGAAGAAATACCCAAAAATGCAGATCAGAATACAGGGGCATTCTACCGACGCCGTAGGTATTGATAACAAAGCTATGGCTACCAAAAGAGCCTTTGCTATCAAGAAGAGATTATTGGTGGCTGGTATTACAGATACCCGCATTGATGCCATCGGTATTCAGGGTGAAGGCGATAAAGCAGATCTGAAGATTGTATCAAAATAAGAGTCATAATTATCCGACATAAAAAATACCTCGCCAACTGACGAGGTATTTTTTATGTCTAATCTGTATGTCTTATTACTTAAAACTCTTCATCTTACCGCCTGTCTGCATCTGATTCACCTTCTTCATCATTGAGCGCATCTGGTCAAACTGTTTCAACAGATTATTAACCTGTAAAATCTGCGTACCACTACCTGCCGCAATTCTTTTCTTGCGGCTACCGTCAATCATATCGGGTTTTTCACGCTCCACAGGAGTCATCGAGCGGATAATCGCTTCAATAGGCTTAAAAGAATCATTGCTTATATCAAGGTCTTTAATCTGTGAGCTTACCCCCGGAATCATCCCCATCAGGTCTTTTATATTACCCATTTTCTTGATTTGCTCCAATTGCGTCAGGAAGTCGTTCAGGTCAAACTTGTTCTCACGCATTTTTTTGTTCAGGCGCTTGGCTTCATCTTCATCAAAGGCCTGTTGTGCCCGCTCTACCAAAGATATAACGTCACCCATGCCTAAGATACGGCTTGCCATACGCTCCGGATAAAACACATCAAGCGCCTCCATTTTCTCACCTGTCGAAATAAACTTGATAGGTTTATTTACCACCGTCTTGATAGAAAGCGCGGCACCACCACGGGCATCACCATCCAGTTTGGTTAATACCACCCCGTCAAAATCAAGGCGCTCGTTAAAGGTCTTCGCAGTATTCACGGCATCCTGCCCTGTCATTGAGTCAACCACAAAAAGAATTTCACCCGGATTCACCGCCTTCTTGATGTTTTCAACCTCCTGCATCATCACTTCGTCAACAGCCAAACGCCCTGCCGTATCTATGATCACTATATTCTTTCCTTTGCTTTTGGCATGGGCAAGCGCATTTTTTGCAATATCAACGGCATTTTTGCTTTCAGGCTCAGCATATACATCTACACCAATCTGCTCTCCTAATACCTGAAGCTGGGTAATAGCCGCAGGGCGATAAATATCACAGGCTACTAATAGTACCTGGCGCCCTTGTTTCTTTAAATAGCTGGCAAACTTGCCCGAAAAAGTGGTTTTACCTGACCCCTGCAAACCCGCAATCAATACAATGGCAGGCGAGCCTTTCAGGTTCACACTCTGGGCCTGTCCGCCCATTAAATCGGTCAGCTCTTCCTGAATAATCTTTACAAATAACTGACCCGGCTCAACAGCAATCATCACCTTGCGGTCTATCGCTTTTTCACGTACACGGTCGGTTACATCTTTCGCAACTTTATAGTTCACGTCAGCATCCATCAAGGCACGGCGTACTTCTTTTATCGTAGTAGCAATGTTAATATCAGAGATTCTGCCTTGCCCTTTCAGGGTCTTGACGGCTTTATTCAGCTTATCACTTAAATTTTCAAACATCTTTCGAGACTATTAATGATTATTCTTTGTCAGGTACTACCCAAAGAAAGGTATTTTATAACAATTTGCAAAGTTAAGACTTTAACAACAAAAGAATAATAGTTTTTTTTAAGGATTTTAGTCAATGAGCCAACAATAGATCATCATTACCTATATTTGTGACCTGAGCAATACACACATTCTATGAAACTGCATATTATGGGCGCATCCTGTAGTGGTGTTACTACACTTGGCAATGCCCTTGCCGGGCATCTGTCAATACCTTATTTTGATACAGATGCGTATTTCTGGGAAAAAACCAACCCACCCTTTACTACTAAACGGAATCCTGAATTACGGAACAGGATGTTGAAAGCTGATGTAGAAAAACATGACAGTTGCATAATAGGAGGCTCCCTGCTCAAATGGAATCTGGAAATAGAGTTCGACCTAATCGTATTTCTCTACATCCCTCATGAAGTCCGTATGGAAAGACTCAAAAAGAGAGAACTGGAACGCTATGGAGATATTATTTTTACCGACCCGGCACGCAATCAGCAATACCTCGATTTTATGGAGTGGGCAAGGGGCTATGATGATAATACTACGCAGGGCCGTACCCTTGCAGCCCATGAAAACTGGCTGTCGCAGCAAAGCTGCCCTGTTTTAGAGATTCGGGGCAATTATAGTGTTGAGGAGCGGGTGAAATTGGTTTTGCAAACCCTCACTTCCCAAAAATCCTCTTCCGATGCTCATAGCCCCATTGGGCAATAGAGCCGATTACTTCTTTTAAAGTATGGCCGTATTCAGTTAGCTCATATTCAACTGTTACGGGCTTGGTATCATAAACCGTGCGTTTTACTAAATCGTTGTCTTCCAGGTCTTTCAGTTCTTTTGAAAGCATTTTCGCACCAATCCCGTTCACATCACGAATCAACTCCATAAAGCGCTTTTTCCCAAAACTCAACGACCCTATTATCATTATCTTCCACTTGCCGCTCAGAATATCCATCGCATCCTGCACCGCCATCATGTGCTGGCTGCATTGCGCCGGGTTATGTTCTTGTTCATCTATGGTTTCAACAAATGTTTTTGTCATAATTTTAAAGTCATCAGAATCAGAAATCTACTTCTTATCTGTTTCGCAATATGATTGAAAGGTTAACAAATATACTCACAAAGTTCAATCAAAAAATACTATCCCGGATATATCTCATTTCGTTTTGCTACTACCATAACAAATTATTCTGAATCTCCTGTTCAAGTATATAGTTTCTTAAAGGAAACTACTTTCTAAAAGAAATTAACTTCCGAACGTAAACTTATTTTTAACAAATGTTGTATTGTTACAGACATTCATATCTAAATACTTAAAACATATAAAATCATGTCAAGTAAAACACAAAAAATTCTGGCCATTACCTTTATGGCTATTCCATCTTTCATGTTGGTCATGAGTGGTGCAATGAAAATTATTGGTAGTGAACAGGTCGTAACCGGTTTGACCAAAGGAGGTTACGGCCCTTTCATCACTATTTTTGGCATCGCCGAAATCGTTTTTGTGATTCTGTTCTGGATACCAAAAACCTATAAAATCGGCTTCTATCTTATAGTATCCTATCTGGGTGGTGCGGCTGCTGTAGAACTTGGTGGCGGTGCTAATCCTGTTGCATTCGCATTGATAGCCTTAGCCTGGATCGGGTTCTATCTGAAAGATAAGAGTAATTTTGTGGTGGGGTAAGGTTTGACCACCCGCAGATTTTTATTTTAGATTTTGTTGACACGTTTTGGCCAATAAAGATGGTTCATTTTCTGTTACCCATTTGAAAATGGGCGAACGCCGTGAGGGGCTATTGAATCAATTGCCTCCTGCTTTAGCTGGAGGAATAGCAGATTGCATCAGATAATCGACTTTAGCCAAATGCACGCGGGTGAAATTTAAAAACTATTGTAAAGTGAAACAATAATACACAAAAAAGCCCTGTCTCCAAAAGGAAACAGGGCTGCATAAAGAATAGGTAAGTAAGCGATTAATATCCGTCGTTCTGCTTTAAATAACCCGGGATATTAGACGCCCCATCTATAGCCGTCTGAGGAATCGGGAAAATTCTTTTCTTTACATCGTTGTTGGTTTTTTCTGTCCATGTACCTTCATATTTTCCAAAACGAATCATGTCCGGACGACGAACCATTTCCCAATAGAACTCGAAACCACGCTCACGGAACAATATATCTAATGACATACTCGCCAATGGAGGCGGAGGAGTAGTAATGTTTCTTGCTGCTCTCACAATATTTACATCGGCCAATGCACTGGCGGCATCATTGCTTTTGCGCAACTTAGCTTCGGCACGCATCAGATAAATGTCTGCCAGGCGAGTGATTACGATGTCTGCATCACCAAAATTTCTACCACTTGTCGATTTTTTGCTGAAC
>CALRLN020000143.1:0-11126 GCA_943368675.1 Chitinophaga pinensis | reverse complement strand
GACCGCACAAAGACGGACAGTGTGAAATGGAAAAGATATGCAGGCAAAGATATTATCCCGCTCTGGGTGGCAGATATGGATTTCAAAGCTTCTCCTGCTATATTAGATGCCCTGGATAAAGTAACCAAAGAGGGAATTATAGGCTACTGGCAAACCCCTGAAGAGCTGATTGAGGTAACGCTTAAACGCCTTGAAGAACGACATAACTGGAAAGTACCAAAAGAATGGTTGGTTTGGCTACCGGGTATGGTACCTGGTCTTACCCTGACTTGTATGTGCGTAGGGAATGACGACGACGAAGTAATAACCACAGTACCCATTTATGGGCCATTCATGAAAGCCCCGATTGCTGCCAAAAAGAAATTGGTAAAAGTGCCCATGAAAGAAGAAAACAATCGTTGGACGCTGGATTTTGAAGCGATTAAGGCAGCTATTACTCCCCGGACAAGAGTGTTTATGCTGTGCAATCCTTATAATCCGGGCGGTACGGTTTTTACACAGGAAGAGCTACAGACTTTAGCAGATATTTGTATAGCAAACAATATAGTAATTTGCTCAGATGAGATTCATTGTGAATTAATACTTGACGAAACCAAAAAACATATCTCAATAGCTACACTTAGCCCGGAGGCTGAAAAACATACGGTAACGTTGCTAGCACCAAGTAAGACTTTTAATATTGCAGGTTTAGGCTGTTCGTTTGCTGTTATTCCAGACGATGAATTACGTGCAAAATACTCAAGTATGCGTTACATTCTCGAGCCGATGGTTTCTGCCTATGGTTATTATGCAGCATTAGCGGCCTATAAAGATAGTGAAGAATGGCATCAGCAATTGCTTGCTTATCTGCGTAAAAATCACGAATACATTCTGAAAGAAATGAATGGATTCAAAGGTTTTAAAATGTTGCCATTAGAGGCTACTTATCTGGCATG
Source organism: Chitinophaga pinensis (assembly GCA_943368675.1). Lineage (GTDB taxonomy): Bacteria > Bacteroidota > Bacteroidia > Cytophagales > Spirosomataceae > Emticicia. The sequence goes on along the minus strand of CALRLN020000143.1, from coordinate 10,191 downwards.
GATAGATGTGTGTGAATCAGGCATTGAGAATCTGGCTGGAAAACTGGAAGAAGCAGGCGTGGGTATATCGGAAGGAGAAATGTTCTTTGATGGCAAAGGCTTTATCCGCCTGAATTTCGGTACGCCTATGAGTAATCTGGTGGAAGCAGTCAGGAGAATGAAGACAGTGCTAGAATTGAAATAAATCGATATGCCACAACTCTACATCATAGCAGGTTGCAATGGGGCAGGCAAAACAACTGCCTCTTATACGATTTTGCCTGAAATGCTCAACTGCCGTGAGTTTGTGAATGCCGATAATATTGCAGCCGGAATTTCCCCTTTTAATCCCGAAAATGTAGCAATCGAAGCAAGGAGAATCATGCTGCAACGTATCCATACTTTAATGACCGAAAACCTGACTTTTGCTTTCGAAACAACATTGGCAACCAGAAGTTACGTTTCTCTAATAAAACAGGCAAAATTGTAAGGCTATGAGGTTACATTAGCTTTTTTCTGGCTTCCTTCACCGGAAATGGCTCAAAAAAGAGTTTTGGATAGAGTTGCCAATGGTGGCCATAATATACCAACGGAAACAATAAAAAGGCGGTATTTTAGAGGATTACATAATCTTTTTAAATTATATTTACCTTTAGTTGATAATGGATTAATTATGTATAATTCTGCCAGAACCTCTGAATTTATCGCTCAGAAATTAAATAATGAAGAAATAGAGGTAATTAATCCTGATTTGTGGGCGTTAATAAATAAACAAAAAGATGAAATCGACTGAATTAAGTGAAAAATTTATGGCGGGACTGAATCTTGCCCGAAAAAGGCTTATTGAAAAGCGAGCTCTGGAAAATCGCACACTTGTGGATGAAGATAAAGACGGAAATATAAAAGAAGTACCCGCTAAAGAATTATTAAAAAACTACGAAAATAAATAACCTTTTTATCTGCCACATTGCTATGCCAATATGAGTAGATAATTAAAGTTTAGCTTTTGATTTCGTTTCAAAACGCATATCCACATGCACGAAATTGAACCTTTCTACAACTGGCAAAGATATTATCTTGCCGAAGACGACGAAAAGTCTCCTTTCTATGGACGAACGTATGGGATAGAATACGAAGATACTATCTACGGCTATTACATAGACCCGAATTGGGACTATATAGGCTCAGAAACACTCTATTGTAAACTGCTAATGGCAGATTATGACCTACGCTATGCAGTTATTGAATTGTTTGGCGAATGGAATGACACCCTGCACAACGATATTATGTTTCTGAAAAGAACCCTTATAGATCCACTAACCAAGCTGGGCATTAATCAATACATACTAATAGGAGAAAATATCCTTCAGTTTCATGGAGGAGATGAAGATTATTATGAAGAATGGTTTGAAGACGTAGAAGACGGCTGGATAGCTGCCGTGAATTTCAGAAATTTTGTTTTGGAAGAATTCAAACGTTATCGCATCGATTCTTATATCAATTCAGGCGGCACATTACAGATGATAGACAACTGGCGGACTATGAAGCCACAATTGTTTTATGAGGTGGTGAAGGGATTGATTATGAGGCGGTTGTCGTAAAAGTAAAACGGGGTGAAAGTTTTAATTCCACCCAGTTTTACTTTTATACTACTTCATCAAATGCCTATCCTTCAACCAATCTTCCATGCGGGCTGCCCAGGTCTCTACCGGGCCTCTGCCTTTCTTTTTCAATCCATAGCCATGTCCGCCTTTTTCGTAGATGTGCATTTCTACAGGTACTTTGTTTTTCTTACAGGCCAGAAAATACGCAATGCTGTTTTCAGGTTGCACGCCATCGTCAGTTGTGCTTACCAGAAAGGTCGGAGGGGTATCTTTGGTTACCTGTTTATCATTTGAATACCATTCTATCTTCTCAACCGCTGGGTTTTTACCAATCAGGTTATCTCTTGAACCAAAGTGAGTAAACCTGTCATTAAAGGTAATAACCGGATAAATCAATAAAGAAAAATCTGGTCTAACACTGACTGACGGGTCGGTTACTTCTCCTACCTGAGTAGCAAAATGGGTTGAAGCCGTAGATGCCAAGTGTCCCCCTGCCGAGAAACCCATAATCCCTATCTTATCAGGTGCAACGCCATATTTTGCAGCATTCTTACGTACTATTCTAATGGCTTGTTGCGCATCCTGCAAAGGTCTTATCTCATCATTATCAAACAACTCCTCCTGTGGTAAACGATACTTTAATACAAAAGCTGTCATTCCCCGCTCATTAAACCATTTGGCAATGTCATATCCCTCATGATCAATAGCCAGAATACCATAACCACCACCCGGACAGATAATCACAGTAGCATCAGTTGTTTTTTTCTTAGCAGGGTATACAATTAAAGCAGGTTGCATAACATCCTTCACACGCGTAATACCATCGGTAGTTTTAGAATCCTCCGGTACCTGCTTTCCATTCGAACCGGGTGCGGTGCCTGTATAAAGCAAAATAGTTTCGTTTTGGGCAAAGAGATCAGACATAAGCGTCAGGGCAAATAGCATTAAAAACAATTTTTTCATTGAGTTTTATTTTTCAGAAGGTATAGGATGAATCTGTTTTAGCAGGTTCAATAAATAGTTATTCTACAAAGTTGAAAAAAAATATTGTTTCTGACACTTTTCCGCTAATATTGTATGGCTATTTCTTTCAACATGCACTCTGCTTTCGAAGACTATCTTCATTTTATTCAGCAAATTCACCCCCTTTCGTCCGAAAGCATTAAAGCCCTTGTACCATTTCTAAAGCAAAAAAGTTTTGCCAGAAAAGATTTTCTGGTTCGCCAGGGAAACATTTCAGACGAACTACACTTTATAATCTCCGGTTGTGTCCGTGAATACTTTGAAGATGCCGATACCAATGAAATCAATACCTGGTTTGGTTTCGAAAATGCAGTAGCCGTATCGACCTATAGTTTTTTCTCACAAAAGCCAAGTTTAACCAATATTCAGGCATTGGAAGACACCAAAACCATTGCTATCAGACACGAAGACCTGCAAAAACTCTTCAATCAGTTTCATGAAATAGAAAGATTAGGCCGCTTGCTGGCAGAACAATACCTTGTGCAGATTGAGGAAATGAAGATTATTTTACAGACACTCTCAGCCAAACAGCGCTACGAATACCTGCTACAAAACAAACCTGAATTTATTAAACGTATACCTCTGAAATACCTGGCTTCATTTTTAGGTATTAAACTAGAAACATTGAGCCGGGTAAGAGGCCAGAAGTAATACAATTGTGCAATATAGACTGGGTGTCTCTGTGTCCTCTCGTGTAAATTGTTGCAAATCTATTTTGGTAAATGGCGCAATTCTAAATTATTTGACATTTATCAAACACATATCTCAATAAAAAAACACTACTTTGACGTTCGTTCATTCAATCCTGTTACACTCATGAAAAAAATCACCTTTTTGCTAAGTACACTTTTAATTGCCTCCGTAGGTTTTGCACAGAAAGACGTGCAAAAGCGCTACCAGACGCAATTCATCATGGCGGAAAACGGCTCAACTATTCAGTTGGATGAAGGCTCATTTACATTCTCTGCAAGCCTTTCAATGGAGGGTAAAAAGAATATTACCATCAAGGGAAAAGGCAAAGATAAAACTATTCTCTCATTCAAAGGCCAAACTGAAGGTGCTGAAGGAATACGCGTTTCTAATGCAGAAAACATCATTATCGAAGACCTGACCGTACAGGATAGCAAAGGCGATGCCGTAAAAACCATGAATGTAAAAGGTATTACTTTCAGAAATGTAAAAACCGAATGGACAGGCGCACCAAAGAAAGAAAACGGCTCTTATGGCTTGTATCCCGTACAATGCGAAAAGGTTTTAATAGAAGGTTGCGAAGCCATCGGTGCCTCTGATGCAGGTATTTACGTAGGCCAGTCAAAAGATATTATCGTGCGTAAATCAAGAGCTTACCACAACGTAGCAGGCATCGAAATCGAGAACTCGCTTAATGCCGATGTATATGAAAACGAAGCAACCGAAAATACTGGCGGCATTCTGGTATTCGATCTACCCGATCTGATTCTGAAAAAAGGGGGCTACACCCGTGTCTATAAAAACAATATTCACCACAACAACCTGCGCAATTTTGCGCCTAAGGGGAATATTGTAGGAAAAGTACCGGATGGAACCGGAGTTTTAATTCTGGCGGCAAATAATGTAGAAATTTTCGATAACCGCATTATCAATAACAAATCGGTAAGCACAGGTATCATCTCATATTTCACTACCGAAAACCCCATCAAAGACCCAACGTATTACCCCTATCCTGTAGCAATTAATATTCATGACAATGTGTACGAGCGCGAACACGTGAAAACTACCGGAAAAGGCCGTTTCGGACAGATGTATAGATTTAAGCTGAAATTCGGTAAAAATGTACCGCATATCCAATGGGATGGCGTTGTTGATAAGAAAAACCCCGACAAAGTTTTATGTATTAAAAACAATACAAATACATCATTCGCCAATTTAGATGTAGAGCATAATTTCAAAAATGTCTCTCGAGATGCCTCAACGCATGATTGCAGTCTGGAAAGTCTGAAAATGGCAAAAATCGATTAATACTGACACGGAATGGGTAGACATACCCGATTTACGTGACCCTTTTACCTGAAATGCAAAAATTCTTATTCTTGTTAATAGCCCTGGGCATATTCGGTTTATCTTCTTTTAATCAGCAAGATACACAGAAGCAGCCCCAGGCAATTGTACCCAGAGAAAAACTCTCTGACTATGCCTTTTTTGAAGGCAGAATAGCCGAACAAAAACCTGCAAAGGGAATAGTGCCTTTTTCGCTAAATACTCCCTTATTCAGCGACTATGCAGAGAAACTACGCTTCATAAAACTACCCGAAGGCACAAAAGCCACCTATAACGACAATGAAGTATTGGATTTTCCGGTTGGGACAACCCTTATCAAAACCTTTTACTATCCCAACGATTTCAGAAATACCGGCAAAGGCCGGAGAATCATGGAAACCCGCCTTTTGATTCATGAAGCCGAAGGTTGGAAAGCTTTGGTATACGTATGGAACGATGAACAGACCGAGGCTTATCTTGAAGTAGCAGGCGACACCAAAGAGGTCAGCTACACCGACCTGAATGGTAAAAAGAAAAAGCACGAATACAGCATTCCGAACCTCAACCAGTGCAAAGGCTGTCATAATCGCAACGAGCAAATGTCACCCATTGGGCCATCGGCCCGGCAACTTAATGGAAATTACAGAGCATGGGGATTGCCGGAAAGTACGGAAAATCAGTTATTAGTATGGCAAAAAATGGGAATTCTGCAAAATTTACCTGCATTGGAGCAAGTACCCAAAGCCCCGGTATGGAATAAACCGGAAACCGGAAACATCGACGAAAGAGCCCGTATCTGGCTTGATATTAACTGCGCACATTGCCATCGTCTGGGCGGCCCTGCCCAAACTTCCGGTCTGAATCTAAGCATTCATGAAACTGATCCACTGGCGATGGGTATTCTCAAAACCCCGGTAGCAGCAGGTCGTGGTTCAGGCAATCGCAAATTCGATATTGTACCCGGCAAGCCTGACGAATCTATCCTGTTATATCGCATTGAGTCAACTGACCCCGGCGAAATGATGCCCGAAGTAGGCAGAAAAACCGCACACAAAGAGAGCATTGAACTCTTAAAGGAATGGATTAAACAAATCAAAAAGCCTTGATGTCGTATCACAATTTTTCAAATCGTCGCATCATACTTCCCACACCTTAGCCCATCATTCCATCGTCTTATCATAATCTTATTCAGTAGCTTTCATATCCATTATACATTTGTTCATCAAATACTAATCGATATGAAAAAGCTATTGCTCATTCTCCTAAGTCTGCTTGCTTTCTCGACTGTCTATTCTCATCCTGGTATCGGCATTGTTACCAATTCCAAAGGAGAGATATTCTACAGTGATTTAGCAAGAATCTGGAAAGTTTCAGCCGACGGTAAAACCAAAACGGTAATTGTTCCAAATGTTCATACCCATGAGCTCTACATGGACAACCAGGATAACCTCTATGGTGAGCATCTCTGGTACGAAGGGGAGGCAAGTGATAAATGGGGACATTTTGTATGGAAATATGATGCAAAAAGTAAATTTACAAAAGTAATACCCGATACAGAAGGCTTTTTGGGTAATTATAGCTTTAATCGTGATGCTGCCGGAAATATGTATTGGATAGAGAGAGGCAGAAAGGAAAGCTTTCTGATGAAACGCATACCTGATGGTACTATATCCATTGTAAAAACCATCAAAACTACAGATGTGCGCTGGCAATACTGTATGAATGATGATACTTTCTATTATGTTGACGATAACGACTTATTCAGAATTAAAGACAGTAAAGTCTCAGTCATTGCCCTAAATGTTGATGATGTAAGCGACTATAAAGCAAGTGGCAACCCTACCCATAATATATATGGCATTTATACAGACAATGCTCAAAATGTCTATGTAAGCATCTATTCAATGCGTGAAATTCGTAAGATTCAGAATAATGGAAAGGTTTCTATTGTCTATAAGAGTCCTTGCGGTTGGCACCCTACGGGTGGTTTATTTGACAAAGTAGGGAACATGTGGGTTTTAGAAAATAATTCTGTCAATCAGGTACGTGTTACCAAAGTAAATCGGGCTGATTTAGCCAAAGTCACTTCCGGAAAATCTTATTTTGATTTCCTGATTTTCAATATATTCTGTTTATTCTCTGGCAGTAGTTTATTTATTTTACTCATCAAAAAACTCCTGATTATGAAATCATTCCGGCTTATTCTTCAAATAGTTTTTTGTATGTTTTTCTTTGCATTCAATACTTCCGCACAAAACTCAGGTCTTTCAGTCGGCGAAGGTGCACCTGCTTTTGACCCATACCATATTTCGGGCAAAGATAAAGGCACCAAAACTTGCCCTATGTGTAAATATGGTGCAAAGACTGATGGCTTGATGGTTTGGATAAACGATGATATAAAGAATTATGAAAAGATGCTTAGATTTCTGGAAGCACAGTATCTGACTAAAAACCCCAACAACTGGAAAACCTTTATTATCTTCATGAACCCAATGCATGAAAACGAATCCTTACTAAAGCAAAAGCTAAGCGATTTTGCTCAAAGATTAGGCTTGAAAAACGTAGCCTTTACTTTTATATCTTCACCGACCGATGCCGAAACCGCAGGAGTTTATGAAATTAATCCTAAAGTAAAGAATACCATTTTTGCTTACAAAAAACGGGTTATTACAAATAAACTCATCAATTTTGACACTGAAAGTGAGAGTTTTGGCCCCTTATTAAATTTTTAGTCTTTTCACTCTGAATCTATAAAACAATGAAAAATCAGCGATTACCTATATTGATTAGTGCATTTAACCTGCTATTGATTCTATTTATTGCCGCCAAACCTAATCAGGAAAACTTCGAGAAAATAAGCGTACAAGAGTTTGAATTGGTAGATAAAACTGGTATCAAGCGAGCGTCTATTAAAACAGAATCAGAAGGCGCTGTAATTTTCCGGCTGATAGATAAAACCGGGACAATCAGAGTAAAATTAGGAGCAGATGAAAACGGCTCAGGCCTGGTATTACTCAATAATCCTACAGAAGTGGGCCTACATGCCTTAGCAAAAAAAGATGGTACTAAACTGGTTTTGACTGATAAAGACGGTAAAAAAAGAGAATTATAAGTATGAAAAATTATCTCCGATATCTTCTGATCAGTAGCGCTTGTTTTCTGTCAGTAACAAACAATCTCTTTGCCCAGGATGCCAAACCCTTTGCAACCTATGTAGGCACAAGCCCTTGCGGTAATATCCTTAAGGCCTATCTGGATGTTGCCAATGAGCCTGAATGTGATTTTACTAAATGGACAATGACACTTTACCCACAGAAGCCCAATGCGCCTGCACCCGTAAAATTAGTATATCAATATGGGGTAAGCAGACCCAACACAAGCGGTTTTATTGATGAAAAAAGAGCAGAATTTGACGGCCATTGGACCATTCAAAAAGGTACCGGAACCAAACCAGATGCCACTGTTTATCAGGTAACGCTCCATAAACTAGATAAGAATCTGCTCTTTGTAAGACTAGACGATAATCTGATTCATTTATTAGATAGCCAACGAAACCTGATGATTGGTAATGCAAGTCATAGTTATACATTCAGCAAACAAAAACCCAGATGAATTATGAAAAATATTATCCTGATATTTATATTCGTTTTGGCTTGTTTTGAGACCTATTCTCAAAGGCAAGGCGTAGAAAATGAACCATATGTGACTACTTCTTCAAAACCTATCCCGTCAGGTAAAGATGTATATGGTATTTTTGAAGGGAGATGTGCATGTCAGGAATTAGCCCGGGTCTTGAAAAGAGATGTTTCACCTGATTGTTTCAAAACCAAGTGGGGTCTTGTCTTTTATCAGAATCCGGACACACAAGCCCCTACGACTTATGTATTAGAAGGTTCATTCTTCAGACAAGCCATTCGCAAAGGTAAATGGAGTATAACCAAAGGTACAAAAACAGACTCCGGCGATATTATTTTTGCGTTAGAGGCCGATAATCAGCAAACCATCTATTTAATGAAGGGAGATGATAACGTATTGTTTTTTCTGGATCAGGACAAAAATTTACTGACAGGTAACAACCTTTTCAACTATACGCTTAACAGGGTGCAGAAAAAACCAGCAGAATGAAGATTACTCAACTTAAATACTACCTCATTCCTGCCTTTTGGCTTATCGTTACGCTGTTAATGATAGGTCAGGACCTGCTGTTCAGTGCTTTAAAAGGTAATCAGATAGTTTGGGCTGATACCCTGATTTTCAAAATCAAGTGGTTATTATATATCCCTATTACCTTTTTTGTTTTCTGGTTAGGAGAAAAACTCCCTTTGGAGTCGCCTCATATTCTTAGAAAGCTGTTCATTAATCTGCTTATTTCATTAGGAACCAGTTTTCTGGCAGTAGTAATTTATTCGGTTATTGTTACCATTCTCTGGAATTTGTTTATCGGCCAAACCCGGTTCCAGGTTATTTTTAAGAGAAATCTATCAGTCTCTTTATTCAATGAATTTGTCAATTACTGGATTATCCTGGCCGCCCATAAAGCCTATACCATATTCCGCCAGTTCCAGCAGGCGCAGGTAGACAAAATCAATCTTGAAAAACAATTATCTGATGCCAAACTGGGCTTCCTGAAAATGCAGTTGCAGCCGCATTTTCTATTCAATACTCATCATAATATCATAGGTCTGATGCAGAAAGGTGATACAGAAAAAGCCACCAGAATGCTGATGAAACTAAGCGATTTATTAAGATTGAGTCTGAAAGAAAACAATGATGACTTAGTGCCCCTCAAAAATGAAGTGCATTTGCTGCAATTGTATTTAGACATTCTAAAAGTCCGGTTTGAAGAACGTCTGGATTATCAGATTTCTATCAGTAATGACCTGCAAAAGGCTTTTGTGCCACCTATGCTTCTACAACCTCTGGTCGAGAATGCCGTAAAATACGGTATTGAGCCATTTGCCAAGCAAGGGAAACTGGAGATTTCGGCACAGAACGGACAGGGGATACTGAAATTGATGGTAAAAGATAATGGTCTTGAAACCTTCCAGCATTTCAACTTCGGAATCGGACTGATGAATACACAGGAACGTCTGAAGAATCTTTTTGGTGAAGAAGCAAAATTTGATATAATGAGCAACGCACCCGAAAATGGCATTACTGTTACTATAACTTTACCTCTTTTAAGATGACCTGCAAAGTTCTCATAGCCGACGATGAATCAATAGCCAGAGATATTCTGCAAAAGCAATTGCAGGACCATCCTCAGGTAAAAGTAGTAGCTGTCTGCAAAAACGGAAAAGAAGCGCTTAATGCTATAGAAAAACACCAGCCTGACCTGATTTTTCTTGATATTCAGATGCCTGAACTCAACGGTATAGAATTAGCCAAAAGCCTTAGTCTTGAAAAGCTGCCTCTGATTATTTTTGTAACGGCTTTTGATAATTATGCCCTGCAAGCCTTTGAGGCAAATGCCATTGACTACCTGCTGAAACCTTTTGATAAAGAACGTTTTAACAAAACCTTTCAGAAAGCACTAAAACAATTGCAATTAACCAATAAAGAAGATTTA
>CALRLN020000142.1:0-11128 GCA_943368675.1 Chitinophaga pinensis | reverse complement strand
ATAAACGATTTACAGATTGCCTGCGAAAACGGTACGCTTGCCAAAGTAAAAGGTTTTGGCGGCAAAACACAGGAATCAATTCTGGAATCCATCGCTTTCCTGAATAGTCAGGCAGGTAAGTTACGGGTAGATAAAGCAAAAGCATTGGCGGATACCATTCTGGATGAACTCAGAAAAACTTATACGCAGGTTGAAGTATCGGGGCAGGTCAGAAGACAAAATGAAATTGTTGACGCTTTGTTATTTCTCGTAAGCAGCAATGAACCGCTGGCAGGAGGTTTCTTTGCCAGTTTATCCGGTAGTTTTATAGAAGACCCAAAGGCTTCATCACCCTTTACATGGCGCGGCAGGTACCTTGACAATAAAATTAATCTCGAAATTAAATGGGTGCCTGTCAATCAGTTTGTACAAAAGCAATTCATCTATTCGGCAGATGCCAATCACCTGAAGCATAAAAATGAGCAAGGTAAAACCCTGCTAAAAATATGTAATACCGACGGATTTGCCAGCGAGCAGGAAATCTATGAGAAGTATGGGATACCCTACATTATCCCCGAAATGCGCGAAGGAGATTTTGAGTTTGACTGGATACTGAAGCATAAAAATGAAGATCTGGTAACCTGGGAGAGCCTGAAAGGTATTCTGCACAATCACTCGACCTATTCTGACGGGCGGCATTCATTAGAACAAATGGCTACCTATTGTCAGCAACTGGGCTTTGAGTATCTGGGTATTGCCGATCACTCACAGTCTGCCCAATATGCCTCCGGTTTACTCATAACCAAAGTACAGCAGCAACATGCCGAAATAGAGCAACTTAACAAAAAACTGAATGCCGCGGGCGGTAAGCCGTTCAAGATACTGAAAGGCATAGAGTCTGATATTCTGGGTGATGGCTCACTCGATTATCCGGATGAAATACTGGCGAGTTTTGATTATATAGTGGCATCTATTCACTCAAATCTGAACATGACCGAGCCACGCGCAACAGAAAGACTGGTAAGAGCCATTGAGAATCCGTATACTACCATATTGGGCCATCCGACAGGGCGTTTATTGCTATCAAGACAAGGCTATCCGATTGATTATAAAACGGTGATTGACTGCTGTGCAGATAATGGTGTAGTGATTGAAATCAATGCAAGCCCATACCGATTGGATTTAGACTGGCGATGGATACAGTATGCGCTGGAAAAAGGGGTAATGCTCAGCATTAATCCGGATGCCCACGAAATGGAAGGCTACCATGATATGCATTACGGAGTAGCATCAGCCCGCAAAGGCGGCCTGACAACTGATATGACTTTTAATGCTTTGAGTCTTGTTGAGATAGAGACTTATCTGGCAAAGAGGAAGGGGAGATGAATTAAGTAAATTCATATTTTATTTCGAAATCCTTAATAGCCCCCATTTTTAAATGGGGGTAAAGGTGAAACAATTATCGTATAGGCTTTAGCCAAAGGAAGAGTATAGCTTGAAAATTGGGTTTGAAAAATTTAAACTATTAATCTGTACTGATACTCACAGGATTTGGCTAAAGCCAGCAATGGTCATGCAATTTCCCCCTCCAGCTAAAGCAGGAGGCAATTGAATAAATTGACAAATTGATTATATGCAAACCCAACAAATCCTATTCCAAATCTATCCACTCCCTGAAGCCTCACAAGCAAAGCTGATGGCCTGTTGTAAGGAGGTGAGTTTTAAAAGAAAATACCTCTTACTAAAAGCAGATACTATTGAAAGACGAATCTATTTTATCAAAAAAGGCATTGTACGCGCCTATGCTTACCAGAACGACAACGAAATTACATTCTGGTTTGGTAAAGAAGGTGATGCTATCATTTCAATGAAAAGCTACGTAGCCAATCAGCCCGGTTACGAAAATATCGAACTACTCGAAGACTGCCAACTATACGAACTCCAAACCGAGAAACTACAGGAATTATTCGAACAAGATATTAATATAGCCAATTGGGGGAGGAAATTCGCTGAACAGGAGCTAATCAAAACTGAAGAACGCCTCATAGCCCGCCAATTCAGTACCGCAGCCGAACGCTACACTGCTTTAATGAACAACCATCCGGACTTACTTCAAAGAGTGCCACTCGGCTGTATTGCATCTTATCTGGGTATCACACAAGTAAGCCTGAGCCGCATAAGAGCCGATATCCGATAATTCATAACTAGCCGTCCACTTTTTAACATTTGTAAAAGGATTCTCTTTCTCATTGCCTGACTTTTGTATCACGATTTCAAGACAACAGAACATTAGATACAAAACTTATGAATTGGATAGTTTTAATCATTGCAGGTTTATTCGAAGTAGCCTTTGCCTTCTGTTTAGGCAAAGCACGAGCAAGCACAGATCAGGAAGGCTGGTGGTGGTACACGGGTTTTGTAGTATCTTTGATAAGTAGTATGTTATTGTTAATGAAAGCCCTCCAGACACTCCCAGTTGGCACAGCATACCCAGTCTGGACAGGCATAGGAGCCGTAGGCACTGTACTATTAGGTATATTTGTATTCAATGAACCTATGAGTTTCTGGAGAGTTTTCTTTTTAATAACACTCGTTGCCTCTATAATTGGTTTGAAGGCTATTGCGCATTAATAAGGAGATTAATCACGTGATTTCTGTGCAAATATTAGCGTCATCCCAACCGGAAAAAGGAGATAATTTATATATTTGGTAGCACACTCAAGAAGAAAACAATACCATGCAAAAAACCACGACCTTCCTGATGTTTACAGGAGAGCAATACGGCAAAGCCGAAGAAGCCATCAATTTCTATATCTCCTTATTCAAAGATTCCGGTATACAGAACATTGAATACTACAAGGCCGGCGAACCGGGAGGAAAAGAAGGAACAGTAAAACTGGCTACTTTTACACTTGCCGGGCAGGCCTACATGGCGATTGATAGTGAAGCACCTCACAAATTTAGTTTTACTCCGGCTGTTTCTATTTATGTCAATTGCGAATCAGAAGAAGAGATAGAGAATTTATTCAAAAGCTTTACAGAAGGTGGCAGTATACTGATGCCTTTGGGAGTTTATGGATTCAGCAAGAAATTCGCATGGGTCTCAGATAGGTTTAGGCTTAGCTGGCAGGTGAATTTGGTATAGTAATGTTTAGCATTTGTGAAAAGTACTAAAAATGCATGCATTCTACCTCTACCTATAAAATTTCTTATTAGGGAGCATAAATAATAAATAGTCATACTCCCAATTAATAATATTAAATCATATGCATAAATTCATTAATAATTTTAATTTCATTCAAAACTACAGATTCTAATCTGTTAGCTAATTCTTTTATGTGAGAAATTTCCTCTTTTATATACTTTATTGTCTCCATATAGATAATTCCATCGTCTTCAGATTTTATTTCATAAGCAATACTATCTTCATCTGAGAAATACACATTTTTATTTAATTTAAAATTCTCAAAAATGACAAATTCACTTGACTTTTTATTCTTTATTTTTTTGTTTAATAATATAAAAGCAGATTTTACATTAAAATAAATCATTAAATCATGGAAATAATTTCCATTAGGAAAGGATAATATGGTGCCCTCTATAATATTTGTTTTTTGATCAATTCTTAAAAATATAGAACCAATTTCATTATATTCATTAATTAATTTAGCGTCATCTCCAGAAATAGAGGTAATAAAATTTTTTAACAGTGGAATTACGTGATATTTGTACAGAGCAATTTTATCTAATTCCTCGCACATTAAAAAAAAGTTATTCTGATTATCATTACTGTTTTTTGATATGATTTTTAATTTTTTATAAAAGTCAATTTTACTTTTCTCGGGTAATTTGGATACGAAACGAGCCATAAAATACTCTTGCATTGACCTATGTGGAAAAGTGAAGATAAACCCATCTTGTAGCAAAATTGATATTTGAGATTTATAGTCTTTAATTAAATCATCAATTTTATATGAATAGTTTGATTGCAATTTTATTCGATAAAATACCTCTGTTAAATATTCTTCTGAAAACTCAAATTTCCCCTCTATTGATGCTATAAAGCTGAATTTTTCTAAAATTACTTCATAATCTTCTCTTTCTAATTTTGCAAATTTTTCTCTTAAAAAACTATTTTTGGTATGTGCATCATGCCTTGAATATAGTGTATCAAAAACATTTTTATAGAAAATGTTTTTTCTCGATGGAATTTCAGGATGACTGTAAATTGCCAGAATAAACATTGATAATAATAATGGATTTTTTAGGTAATTTTTATAATCCGCATTTTTGTTTTCATTTATTACTTCCAAAATTCTTTTATTAGTTTCTTCAATTTTTACATTTATATTAACAAATTTTACTATATCTCGACTAGTTAATTCCTCAACTGTAAAGGGATAAAATCTAGGGAAATTTTCGACATTACTTCCAGGTCTTGACGAAATTATAAAATTATTTCCCGAATTTGAATCGATGAATAGTTCAATCTGTCTGACAATTTCAACTCTTTTCTCAGAAAAAATCTCATCGAACCCATCTAGTAAAAAAACATATTTACCTGAATTTAATGTTCTTTTAAAAATTTCCTCGCTTGGTTTTGTTTTAGTTTTGAGTACCTTTTCTAAAATTAAACTTTCTAAAGTTCCTGAAAAGGTATTTAAATTCCTTAATTCAATTAGAATTGGTATTTTATTCTTTGTAAGGATAGAATTTAAAAAAATATGTCTTATCAATGTAGTTTTACCGCATCCTGCAATTCCAATTAAAGCTATATTCTTATAATTTATTAATACATCCTCAAAATCTTCTATAAAATCAGTACTTAACTCTTTGTACTTTGCTTTAATCGGATAGTAAATATCATAAAATTTAACTTTTTCATTAAGGTATAGAAATGTATTAGTTAAATAGTATTTTTCTGTTTGAGAATGTAAATACTCGCTGAGTCCATTTTTAAATGAATTATCCCATTCATTACCAATTTTTTCAAATAATTTAATGATTGGATTAATTAGGTTAGTACTTTCAAGTTTTATCAATTCAGACATAGCAATTACGTTTAATTATAAATAGAAATAACTGTCCAACTTCAATAAGCATAAAGGAATGCTAATATACAAAACTTTACTAATAGGAACTAATAGCATAGCAAAAGTATTTATTAATTCAATTTCCAAAAATTAAAAATAAAAAGTCTACAGATTTTCATCTATAAATCTTTTCTCAAAGTATTCAATCAAAATTACCATTTGTCACCGCCTCCTCCACTTCATCATCCACTCATAAATCTCATCCCGTTCATACAAATACTGTATCGAATGCCCCTCGCCCTCCATTTGCGTAAATTGGATATTGCCTCCACAGGCTACAAGCGCCTTCACAACCCGCTCCGTTTCACTCATAGGAATGATATTGTCAGCCGTTCCGTGGAAAGTCCATATAGGCATATTTTTGAGGGTAGGGCATAGCCGTGTCATATCGCCATCATTCACACCACCACATAGCGGGACTATGGCTGCCAGTTTGTCGGCATGATCCATGCCTGCTATAAAAGTACCATAGCCACCAAGACTGATGCCCGTCAGGTACACGCGGTCGGTATCGACTCTGTATTTGGTCGCAAGTTCTGTATAAAGTGAATCAAACCAGTTTTCTGTACTCCAGTATTTACCGTCAGGGCATTGCGGAGAGGCAATGATAAAATTAAATTCTTTACCCTGGTCAATCACGTACGGTAAACCATAGCCTTTCAGTTTGTTCAGATCATTACCCCGGTGTGAGCTGCCATGCAGGTAAATAATAACCGGGTATGGCATAGTTTTTTTGTCATAATCCTTAGGTAAGTACAATAAATAGTTATACCGGGCCTTTGGTTTGTCAGTTGATTGTGCGTATACACTACTAAAGCACATAAGTGAAAAAAGCATAAAAGCCAAAAAGCAGTGCGTAAGAGAATGATTCAGGTAGTGCATAGGGTTGTGGTTCTAAATGTTTGATTATCAGTATTTTATGTAGTTAGGTGGCCAGATCAGTCCGTTGTGATTTTTAGGGTATAATTACATTGCAATTTTACGAATATTAAAGGTGTGTTTTGCCATTTGTGAAAGAGTAATTTTAACGTATTTCAATAAAAATATTAGATTAATACAATAAAATATGTGTAGATCATCGGTCGTTTTGATGTGTTTTATCTACACAACACGTATATTGGTCGTCTAAGCTTTAGGCATGACTAAACTTTACATAGCTTTATTATTCTAACAGATGTTAACTATTTATTATCAATGACGAAGCATCTATTCATATTATCACTTACACTTTTAGTTTCTGCTAAAGTTTTTGCTCAGGGGGTAGAAGTAACAGGAACTGTACAGGAGGCAAAAACCAAAATTGCAGTGGTTGGGGCCAGCGTATTATTAATAAACCAGCAAGATAGCACACAACGCAAAGGCGTTCAGGCCGATACCGTAGGTTTCTTTAGATTTACAGGTGTACAACCCGGAAACTATCGGCTACGTGTTACTTCAATCGGCTACGACGACCTCGAAACCAAAGTTACGGTTGGAACAGCAGCCAAAAATCTCGGTGTAATCATAATGGGCGAAAACGCCCGCCAGCTTAGCGAGGTGGTGGTGCGCGAGAAACAGATTCGTGTAGAACAGAAAGGCGATACAGTGCAGTATAACGCCAGTGCCTACAAAACAAACCCCGATGCCTCGGCTGAAGACCTCGTAAAGAAAATGCCGGGCGTAACGATTGAAAACGGTGTGGTAAAAGCACAGGGGGAGGAAGTAAAAAAAGTAACAGTTGACGGACAGGAGTTTTTTGGTGATGATGCCACACTGGCTCTTAAAAACCTGCCTGCCGAAATTATAGATAAAGTACAAGTATTCGACCGCCTGAGCGAGCAGGCGCAGTTTACAGGCTTTGATGACGGGAATTCGGTCAAAACTATTAATATTACTACTATTGCAGGCAAAAATAATGGTCAGTTTGGGAAAGTATATGCCGGCTACGGCGAAAATGACCGTTACCAGTCGGGTGTAAGCATGAACCTCTTCAAGAAAGACCAACGTCTTACAATCATAGGTTTATCTAATAATATCAATCAGCAAAACTTCTCTAATCAGGATATTCTCGGTGTATTAGGTTCATCAGGTGGTGGCGGATTCGGCGGGGGTGGTAACTTCGGTGGTGGTGGTGGCGGTCGTCCCGGTGGTGGTGGCGGTGGTAATCCGGGCGGTGGCGGCGGTGGTCGTCCCGGTGGTGGTGGCGGAAGCGCCGGAGATTTTCTGGTAGGTCAGCAACCCGGTATTGCACACACAACTTCTATCGGACTAAACTACAGTGATAATCTTGGTAAAAAAGTAAAACTTAATACCAGTTATTTTTTCAACTCTGCCAATAATGGAAATGTGAGTACTTCACACCGTGATTATCTGGGCACACTTCCTCAATCGTATGATGCTGTAAGCACCACCGATAATGATAATATGAACCACCGGATGAATATGCGTCTGGAATACAATATCAATAAGGATAATTCAATCATATTTACCCCGCGCATCAGTTGGCAGGATAACAACGCATTGTCGACTTTGGATGCCAAAACCATGCTGAATGGCGCATTACAGAATACTACTGAAACTTCCAGAAATTCAAATAATAAGGGCATTAACCTTTCAGGCGAATTACTTTACCGACATAGATTTGCGAAAGAAGGGCGCACGTTCTCTATCAGTTTGCAGGATAACTTAAGCGACCGCACAGGGTTGAGCAATCAGTATTCAGTGAGCCGTTATTTCTCACCAAATGATACCACTCAGGTTATTAATCAACAGACCAGATCTTTGACCAATAGTAACCGTATGTCGGCCAATGTTACTTATACCGAGCCGATCAATAAAACAGGTCAATTGCAGTTTGACCATAACGTATCATATACCTTAAGTTCGTCGGACAGAAGAGTAAATGCTTTTGATGAAAAAGCTGAAACCTATTCATTATTGAATCAATCATTGAGTAGTGTATTCGATAACGATTACCTTACCAACCGTACAGGTATCAGCTACCGTATCCGTAATCAGCAATCGTTTTTTACGGTTGGCGCTTCTTATCAGAACGCACAACTCGCAAGCGAGCAGACCTACCCCTTGACACAGAATGTGAAGTACTCGTTCAATAGTATTCTGCCGAATGCCATGTTCAATTATCGCTTCAAAAACAAAGCCAATATCCGGGTGTTCTATCGTACCAATACCAATGCACCATCTGTGAATCAGTTGCAGGATGTAATCGATAATAGCAACCCAACGCAATTGTCAACGGGTAATCCTGATTTGAAACAGGACTATACACATTCGGTATCTGTACGCTTTGGTTCAACACAATCGAAAACAGCCCAGAGCATCAACATATTCGGTAATTTCAGTTATTCTAACAATGCTATTGTTCAATCAACTTTCATTGCCGACCAGGATTATGAATTAGCCAATGGCATTATCCTTTTCAAGGGCTCGCAATTGACCAAACCTGTGAACATGGATGGTATGCTGAATCTCCGTACGTTTGTGAGCTATGGTTTACCAGTAACGAAAATCAAATCGAATGTGAATTTTAATGCAGGCTTCTCTTATGCCAAAAATCCTAACCTGATTAACAATGCCAGAAGTTTCACTAACAACTACGGTATCAATGGTGGGGTAGTGGTGAGTAGTAGCATGAGCGAGAAACTAGACTTTACGGCTTCGTTCTCACCAAGTTATAATATTGTAAGAAACAGTTTACAGGAAACCCTGAACAGCAATTACTTTTCTCAGAACAGTAACCTGAAGGTTAACTGGCTGTTTGGCAAAGGGTTCCTGTTCCAGACAGAAGTCGTTAACCAGTCATATTCAGGCTTGGGAGCAGGTTATAACAGAAGCTTTACACTCTGGAATGGCGGCTTAGGGTATAAATTCCTGAAAAAACAGGCTGGGGAATTGCGTTTCAATGTGTTTGATATTCTGAAACAAAACAACAGCATCAGCCGTAACGTATCAACCGCCTACGTAGAAGACGTAAGAAATATGGTGCTTGGTCGGTATTATATGGTTACATTCACTTATAATCTTCGTAATTTCAGATTATAATACTGATATATATATGCCAACGCCCTGTTATTGCAAAATGACAGGGCGTTTTTTTATTGAATGCTTAAATCAACTTAAATGGTAGCACCTTTTGATGATTGAGATAAAAAATATAGCCACAATATACACAAACAGCACAAGGTTTCACGATATTATTGCTTTTCGTCACTCATAAAACGGCAGAAACTTAGGCGGCATTTCTTTAAGTTTCGGAGGTGTAGCATTGATGCTTTTTCCGTTTAATACCATTTCGTAGTATTTCAGATATTGGTCGGTGGTCTGCTTCATGGCATAATTATCAGCTACATACTCCGAGCATTTTTTATTACTGAACCTGCCAATATCGGCTAATTGCTTTACTATCTCAGATTTGGTATCTGAAAGAAACCCTACCTCATCAGTAATCAATTCGGGTAAAGAGCCATAAGGTGTGCCAAAAACCGGGCAACCCATATACAGGCTTTCAATAATAGCAATGCCGAAAGGCTCATGCCACAAAACCGGGAAAAGCAAGCCTTTAGAAGTATTCATCAGCGCATTTTTTTCTTCTCCGCCTATCATCCCATAAAAACTGATGCTTGGATAGGGTGTAAACCTGAAACCCATTTTGATATTAAGTCGGGTTCCGCCTAAAACAGCCAATTTATTATGGCTTCTTCGGGCTATATCAATGGCTCCTTTTACGTTCTTTACACGCCATGCTGCTTTTGCCAGAAAATGCAGATGTGTTCTTTTTTGCGTAAATGAAGGTTTGCCGTACTCTTCCAGTTTTAAACCATTATATACAAATGCCTCAGACTGGTAGCGGGCAGCATGATCTTTAGAGACAAATACCGTATTAATATCAAACTCTTCAAAATCAGTCCTGTTACCCTGGTTCATCACTATATAGGGTTTTAATAGCGCCTCCCGTGGTTTTTCATTCAGATGCAGAATATCAATATCAGCAGGTATTTGTTTTTCGAGCGGAGTTTCCGGATTATAGGTAATTACTCTGGCAAAATCACATTTAGTACCTTCAGGAGTTAGAAAAGTAATCTTATGACCTCGTCTTGTTAAATCTTCGCCTAACCACCATACAATACGTTCAATACCACCATATTTAGTCACAGGTAATGCAGTATTACTAGAAATAAGAATATTCATTCAATTGAAGTTTTGGATTTTCTGCAAAGGTACGGGTTCCGGAGCTAAGTATAAAAAAAACAAATTAACAATACCTTAATTTATTGTCAGGGTAGTATAATTTCAGATTAATCTTCAGAAAGATTCCTGTAAGGCATTATTCCCTCAAAATAAGTTTGAATTTTTCATTTGACACAATAATTTTCTTAAAAAAACTTGCGGTTTATAAACTATGTCGTATATTTGCGACATAGTTTATAATCAACGAGAATGACATACGCCAAAACTCAATTATTTGATACCAACCAGCAGGAAATTGCTCAGATTGCCAAGGCGCTTTCGCACCCGGCAAGAGTAGCAATTGTGCAATTTCTGGCCAGCAGGCAGGTATGTGTTTCCGGTGATATTTCTAATGAACTACCTTTGAGCCGTACCACAGTATCACAACATTTGCACGAACTCAAAGAACTCGGTATTATTCAAGGCGAAGTGAGTGGCCTGAATGTTTGTTATTGCCTTGACCTCAAAGTGGTAGCCCGTATTAAAAACCTCTTCAATGTTTTTTTTGATGAGGCACTGGCTAACCCACCCGCAGAATGTTGTTAAAATTTTTTGTCCAATCATGTCGTATATATACGACATTTAATAATTAAAACTATGTCAGAATCAGAACAAGGTTTAAAAGAACTGGTAAGGCAAAAATATAGTGAAATTGCCTTGCAGGATGTTGAAGTAAATAAAGCTTCATGTTGCGGGGCAGGGGGCTGCTCTACCGAAGTATATAATATTATGTCAGATGATTACACCAATCTGGAAGGTTATAATACTGACGCAGATTTAGGTCTGGGCTGTGGTCTGCCTACACAATTTGCCCGAATCAGACCGGGCGA
>CALRLN020000141.1:0-11160 GCA_943368675.1 Chitinophaga pinensis | reverse complement strand
AAAAGGGCTCATCTTCTACGTATAAAATCTTTGTCATTGTCTTTTTGTGTATCTCGATTTTTCAAATCGTCTTTTCGTAGAAAAGTAAGGGTTTTCTATTTTAATTGTGCAAGCAAAGTGTCACCAATGTCACGAATCTTTCTGCTCTTTCGGGCAACGATTTAACGGTCCGTCGTCACGGAAATCCTTATACATGAATCGGTAATCTCATAATAAAGGTACTCCCCTCTCCTAGCCTGCTATTTACCTCAATTGTGCCGTTGTGTCGTTCAACCACATTTTTAACATAGCTTAAACCCAGACCATAGCCTTTGATATTATGCACATTTCCGGTAGGTACTCTGAAGAACTTATCAAATATTTTTGGTAAAAACTCTTCAGAAATGCCCATTCCATTATCTTTTATGCTCAGTTGCAGATTCTCTTCATTTGCCTGTAATACTACATTTATCCGGGGCTCTTTACTATATTTCAGGGCATTCTCCAGAAGATTATATACTACGTTGGTCAGATGAATGGAATCACCGATGATGTTGAAGGTCTTGCCCAGTAAATCAAAGTTTACGTGCGCGTGATATTTTTCAAACTGGAGTTTCATGGTGGCCAATACGCTTTCTACCAGGCTACTGAAATTGACATTATCGGTATTCAGCACTAATTCTTTCTGCTCAAAAACACTCATTTTCAGCACTTTATCAACCAATATTGATAGTCTGTTCAGTTCATTTTTTGAGATTTCCAGATATTCTTTTGTTTGTCTCGGGTTCTGTAAAACGTTAAAATTGCTGAGCGCCTCAATAGCTACACTTACGGTTGAAATAGGCGTTTTTAGTTCATGCGTTATATTGCTCACAAAATCATTTTTCAAGGCGGTAAGACGGCTTTGTTGCTGAAGGTTTCTGTAAATTAACCAAAATGAAAGGCTCGTAATGGTTATCAGGAAAATAGAAAAAAGTATCTGTGGGAAGATTTTCCTGATTAAAAACCAATCAGTATCAGCAAAATTGGCCTGATACATTATGCCGTCAAACGGAACTTGCGCGCGTACTGCTGAAATAGTAGTATCAACTTTGGAAGCTTTAGTTATTGCTACCTCAAACGGAACGGTAATTTGCTGCTTCATTAATTTTGCCTGATACTTCTGTTTAAGTTCTTTTGGTTTAAGAGTGTCGGCTATGAGATTTATAATAATATTCTGAGAATCAGCATTTTTCTTGTTTCCGGTTTTGGAATAAGCGTGATTGAATTCTTTTTTCTCTCTCCTGACAATTGTATCAAATCGCATATCTGACACCAGCATTATCTGTCGGGGACGCCTGGTCAGACCAGTATCATGAATACTGGTGTCTTTTTTTAATTGTATCCTGATACTGCTCCTGTTAGAATCTATCTTTATAGATTGTATCATTTTTGACAACAAGTCTTTACCCGCGGAGTCGACAAAGTCGAATTTGCTGTTTGCGTAGACTGTCATGGTTCCTCCTCTGATTGTATCAGGCCGGATACCGGCAGGAGGTAGTCTTTTACTGATAAAAAGACCTTTTATAACCGGTAAAGGTATATCAATCTTTTTCTCAGGTCTTTTCTTTTTTGTTGTTACCGAAAGTCTGCCCTGTTTCAGGGAAGAATCTACCCTACGTTTAATAAGAGAATCCTGCATTGTTGAAACTGTCTTCTCAAAGTTATTGGCAATATCTTTCTGAAGATTCCTTTTTTGCTCAGTATAGTTCTGGCGAAGCCAGAAAATATTAAACAGCGTTAAAACCAACAGGCTAACGGATATTAATACAAAATGTGTCCGGTTTTTTACCACTGTTCTTATTGTCTTGGTTCAACGAAAACTACTACATGGATTATTATGACCTACATCGGCATGGTTACTAAATCAAAATTAAAAGACATTTTTGGTTTCATGGCTATTTTTTAACCTTAATTAACATTATTTCAATAATGATTAACCTCTCTGCTGAGGGCAGTACTCTACTTTTGCTGAAAATATTTCAAACCAGAATCAGATGAAAAAGGTATTTCTATTTATTTGTTTAACTATCAGCCATTTAGCAATGGCACAAACCCAGGAAGGTGTTATTGATTATGAATTCAAGATAAATATGCACAAAGGCCTCGGCAAAGACCAGGAGCATATGAAAAGCATGATTCCAGAGTTCAGAACCAGCAAAAATCGCTTATATTTCACCCCCTCAGAATCATTTTACACCAATATTGATGAAGATCCTGAAGATGTAAATACTGCGGTAGGTGGTGCTAATGTACAGATGCGTTTTACCCGTCCGCAACTGGATTTATACCGCAATTTCGAAACATCCAAATTTGTTACGCTTACTGATTTTGCCGGTAAGAAATTTCGTATTGAAGATTCATTGAAGACCAACCCTTGGAAGTTTGTTGACGAATCCAAAAAAGTATTAAATTACGATTGTAAAAAAGCTACATTTTATAATGAAGAAACCAAGCAGGACGTAATAGCATGGTACACAGATGCTTTAATTAGCCCTGCAGGTCCGCAAAGTTTCTACGGACTGCCCGGCACTATTCTAGAGGTTAACCTTAACGATGGAGCAACCTCTATTACAGCTACCAAAATAGAACTAAAGAAACTCACCAACGAGATAAAAGTACCAACCGGAGGAAAAAAAGTAACAAATAAAGAGTTTAAGAAGATTCGGGATGACTATATGAAAGAAATGGGTATTCAGAATGGTGGGCAGGGTGCAAGAATTATTATTAACAGAAATTGATTAAACCAAAAGGGGAAGGACGACACTTCCCCTTTTATGTATGAAAAACATATTGCTGTGCTATAAAGACTACTATGCCTGCTATAAAACCTACAAGTGCCAGCCAGCTGATGCGCTTCAGATACCACATAAAATCTATATTCTCGATTCCCATTACAGCTACACCTGCGGCCGAGCCAATTATGATTGTACTTCCGCCGGTTCCGGTAGTAAGTGCCAGGAACTCCCAAAACCGATGGTCTTGAGGAAACGTCGAAAAATCGTACATACCCTGTGCTGCTGCTACTAATGGCACATTATCTACAATAGCCGACAATAAGCCTAAAGTTATGCCTATCAGGTAGTCGTTTTTGAGATGAGTATCCAGAAAAGTAGCAAATGTTTTAAGCATACCAAAAGATTCCAATGCTGCTACTGCCAGCAGAATACCCAGGAAAAACAAAATACTTGGTGTATCAATTTTTTGAAGGGCCGTTGCCACACTTAGTTTCTTTTTCTCTTGCTGATGTTTATCAGCATGAATCCAGGTGGTAATAATCCAGATAATACTTAAAGCCAGAAGCATACCCATAAACGGAGGCATATGCGTAACCGTCTTAAACACAGGTACGAAAATCAACAGACCTACACCAGTCAATAGAATTATATTGCTTTCTTTAGAGGTCTTGTCTTTATTTAATGACGGCTTATTAATTTTCTTCCCTTTAAATTTTCTGACAAGAATCAGAAGCGGAATACCACAAACAGCCAGACTGGCAAAGAACGTTTTTGCGATAATATTTAACGCTGTAAGTTGCCCACCAATCCAAAGCATAGTAGTAGTTACGTCTCCTAACGGCGACCACGCTCCGCCAGCATTGGCTGCAATGACTATCATTCCTGCAAACCAGAGTTTATCTTCTTTATCATTGAGTAACTTGGCAGAAAGCGATGTCATGACAATAGCTGTAGTCAGATTATCAAGCAAAGCAGAAATAAAAAATGTAAGTATTGAAACAATTACCAGTAAAGTTCCCTTATCCGTCGTTTTAATTTTTTGCGTAATGATTTCAAAACCATTATGCGAATCAATCATTTCAACGATGGTCATGGCACCCAGAAGAAAAAACAGGATTGAAGCAATCTCTCCCAGATGATGCATCAGTTGCTCAGTGGCTTCTGTTGTTACATGTGCTTCAAAAAAATAAATAAGCCAGCAGAGTACTCCGGTCATTAGTGACGACGCAGCCTTATTAATACCTAACGGATGCTCAAAGGCAATAGCAACATACCCCAGCACAAAAAAAACAATCAATAATATAGCGAGCATAAAACTGTCTGGAAAATGTAGAATATATTAACTAACGTAGAATGCCTGTCAGTGATAGAATATGGCAATATTTTGTGACAAAATTACGGAAAAGTGTCTAGAATTCTTTATTCTACTGACTCTCTTAAGGAAAAATTAATTTTTATGGATTATAATAAACAAATATCACACATAAAAACAAATAAACACCTTATAATCAATACTTTACATTTGCGATTCAGGTTACACGCTGCCTTTTAAAAACATCTCATGAATTTGTTTCAACTTACCCTAGTAAAACTTCAGGAGGAACTAAGCACCGCATTTCAGACGTTGCTTTTATAATAAGTAGTATAAAATTGTTCAATCTAAAACCCTCAAAGCTATGATTTCAGTTATTATACCTACCTTGAATGAAGAAGAAACAATAGCAAGCGTTGTTGATTTTGCCATGGCTCAAAAACATGGTGCCAATTTAGTGACCAGCATCTTCCTCATCAATGGTCTTACTCTCCAATGAGGAAGGGAATAAATCTTAATATTGCTTAAAGCAGATTCGGGTACTTTTGAATTAATAATCAGTGTAATTAATCCCTCTCAGCCACAATTTCTGCCAAAACCCAACATTTCATTTAAAATTCGTAATTTTGTATCTTAATCATACAAACCAAAGCAATGGACATTTTTGTCGGGAGTATTCCTTTCAAACTGAAAGAAAAAGATTTAAGGGCTTTATTTGAGAAATACGGGGAGGTAACATCTGTAAAAATTGTAAAAGACAAAGCCACACGCCAGAATAAAGGTTTTGGTTTTGTAGACATGCCTGATGAAGATGCAGTGAGAAATGCGATTCATGAACTGAACGGCACTGAGTTGATGGGGCGTACATTAGAGGTAAGTGTATCAGCTAAAAAAGAAGTCCCTAAACCCAAGACTAATTTCAAAATTACATTACAGGGAAAAGCCGGAGGAAATTTCAGAGGCATTGGCAAAGGCTATGATAAACGCAACAAGAAATGAAATTTGAAGAATACCGTCTTGCTCCCGAGATTAAACAGAACCTGGAAAAGTTAGGCTTTAAACGCCCGACAGATATTCAATACAAGTCTATTACCCCTATCTTGCGTGGAGAAGATGTATTGGCTATTGCCCAGACAGGCACAGGTAAAACAGCTGCTTTTGCAATACCTGTAATACATCTGATTAACGATGCTAAAAAGAGCTCCCGCTCTGAGGCTATCCGGTGTGTTGTGATGGTGCCAACACGTGAGCTGGCGATTCAGATTACTGAGGTTTTTCAGAAAATCGGACAGGGAACCAAAGTAAAAACATTTTCTCTGTATGGCGGAGTAGAGCAAGACCCTCAGATACTGAAACTAGAACAAGGTATTGATATATTGGTGTCTACACCGGGGCGAATGTTTGATTTAGTGAGTCAGGGGCACCTGAAACTCAACCATGTAGAGATTCTGATACTAGACGAAGCCGACCACATGCTTGATCTGGGCTTTATTAAGGATATTCAGGATGTCCTCAAATTCCTTCCCCGTAAACACCAGACTCTATTTTTCTCTGCTACCATCAACGAAGCCATCAAGAAGCTGGCATATTCTCTGGTACACAATGCCATCAGAATACAGATTTCGCCTAACGATAAGGTTGCCAAGAATATCAATCATGCTGTAATGTATGTTGAAATGGACGACAAGCGTTTCTTTCTGGAGCGACTGGTGAATGAGCATCCTGATAGCAAAATTTTGGTTTTTGTGCGAACAAAAGTACGCGCTGAAAGAGTAAAATCTGCTATGGAAAGAGTAAGTATAGTCTCAGAAACCCTACATGGAGACAAAGAACAACAGGATCGGCTAGAGGTATTAAATAAGTTCAGAACAGGTGAAACCAAATTGCTGATTGCTACTGATGTAAGTGCCCGAGGTATTGATATACCTAATGTAGATTATGTAGTAAATTATGATTTGCCTGATGTACCCGAAAACTATGTACACCGTGTAGGCCGCACAGGCAGAGGTACGCAAAAAGGTAATGCTATTTCGTTTTGCAGTACTGAAGAAAAGCCGGTTCTGACCGAAATAGAAGCTTTTCTTAACAAACCTGTACAGGTATTAGGGATTGATAAAATGGACTATATTGCTACCAAAGATTTCTCTAAAGATACAACCAGTTCTGATTTGAAAGCTTTGCTGAAAGAAGCAGAACAGTTTGAAGAAATGAAACGTAAAAAAGGTAAAGTTAAGCGTAAAAAATGATCCCGGAACAACCCAATAATCCGCTTCATGGTAAAACCCTCGAAATGATTCTGAACGAATTGGTAGCCTATTATGGCTGGGATCAGATGGACTACTATGTCCGTATTAATTGTTTTGCAAATAATCCCAGCATTAAATCAAGCCTTACTTTTCTGCGCAAAACTCCCTGGGCAAGAAAAAAAGTAGAAGATCTGTATATAAGAATGGTTGACGAGTCAAAAAGATAGGCAGCCAAAATCATGACTGCCTGGTCTGTCGACAAACTAAAAACTAAAAATAAATTCCTTTATCGCTGTATAATCCTCACTCCTCCTCTCTGCGCCGGATTGATGCCTTTCAAAGCATAAGTAAAGCTTAATAAAAAGTATCTGCCTAAAGTTGTAGTGCGTTCGTCCTGCACAAAATTTAATTGAGCAGTACGACTGATACCTGTGTTGCGGTTCAACAAATCATTTACTGATAACTTTAATTCTCCACGTCTGTTTTTCAGGAAAAAGGTTGAGACCGACATCGCCCATAGCGGAATCTTCTGATTAAAACCTCCGGTAAGACCTGAATAAACATTATAATCAAAGTCAGTAGCAAATACAAGATTCTTCGTAATTGTCCAGTTCACATCGGTTGAGAAAATATTATTAAAATACTCCTGATTCATCTGTTTGTTTACTGAATAGTGTGTCTGGTTATAACTTACACGCCCTTCAACCGATGCATCAAAATTATCCTGCTGATAGCTCAATCTCAGGCTGGAAGATGCCTGTAAACCTTTGGTGCGGTTTTCCTCCTTATTTACAAAGTTTATACCCCTGTTCATCATTACGCGCTCGCCTACATCTACCCTCAGTTTAATAGGTCTGATTCTGAATCCGTAATTCAGATTACCAGTCAGCAGGTAATCGTCTTTCACATTGATGGGCTGTGAGGTCTGTACAAAAGTTGGGCTGATTTCCTGCGCGTTATTAATTTTATTAGTGGTATAAACCAGATTTGCTGCGGCAAAGAAATTGGTAAAGCTTAATTGATTGAAAGAATTATAATTCAAACCGAATCTATGAGAGTATTCGGGCTTTAAGTTAGGGTTACCTACGTAAATATTCAGTGGGTCACGGTTATCGGTAATCGGTGCTAACTGATTAATATTAGGTTCCTGAAAATTCGTTTCATAATCAAATCTTAAATGCTGGCTTTGCTGAAAATCATAGTTGAAATGCATATTAGGCAATACATTCTGGAAAGTTCTAGAAATATTATCATCCAGCAGCAACATTTTCCCTTTCAGATTTGCATGTTGGAAGCTCAAACCCGTAGAAAAATTATATTTCTTCTGAACAAATCTGAAATTGGCTCCTAAACGATTGTAGATAAAATTACTTTCAAACTTATTACTCAACTGGCTATTATAAGTCGGAATACCGTCCTTAATATCATTCACGACTGCATCAGACAGATAATCATTTTTCTGCAAAGCATAGTTTACTTCCAGATACTTACGTTTGCCCAATGGCTCAGTATAAGCTGCGGTCAATCCATAATTCATTCTGTCTGACCGACGTACACTATTTTGTCTGATACTTTCCTCACGGGTAAGTATACCTTCAGTATAGTATTTATTCAAGGCAGCCAGATCTCCGTTACTATCCGTATTATTTACCTGAAAACTAAGATTTGCCGATAGTGTTCTGCCTTTTTTATGGAATTTATGGCGTAGCAATAAATCACTGTTTACAC
The DNA here is from genome assembly GCA_943368675.1 of Chitinophaga pinensis. Classification (GTDB taxonomy): domain Bacteria; phylum Bacteroidota; class Bacteroidia; order Cytophagales; family Spirosomataceae; genus Emticicia. The sequence goes on along the minus strand of CALRLN020000141.1, from coordinate 3,118 downwards.
TCAGCCCATCGCTGCTACCCCCATAATTACGGTTACCCTCATTTTCTAAAACATTATTGCTGCTTAAAGATTGACTGGTACTGACGGTGTTGGCGTTGGTTCTGTTATAATTAATGTAAGACGACCATTTAAGCGAATTCATTGAATCAATTTTCTGGTCAAGTGTAAAGTTGAGGCGATGATTATCGTTGAGGGTGTTTTGTGAGTTTTTCTGTAATGAAGTATAGCTGTCGCCATTAGGCAGGAAATTCTGACGGTTCACATTCTTATCAATAATCTGGTTAATATTATTGAACATATAGCTACCGTTTATTTCTGTCTTTTTGGTGACAGGGTTATTGAAATTAAGCCCTCCTGCCCAGTTTCGTACAAATCCATTCTGGCGATTGCCAAAATTCAACGGTAAGCCCCCATCATTATCACTGCTAAACTGAAAACGAAGCTGCCCTCCTCTTCCGCTCATCATCCGCATCAGATCACCTGAGAAATTCATATAATCATCAATCGAAAAGCCCTGCTGATTCACATTATTGCCCATAGCCAGCACAGACATCTGCTTATCTTTATTGAATCTGTTAATACTCAACCGGCCAGCATAACGTTCGTCAAGACCTGCGCCAGCGGTTATATTGCCAAAGGCACCTTTCTTATGGTCTTCTTTCAGTTTAAGGTTGATATTCTTAGAACGTTGCCCGTCATCAATGCCTGTAAAGTCGGCCTGGTCAGAGCGTTTGTCGTACAACTGTACTTTATCTATGGCATCTGCGGGGAGGTTTTTAGTAGCCATTTTGGGATCCCGCCCAAAAAACTCTTTGCCATCAACTGTAATACGCCTGACGGTTTCTCCCTGAGCTTTTACGGTACCGTCTTTTTCCACTTCTATGCCCGGCAGTTTTTTCAGCAGGTCTTCCACAACACCATTGGGCTTTACTCTGAATGAGCCGGCATTAAACTCAACCGTATCACCTTTGATACTTACAGGAGCCTTATCTGCTTTTACTGTTATTTCGGCCAGTTCCTTGCTGATGGCCTGCAGTTTAATTATTCCCAAGTCTATTCCGGTAGCTTCTGCAGGAACTATTAATTTATAAAAAGGCTGATGCCCCAGATAAGTAATCTTAAATAAATAATTGGTGGGGTTCAGGTTTTTTAGTTCAAAAATACCTTTATCGTTAGTTCGTCCGAAATTGACTAATGAAGAGTCTTTAGGACTCAGTAACAAGACTGTAGCATATTGCAATGGACTTGAAGCTGAATCTGTGACGATACCTTTGATAGTGATTTTTTGTGCAAAGCCGGGTAAAGAAAGAAGAAGAAGAATGAAAAGCTTTTTCATAAGTGGTTTATTTTTTTGTCGAAACAAAAGTAGAAACCACTCCTATGAACATAGGTTAATGGAGATTGAAATAATGTTAATTAAGGTTAATAGGCATTTGAAAAACATGAAAACTGTTAATAAAGCATAAAACAGCCCTTTTTTAGCCATACTTATGGAGGCATCCGTCCAATAAACTTCACTATCAGCAATGCTTTTACACTTGGCTGAGATCTTAGTGGAGTTAAATGCAGTTGTGATGCCGCAAGTATTATAAGCACCTGAATAAAGTATCTGATAGGTTATATATTTTATGAGGCATCCCGGAGTTTTCATTGCCTATATGCCAACAATAAAATAATTTTTCAGTTGCTTTAGAAATTTTTATTGCTTCAGATATTGGCCCTGATCTTTATAATTCCTGTAAAATGTGGTGTATTTTGTTGTCAAAACAGCTAAAATGAGTAAAAGATTGTACAAAAAATAGGTAAAATTATCTATTTTTAATAATTAAGTTATGTATTCGTAGTTTATCCGATAAATAATACATACCTTTGTACTTTAAGTACATAATACAAATTTTTTAAAATGTCTACAGGAATAGTTAAGTTTTTCAACGAAACCAAAGGTTATGGTTTTGTTAAAGTAAATGGAACAAACCAAGAGGTTTTCGTCCATGTTTCAGAATTAAAAGATCAAATCCGTCAGGACGACGAAGTAACATTCGAAATCCAGGAAGGTAAAAGAGGTCTTAACGCCGTGAACGTGAAATTGGCATAATTATATCAATATATAATTATTAAAAAAGCTCTCAATCTGATTGGGAGCTTTTTTTGGTTTTATGGGCTATTCCTGCTATCAGGCCAGCACCTCTTTATATTGCATCCGATACAGATTGGCATAGAAACCATCTTTCTCTAGTAATTCCTCGTGATTACCCTCTTCCATAATCTGGCCTTTGTCTAAGACAATAATCTTATGGGCTTTCTGAATAGTACTTAAACGGTGAGCAATTACGATGGCTGTACGACCTTTCATTAGCAGGCTTATGGCATTCTGAATCAATTCTTCGGTTTCCGTATCAACCGACGAGGTGGCCTCATCTAATACAATAATCTTAGGCTGCTGCACCATAGCACGCACAAACGAAATCAGTTGGCGTTGCCCAACAGACAGCGTTGCGCCACGCTCCTGCACATTATACTCATATCCATTCGGCAATTGCATAATAAAGTCATGCACGCCTACCATTTTTGCGGCTTCAATGATGGTCCCTCTTGAAATAGTAGTATCTCCTAAAGTAATATTGTTTTCGATAGTATCCGAAAACAAGAAAACATCCTGCAGCACCACTCCTATCTGTTCGCGCAGGTGTTTTAAATCGTATTGTTTTATATCTACCCCATCAATCCATATTTCTCCCTTATTTATTTCGTAAAATCTGGATAATAGGTTGATGATAGACGATTTACCGGCTCCGGTTGCCCCTACAAAAGCAACGGTCTCTCCCTGATTAACTTTAAAAGAAATATCCTTCAATACATAGTTTTCATCATTATAAGCAAACCATACATCTTTAAATGCTACTTCTCCTTTCAGATTAGCAGAATAATTGCCCTCATTAGAAGTATACTCCTCGCTGTCTAATAATTTTATGATACGGTCAGTACTTACAATACCCATCTGCAAAGTATTCATTCTATCGGCCAGCATTCTGATCGGGCGAAAGAAGATATTAATAAACATAATGAAAGCCGTAACAGTACCATAACTTACTTCACTATTTAGCATCTGTTTTGCCCC
>CALRLN020000140.1:0-11171 GCA_943368675.1 Chitinophaga pinensis | reverse complement strand
TTCGCAGGCAACGCCTCTAAAAGATGCCATCGATGCTTTTCTGAAGACTTTTAATCTTAAGTCTAAGTTCAATGAAACTTATCTGGTTGCATTCTGGGAGCGTATGATGGGAAAAATTATTGCTTCACGCACCAGAGAGATATATGTCAAAAACCGGGTATTGTATCTTCGTATAGAGTCATCTCCCCTACGTCAGGAGCTTTTTATGGCCAAAACCAAACTGATAGACCTGGTCAATAAAGATGTAGGTGAATCGGTGATTGACGATGTGATTTTTTTATAATGTACTGACAAACTTTTTTTAGATACTTATTTGTTAAATTGCTACTGACAATTAACAATACCCTAAAAAATGTTTTAATGCCATGGGCAAGAAAAATGTACTCGTAGAAAATGAACGCAATCGCCAGGATTCAGGCTTTGGAAGTAAACTGACTGATCGCCGGAAAAGGCTTCTTAAAGCAGACGGGCAATTCAACATCAAGCGTAAAGGGCAATCTTTTGAGGCATGGTTGAATATCTACAACCGTTTTATTATGATGCCCTGGAGTACGTTTTTTCTTATAGTATTGGTGGTTTATCTCGTACTCAATTTTATTTTTGCCGTTACCTACTATCTGATAGGAGTTGAACACCTGGTTGGTGTAAATATGACTAGCACTCATTCTCAATTCTGGGATGCCTTCTTTTTCAGTGCGCAGTCGTTGACTACAGTGGGTTATGGGCGTATTTCGCCCGATGGCTTTGCTGCCAGTTGGGTGTCAAGCATTGAGTCATTAACGGGTCTGATGATGTTTGCCATTGTAACAGGCCTCTTATATGGGCGTTTTTCAAGACCTAATCCACGTATTCTGTTCAGCAAAAATGCACTGATTGCGCCTTATCTGAATATTAATGCGTTTATGTTCAGAATGGTGAATGAGAGAAGCAATCAGTTGATTAATATGGAGGTAAGTGTGGTCTTTTCGAAAATTGAAGAAAGAAACGGGGTGTCTAACAGAAGATATTACGGGCTGACATTAGAAAGAGCAAAGGTTAATTTTTTCCCAACCAACTGGACACTTGTTCACCCACTTACTGATGACAGTCCATTATATAATGAATCCCCTGAATCATTAATTGCCAGCGATGCAGAATTTGTGATTGCTATTCAGGGAGTAGATGATACTTTTGCGGATGCCGTACATGTGCGCCATTCATACACCGCCTATGAGATGGTATGGGGTGCTAAATTTACCTCGATGCTTGAGGGAGATGGCAACGATGCATACATACTAGACTTAAAGAAAGTAGGTGATTATGAGCCTGCCGACTTGAATTATTAAATAAAACAATCAGATTTGGAATCATTAATTGCGCCACCTGACTTACAAAAAGGTGATAAAGTTGCCATAGTGGCTTTGGCCAGTAAACTCAACCCTGACGATATTCAGCCGGCAATTCAGTACATGCAGGAAAACTGGGGTGTAGAAGTTGTAGTAGGTGAATCGGTAAGTGCCTCGTATTATGGATTTGCAGGGACTGATGAAGTAAGAGCCAGAGATTTTCAGAAAATGCTGGATGATAGGTCTGTGAAAGCTATTTTTTCGGCAAGAGGGGGCTACGGGAGTTCGCGGATTATTGATGCAATAGATTTTACTGCTTTTCAGCAAAAGCCTAAATGGATTATTGGGTTTTCGGATATTACGGCTGTGCATAGCCATGTTCAGTCGCTGGGTTTTCAAAGTCTGCATGGGCCAATGCCGAAGACTTTTATGAGAGATGAATACTCGTTAGAAACGCTCCGGACATTTCTCTTTGGCAATGGAATGAGCTATAAAATAAGCCCCGATAACCTCAACAAAAGTGGAGCGGCAGAGGGTCAGATAACAGGTGGTAATCTTTGCCTGCTGGCACATCTGATCGGCTCTGCCTCTGACATCAGTTATGAAGGGAAAATACTATTTATTGAAGACATAGGTGAGTACCTATATAACATAGACCGGATGATGATTCAGCTGAAAAGAGCCGGGAAACTGCGGAATCTGCAAGGATTACTAGTGGGCTCATTTACAGATAATAAAGAAAATGACGAACCTTTCGGAAAAACTGCCTATGAAATTATTGCCGAACACGTTTCGGCTTATGAATATCCTGTTTGCTATGGGCTACCTACCGGGCATGATAAAATCAATTGGGCAATTCCATGTGGTAGAGTAGCAAGGCTGGAAGTGGATGCGTTGAAAAGTGTATTGACTTTTCGGGAAATAATTAACTAATATGGCTATATTGTAGCCTATAACCTACAAATACAAAACCCATGGAAATACTTTCTAAAATTCTGATTGGAGCCGTTGCCCTTGAACATATCCATATTTTATACCTCGAAATGTTTGCCTGGACCACCAGAGGACCAAAGGTTTTCAAGAACTTTCCAAAAGAATTATTCCCTAAAACAGTTTCCCTGGCAGCTAATCAGGGACTATATAATGGGTTTCTATCCGCAGGTTTAATCTGGTCTTTGTTGATTACTGATGCAGTCTGGAGTAAAAATGTTGCTTATTTCTTTTTGGGTTGTGTGATTGTAGCCGGTATTTATGGTGCCATTTCGGCAAGCAAAAGGATCTTTATAGTACAGGCTATGCCTGCTATTATTGCCTTGCTGGTGACAATATTTGCCTAGCGGATGTTGAAAAAATAGTGCGACATAGTATAGTTCGTGTATTTTGTGGCAAAAATAGGCTAATTAATCATTACCATATCCAGCAAGTTCTCCGGCTAAAATTTACGTTACTTAGCAAAATACCTTACACATAATTTTCTATATTTGCATAACAGTATGCTTGCATACTTTATTAGAAGATGAGTATTCCGGAAAAGATAAAACTATCAATTGCCTTATTATCTGATGATTTATCGAAGCTGCAAGACCCTGTCTATATAATAGGCAGTTCTGCCCTGGTATTAGCCGGGATTCCCTTAGAAAGAACAGATGATATAGATTTGTTGACTTCGCATAGGGATGCTGAATATCTTAAAAATCGTTGGCAAAGCAATAAGATAGGAGAGTATTCTCCCAATGATGCAGATAAATTCCGTTCAAATTTCGGCAGATTTCAGTGGGATAAGATACTTGTAGAAGTAATGGGAGATTTAGAGGTATTTGATAATGGTGAATGGCAGAAACTTCGGATAAATGAGTATTTTGAAATAAGCATCAATCAATTAAGTGTCAGAATACCTACCTTACAAGAACAGGAAAGAGTATTCCGGCTTTTTGGCCGACCAAAAGATTTAGCAAAAGCAGATAAAATAATAAAGCATATAATTCAACCTTAAAAATGGAAATTAATTATAAAATTGATAACAATGTGGCGATTATCAGCTGGAATATGACCACCTCGCCCATGAATGTATTGAATGATATTTCTATTCCTGAATTTGAATCACACCTGCTTAATGCCTACGCCGACCCGAATGTAAAAGGCATTGTGATTACCTCTGAAAAAAATGAGTTCATTGCAGGGGCTGATGTGAAAATGCTTTTGAAAAACAACGATAAAGATCCCTCTGAAACCTATAAATTCTCTCTTGATTTCAATAATATATTCCGCAGGCTCGAAACCTGTGGGAAACCTGTGGTAGCTGCTATTAATGGTACTGCTTTGGGCGGTGGTTATGAAGTTTGTCTGTCGTGCCATTACCGTATTGCTTTGGATAATCCTAAGGCGCAAATCGGTTTGCCGGAAGTGCAACTGGGACTATTGCCCGGTGGCGGTGGTACTCAGCGCCTGCCGCGAATCATTGGTATGGAGCCGGCATTGATGCTGATGGTTGAAGGGGAAAGGGTAAGCCCTAAAGAGGCATTGAACTATGGTATGGTTAATGATTTGGCCAGCAGCAGAGAAGAATTGATGGAAAAGGCCATGAAATGGGTATTAGCTAACCCGAATGCCATACAACCCTGGGATGAGATTGACAAGAAAACGGGAGCGATTAAAGCTCGTGAAAACTATAAAGTGCCGGGTGGAAATGTACAATCACCAACAGGTATGCGAACTTTTGCAGGTGGAACTGCCATGATTATGGATAAAACCAAAGGTAATTATCCGGCACCGATTGAGATTTTATCCTGTGTGTATGAGGGCTTGCAGGTAAATATGGATAGGGCAATAGCTGTTGAAGTGCGTCACTTTGTAAGAGTAGCTACTTCAAAAGAGGCTAAAAACCTGATTGGGGTGATGTTTCTGGGTAAAAATGAAGCAGATAAAGGTGCCAGTCGCCCGAAAGATGTACCTAAAACTGATGTAAAGAAACTAGGGATTCTGGGTGCAGGCTTCATGGGGTCAGGTATTGCTTATGTTTCTGCTATGGCGGGTATTGAAGTAGTGCTAAAAGATGTGAGTGTAGAAGGGGCTGAAAAAGGGAAGGGTTATTCGAGAGCCCTGATACAAAAAGGCATTGAAAAAGGAAAAACAACGGCCGAAAAGGGTGAGCAGTTATTAAGCCTGATAAAGACCACGGATAAAGCAGAAGACCTGAAAGGCTGTGATTTGATAATTGAAGCTGTTTTTGAAAACCGGGAATTGAAAGCAACCGTAACCAAAGAAGCCGAACCAATGCTGGCAGCCGGTGGGGTGTTTGGTTCTAATACTTCGACACTTCCGATTTCTGGTCTGGCTAAAGCCTCTGCAAAGCCGGAGAACTTTATTGGTATTCACTTCTTTTCACCTGTTGATAAAATGATGCTGGTGGAGTTGATTCGTGGCAAAGAAACTTCTGATTATGCAGTTGCGCTGGCGGTAGATTATGTAAAAAAAATCAGGAAAACGCCAATTGTAGTTAACGATTCGAGAGGATTTTATACTTCGCGTTGTTTCAGTACTTATACCTCTGAAGGGATTGCCTTATTAAAGGATGGTGTTGACCCTGTATTGATTGAAAATGCCGGAAAAAACGCAGGTTTCCCTGTGGGTGCTCTGGCAGTGTCTGATGAAGTTGCTTTAGATCTGGCCTTGAAAATTTCGAAACAGGCCATTAATGATGGAGTTTTGGAAGAAGAAGATAGCACTTATCAGGCAACCAGACTGATGGTAGAGGACCTGGGAAGATTGGGCAAGAAGAATAAGAAAGGATTTTATGAATATCCTGCCGATGGTAAAAAATATCTGTGGGAAGGCCTTGCTGAATATTTTCCAGTTTCGGAGAATCAACCGGAAATTGAAGAGGTAAAAAAACGTTTATTGTATCGTCAGGTAGTGGAGGCGATTCGTTGTATGGATGAAGGGGTATTGATTACGAAACTCGATGGTAATATCGGCTCTATATTAGCCTGGGGATTCCCGGCTTATGCTGGGGGTACGCTTAATTTCCCGGATTTTGTGGGAGTGGATACCTTTTTGAAAGAATGTGACCGATTGGCGGATACTTATGGAGAAAGATTCAGGTTGACAAGTCAGCAAAAGGAATTGGTGAGAAAATTGTGATTATTGATTAATTAAGTAGTTCAATAGATTTTGTTTATATTAAATTGCCATGACCGCGCGGCGGACCGTCTTTCGGTCGTGGACTAGATAAATGAAATCAGATATTGGCATTAGCCAAAAAAGTGAATGGAGATTTGGGCTAAAGCCCAGATGATTTTTGTTTTTTCATTCACCAGCTAAAGCTGGTGGCAATTGAAATAGAATAAACTAAATTTTGGTAATTACTTAATTAAACTGAAAGAAAAAAGGAGAGCGAAATGTCTGAAAAGAGGTGGTCATACAAACCTGTTCCTGACCGTGAGGTAGCCAGAGCATTATCCCAAGAACTAAGTGTAGAGGAAACCCTTGCTAATATGTTAGTACAAAGGGGAATACGTGATTTTGAGCAGGCAAAAAACTTCTTCCGCCCGCAACTGCAGCATCTGCATGACCCTTTTCTGATGGCTGATATGCATAAGGCCGTTGAACGGCTGGGTGAAGCGATGAGTCAGCATCAGAAAATAATGATCTACGGTGATTATGATGTAGATGGTACTACAGCAGTAGCATTGGTATATGGTTTCTTATCAACTTTTTATACGAATCTTGAATATTATAATCCTGATCGTTATACTGAGGGTTATGGAGTTTCATTACAAGGTATTGAATGGGCTGCTGAGCAAGGCGTTTCATTGATTATCTGCCTGGACTGTGGTATTAAGGCACAGGATAAAGTACAGATAGCTAAAGATAAATACCAGATTGATTTCATCATCTGTGACCACCATGAGCCAGACGACCATTTGCCGGATGCTATAGCTGTACTTGACCCCAAACGAAAGGATTGTGCGTATCCTTATAAGGAGCTCACGGGTAATGGAGTAGGGTTCAAGCTTTTACAGGCCTATAGCCTGAAAAACAATATAGCTTTAGAGAAACTCTACGATTATATAGATTTATGTGTCGTCAGCATTGCTTCTGATATTGTGCCTATCACTGGCGAAAACAGAGTCCTCGCTTTTTTTGGTCTGAAAAAACTCAATGAAAATCCTCGTACAGGTCTGAAAGCATTGAAAGACGTGGCAGGTTTTACAAGCAATAATATGACCATTGAAAACGTGGTGTTTATTCTTGGACCGCGTATCAATGCTGCGGGTAGAATCAAGCACGCTAAAGCTGCCGTAAAATTGCTGTTATCTGATAATTTTGATGAAGCCATCGATTTTGCGCACGAAATTCAAAAACATAATGTTGAGCGCCGTGGCCATGATACCCGCATGACCGAAGAAGCACTGGCTATGATAGAAAGAGATGATTGGTTAATAAACACAGCCAAGAGTACGGTATTGTATAGGGAAGACTGGCATAAAGGAGTAATTGGTATAGTGGCAAGCCGTTGTATTGAGAAATATTACCGACCAACCATCATTTTTACCAAAACCAAAGAGACCATGGCCGCAGGCTCGGCCAGATCAGTATCGGGTTTTGATTTATATGCGGCTATTGAAGAATGTTCTCATTTGCTGGAACAATTCGGCGGGCATAAGCATGCCGCGGGTATGACACTGAATATTGATAATATTCAGCCTTTTCAATTGGAATTCGACAGAATTGTATCCAAATATATTACTGAAGAGCAGTTAACGCCTGTTATCAGTGTAGACTTAAAGATAAAACTTGCCGATATATCTCCTAAGTTCCACAGGATTCTTAACCAGATGGCTCCTTTCGGACCGGAGAATATGCAGCCTGTTTTTGTAACTGAAAATCTTACACTGAAATATACACCCCGGATAATGAAAGAAAAGCACCTGCGCCTGGAGCTTTTTGAAGAAGAAACAGGTGCTATTTTTACAGCCGTTGGCTTCGGTATGGTAGAGGAACATTACCGTAAACTCACGGAACAAAAATATTTCAGAGTTGCCTATCAGATTGAAGAAAATACCTTCAATAATAAGACTACGCTACAGTTGATGTTGAAAGATATTAAGTATTAGCAAAGTGTGTTACGCTGGATAAAACTCTTTGCGCCTGCTGAATATGCCGTTCATCATGTGCAATGATAAACTGAAACACATCACCTAATTTCAATCGAACCCATTTTGCAATAGAAATCGGGATACGGATTTTGTCTAAATCAGCATTGCGGGCTTGTTTAATATAATTCAACAAAGTTTCCTGTTGTTCAATAAACTCTGCCAATACTTTATGCGCATCAAGACTTACAGCCGGAATATGGTCTTTGAACGCCTTGTATTTTCTGGTATTAGAGGGTTGCATCATTTTAGTGAAATAGCCACCCAACCAGGTACTTTTGAAAGTACTACCCTGTGCGTTTTCAGGATGTAAGACTAAAGCTTTTTTGATTTCCGGCAGGTAATATCGCCCGTAACTGTTGAGGTGCTCAAAGCATTGGGCAATATTCCAGCCTCCGTTTTCAGGTATTTCCAATAGAACAGTTTCATTCAGATTCTGAAAAGTACGTATGACTACCTGCAGATGTTTTTCTACCTCGTTTTCTAAAGTACCTAACAATTCTATTTTATCAATTTTGTTCATGAGATTTAATAATGATGATGGTACAAAATTGAGATGTATCTATCACAAAAATCATGGTATTTACCATGATTTCAGATTCTTACTTTATTAATAAACTTACTGAAATTGGTGGCGTCAATACCCAGATAATTAGCCAGATATTTATGTGGTACCAACTGAAGGATGTGAGGGCTTCGTTTCATTAATTCAGTGAATCGTTCTTCAGACGAATAGCATTGGAGTTCAACCAATCTTGTTAACAAACCTGATAGCGCATTCGTAATTCCCTGCCGGATAAGTATTTCAACGGCGGGTCTGGTTTGCATCAATTCATGTAATTCAGAAATTGGAGCTCTTAAGAAAACAGAAGGTGTGAGCGTTTCGTAATAATACCTTGATTCGGTTTGTAACAACAGCGAATCAAGGACCCCACCGAAAGATGGATTATAAGTAAAAACCAAGGTTGCTTCCCGGTTTTGCTCATCGAAATAATAGACTCTTTGTATACCCTCAACTACGAAGTATAAATACTTCTCTCTTTCTCCCAACGCCGTAATCATCTCTTTCCGTCTGGCTGAAAAAGGCTTCCATAAACGGGAGAAGTCTTCCCATTCTTCATCAGATAAAGGATTGATAGCTGAAACTAGTTGCCTGAGTTGTAGGAGATGGGCTGGCATAGCAGTGAATGATTATTCTATATGGTAGGAAGGGGTTTTTGATGATTTACAGATGGTAATATCTGCAAAATTAACAACTATTATTTAGCCGCCAAGAATATCAACTAATAGCATCACTTCAACTCTTATTAATATCTGAAACTGTCATTGCAAAGATGGTCTCACATTTAATAAATATTAACAAGATTTCTGCGAAAAAGACCTTAGTTTTGCAAAAGAATTGGGCGAAACAGAAAGATAATGATTCTACGGACAGAAAACCTTATTAAAAAATACGGACAACGCTTAGTTAATAATAATGTAAGTTATCAGGTAGGGCAGGGAGAGATCGTAGGGCTATTGGGGCCTAACGGAGCCGGAAAGACTACTTCGTTTTATATGGCTACAGGTCTGGTGAAACCAAATAGCGGTAAAGTATGGCTCGACGACCTTGATATTACTTCTCTGCCTATGTATAAACGTGCCAAACTGGGTGTGGGTTATCTGGCACAGGAGCCATCGGTTTTCAGACAGTTAACGGTGGAGGAGAATATACTGGGTGTGCTTGAACTGGCTAAACCAAAGATGTCTAAAGCCGAGCGGAAAGAAAAAACCGAATCTTTATTAGAAGAATTCAGTTTGACACATGTACGAAAAAATCTTGGTATTGTGTGTTCAGGTGGGGAGCGTCGTCGTACAGAAATTGCCCGTGCATTAGCTGTTGACCCCAAGTTTATTCTGCTGGATGAACCCTTTGCCGGAGTTGATCCCATTGCCGTAGAGGAAATTCAGGGAATTGTGGCAAAACTCAAACACCGCAATATCGGTATATTGATAACCGACCATAATGTAAACGAAACTTTATCTATTACTGATAGAGCCTATCTTTTGTTTGAGGGCAAGATACTTCGTCAGGGAACTGCCGAAGAACTGGCAAGTGATGAATTGGTCAGGAAAGTGTATCTCGGGCAGCATTTTGAGTTGAAACGCAAAATCTAGAGACCTGCGATTTCCTCAATAGTACAGGCAATCGCATTTTCTTCCAGAGGGTTCATGAGATTTTCTAAAGAATCTACATAATGCCTGGCAGGTTTTTCTCCTGTCTCTTTGTATTTAATTACCAATTCCTGTATTTTCTCTCTTAGTTTGCACAACTGGTTAGTTTTCTCCTTCTGTTGTTCCTCTAAAGCATCAATTGCATCTTTCTGTATCTGCGCATATTCATTAGCAGCTATATTGCCTTTGAGTTTTTTCAGGCTCCTAATCAACACATCATGCTTGTCTGATTTAGCTTTGATGAGTTCATAGGTGTAGTACTTTATCTGGTTATAGTTTTCGGTATCCAGTAAACGAAAATCCACCAGCATAAACTTTGAGTATCTACTTCTGATAAGTGGTAGAAATTTGTCTTTTGAATGCGTTTGAACAAAAGCCCGGTATTTCCGGTCTGCCTCTATTCTTTCTTCTTCCGGAAAGCTTTCTAAAGGGAAAAATATATCTATATCCTCTAATAATTCTTCATAATGTTCTCTCTGCGCTTTTAAGGCATAATAAAATGTGATAGGGTTTGCTTCTCTGTCTACGTAGATGGGTTGAGGTCTGAAACCGGAGTCGAATAATTTCGATTGAAATTGTAAATATTCCCTTTGTGTTAACTCATCGTTGCAACTGTGCAGAGTTAAACTCATTAAAAGGAAGGCATATATTTTCTTCATCAGCATAGTTTTTAGTCAGTCAAATATAAGCAAAATTCCGAAAACCAAAGCCAATAAATACCTGTTTCTTCTTTTGATAAAATAAAAGAAATATTTTTGACCAACTCCTACAATTTAACGTATTTCTTACGTTAATTGTAGCGTTAAACACCTATTAAAAATCACTTCCATGAAATCTCCGCGGTTCATTGTCAAACCTGAATCATCAGGTTTGTTGAATATTATTCTCTTTTCATTTTTCGCTTTTAGTATAATAATTTATGTTAGTAGTTGTTCAAAACTCAATGAAGTAGGAGTGACAGCCCGAAACTTTGAAGACGAAATTCAACAGGCGCAAAACCTGGTTTTTACTTTTAATAAAGATCTGGTTGATGATAAAGATCTGGACAACTGGGAGGCAGTGGAATACATAAAAATTGAGCCTAAAGTTGAGGGGGTTTTTAAATGGACAGCAAAGAACGAACTTGTTTTTTCGCCAAGCAGTGGTTTCAAGCCAGCCACTGCCTATAAGGCCGTCTTAAGTAAGCCCTTGCTGAGCAAGTCTGCGACTAAAAATTATACGCTGGATAATGAATCAGTAGCTTTTCATACGCCTTATCTGCAACCCAAAAAGATAGAAACCTATTGGATGAAAGACAATGATGGCAAACCTGTTGCCAAAGTGAAGATTGATTTTAATTATCCGGTTCAGAAAAACGAATTGAACAGCCTTGTTAAATTGAAAGTTGAGGAAGCGGCTAAAAATTTCACGGTTAATAACACCGGAAATGATAATAAGATAGTATTGGCTTTGAATGGTATAGCCTCTTCAAAAGATG
>CALRLN020000139.1:0-11182 GCA_943368675.1 Chitinophaga pinensis | reverse complement strand
ATCTGAATAAAATCAATACCCCGCTTATAGGTAGCCGCACAAAAACCACCCATATCGCCAATTACCCCACCACCCAGATTAATCATCAGCGCATGGCGGTCAAGTTCATCATTGGTCATGGCCGACCATATCTGTTCACAAGTGCTAAGGTTTTTGTATTCTTCACCATATTTAACAGTAATTTGCGAGTGCCTGGGCAAAGAATTTTTGATAAGAGGGTAGCAGAATTTCCTGGTGTTGGTATCAGCCAGAACGATAATTTTAGAATAGTCTTTCTGAGCCAGAAAGTTCTTTATACTTTCGGTAACAGGAGCAATAATAACAGACATTTTACCTATGATTCGTTAAAAAACCAAAGGTAATGAATCATTTAAAGAATTACTAGATATGCCAGTCAAGAAGGGCTGTCAAAAAAGTTTTCATCCAGATAGTATTTGAACAAACCCTATCCCCAACCCTTCCATCCAGCTTCTGCCCTAACAATGGGGAGAGAGATTTAGAGAGTGGGGTTGGTTTCCTTTGCCGGACAAACAAAAAGCCCAGAAATTAATTTCTGGGCTGGTAATTTCTTGAATAACTTAAAATCTTGTCGATCGCTCTGTCTGAAGGCGAGAGTTGAATTTTGTCTAATCCGGTTTTGATATCTGCACAATCAAGGTAGAAGTCAAGTAAATCACCATCCTGAAGCAAAGTCTCTTCAATATAGGCATTTTCCTGATTCGATGTCTCGTTATACAAATAGCGAATTACATCATCTTGCGTATTGGTAAAGGTTTGTATCATAAGCATATGCGGTTTTACTCATCATTTTTCTAAGGTTGATGAGAGCATAACGCATTCTACCTAACGCTGTGTTGATACTGACTCCAGTAGCATCTGCTATTTCCTGAAAACTCATGTCGTCGTAATGACGCATCACAAGCACTTCGCGCTGCTGGTCAGGAAGACGTTTAATCAAATCTCTTAAATGCTCGTGAGACTCTCTTTTAATTTGCATCGCTTCAATAGAGTCTTCGGCAAACTCAAGTGTGTTAAACACGCTGCTTCCGTCTTCAAACACTACGCTAGGGTAGCGTTTCTCTCTACGGAAAAAGTCAATCGCTAAATTGTGAGCTATCCTTAATACCCAGGGCAGAAATTTACCTTCTTCGTTGTACTTACCTTCACGTAATACTTCTACAGCTTTTATAAAGGTATCCTGTAGCAAATCTTCTGCTACATATTGATCTTTAACAACAAGGTAAATGGTAGTATAGACTTTAGACTTATATCTTTGCACAAGTGTTCCAAAAGCCTTTTCGTTACCGCGGATATACAATGACACTAGTTCACTATCGCTAACTTGGATTTTTCCCATTTCTGTATTTCAATTTAGTTAACGTAGAGCTTTATATCATATTGTACATTTTGGGTTTAAATTTCAGAAGATTTTTTTTGAATGTTTAAAGATAACTAATAAATCTGATTCCTGTCAAGTGTTTACTACAAAATTTTAGTTAATAATTTGTTAATAAACCAAATGAAATTTCGGTTTTATCGTTATCTACAAAATAAACGCCAAAATCGTACCATTAAAATTTGTCAGGTTTTGCCCTAATAAATAACTGAATATCAACCCATTATGCAAGCATAATATAGCATTGCGTTTTTTCGGTATAGTTTTTGCCTTTAGCTTCATATCTATCAAAAAGTATAAACAAAAAAATGTTACGATTGACTATCCACTTTTCCATGAAGCCTTCCGAATACCTGAAATCAGAAAAAAATAAGGTACCCGCCTCTGGGTTCGTACATACAGAACCGGTTCATTCCGGTGTCTGTAAAAATCACTTTCTGAGCAGAACCGGAGTTGTACTTTTTCTGGTTTTACTATTTTCGGCCAGCCTGTCTTTCGGACAAAGAGACCAGATTACCACTCAGGCCGGGGAGAAGATCAGATGCCGGATTGTCGATGAAACCGCCACCCGGTTTATCTATGCTTATGTAACACCAACCGGAAAAGTTTTAAGAAACGAAATCTTCAAGAATCTGGTTACTGATTTTAAGTATAATTATTTTGATGAAGATCTGATTACCAAAGGGAATAAGGTTGTAACTAAGCCTGCTTCTGACAAAGCCGCCCCTGCTGAACCCAACACCCCTAAAACTACTGATACTCAAAAGACTACCGACAATAAAGCTACCAATAGCACAAAACAAAAACCTGACGAAAAAGTAGCAGCTAATAAGAAATCGCCCGAAAAAGAAACCATAGCAAACGAACAGAAATCATCCGCAAAAAACAACGAAACCGAAACTAAAAACCCTCCTAAAAAACAGGAAGAGACTAAGGTAACAAAGAAAGAAGAGAAAATAGAGGCTCCGCTGGCAACAAAAAAATCTAAAAGTGAATACGACGATTATCTGAAATTCAGGATTGGCGTAAGAGGCGGTTTTGGAAATATGCTGACAAAACTCAATACAGAAGACCAATTTGGACTATATCAAGAAAAACTGCTGAGAGGCTGGACATGGGGTGCCGACATGGCTTACTTCCCTACAGACAACTTCGGATTCGGTATTATGTTCAATAATTTTCAGAGTAAAAACAGTGCCGAAAATCTCAATTTCAAGTTCAGAAAGAATGGTGAACTGATAGACACAACGGGCAGTCTGGCAAATAAACGCTCTGCAAAATTTGTTGGTCCGGTGCTCTATTTCCGCAAAAGCATCGACTTTAAAACCATGGTTATTCTCGGCCTGGCACCGGGTGCATATTTCTACAGCGACAAAGGCACCTATAATGGTATCTCAATACCCTACAAAGGCTGGGATTTTGGCGGTGCTGCTACCCTTGGTATAGATTTCTTATTAGGAAATGATATTACAGGCAGAGACATCATTCTGAGTCTTGAGGCTGGTTATAATTACGGCAAAATCAACTCAATGGATTTCAGTGATGGCAAAGGAACTGTAAAATTAGCCAGTCCAGTTGATTTAAGCCGATTAGACTTTACCGTTGGTCTGCGTTTCACACGCTATCCAAGGTACTTCAGGAATTAAACGCACCTCACCCTCTAACTCTCCCTCTCCTGAAAAAGGAGAGGGAGACTCTTAGCCCCTCTCCTCCTTCAAGGAGAGGGGTTGGGGTGAGGTGGCCGTTCATTATCACAAAATCTCCTTCAATTCCACCAATCGCTTTATATCAAAAGTAGGTTTCCGGGTAGCCACAACCTCATCCGGATTATAAAACACCGAATCCATCCGGGCATTGATAGCACCTAAAATATCGGCCTCGTAGTTATCGCCAATCATAATACTTTCTGATAGCCTTGCTTTTGCTGCTTTAATGGCATAATCAAAAATCCTCTTATCAGGCTTGCGGGCTTCTGCCCTTTCGTTGGTAATTACCTCACCAAAATAATGCGCAATCTTAGAACTCCGTATCTTCTTGGCCTGCACATCCTGCCAGCCATTGCTGATAATATGCAATTCATACTTCGGTGCCAGAAAATCAAGAATTTCGATAGTTCCTTCTATCAGATGCGATTTTTGCGGAAGCAATTCCAGAAAAGCCTCATTTAGCTGTAATCCTAATGCCTCGTCAGCGTCAACCCCTATATTAACAAGCGTATCTCTGAACCTTCGGCGACGGAGTTCTTCATGCGTAATCTGGTTACTTTCGAGCAATGACCAGTAGCGCCTGTTCACAACAGAAAACTCCTGCTGAAAAACGCTCAGCCCGGATATATTCCATGATTGCAGCCCAAACGTTTCATACAACTCTGCCAGCGATTCACTTGAGTTTTTCTCAAAATCCCAAAGCGTATGGTCAAGGTCAAAAAAGAGATGCTTATACATATAGCTTAGCTGCGTGCCGGAAACTTAAGCGCTAGTCTCTCAACAGGCTCATTGTTCACCAAATGACTTTCTACAATTTCTTCAACATCTGCCAGTTGCACATTGCCATACCACACACCTTCAGGATACACCACCATTGACGGGCCAAAGGCACATATATCCAGACAGCCCGACTTCTGGGCTCTGATGTCAAATTGCAACCCCTTTTCTTTGATAGATGCTTTAAAAGCCTCTACCAGTTCCATTCCATGTACACTGCCACAAGATTTTTTAGGGGCTTCCTTATCATTAGTACAAATAAATACGTGTTTCTTAAACTTCATAGTTTCTTTTTAAAATAATAAACGCCACAAAGGTACGAAAACTTTGTAGCGTCTTTAGTGTTTTGTAGACGTTCTTTATGATAACTGAAAGGAGAATTCATAAGACGGGTCTGATACTCATTGACTTACATATTCCATATCTCCCAGGCTTTCTCAGCTTGCAGATGAAGCATTTTTAAGCCATTATGTGTCTGAGCGCCCTGTTCTTCTCCTTTTTGCAAAAACAATGTCTGAACCGGATTATACACCAGATCATATAAATAATGCTCAGCTGTCAGCAGTTTATAAGGAATCTCAGGACATTCGTCAGACTTCGGATAAGTGCCAACAGGAGAAGAGTTAATGATTAACTGATAGTTACCGATTTCAGCAGGCAGGTCTTCGTAGCTCAGCACATCAGCCAATTTGCTGCGTGAAACTACTTTATAAGGAATCGACAAATCATTAAGCGCAGCTACCACAGCTTTGGCTGCACCGCCATTGCCCAGCACAAGGGCTTTTAAAGACTTACCGGCAGGGAGAAACCCCTCCAAAGAGGTTTTAAAGCCATAATAATCAGAATTATAGCCTATCAGTTTACCGCCCTCTCCGAGCTTAATCACATTTACAGCACCCACTTTCGTGGCAGAAGCATCTAAACCATCCAGAAAAGGCATCACTGCCTGTTTATGAGGAATAGTCACATTCAGACCACTTAAATCCGGTTGAGAGGCAATTAACTGAGGGAAACCCTGAATATCAGGCAGTTCAAATAATTCATAGGCATGGGTATCAGCAATACCCATCTCTGCAAATTTTTCAGTAAAATATTTCTTTGAAAACGAATGGCCAAGAGGATACCCAATCAATCCGTAGATTTTCATTTCTTAGTAAAAAATTTGGCTTTAATAATTCCCCAGATCATGGGCGCAATTGAAATAAAGACAATTCCTAAAACAACTTTTTCAAAATTCGCTTTTATCCACGGAACATCCCCCAATAAATAACCAAGTAGCGTAATACTTGTTACCCATAGAATAGCACCCAGAATACAGAACGTGATATACTTAGGGTATTTCATGCTACCAGCACCCGCTACAAACGGGGCAATAGTACGCACTATCGGCATAAAACGGGCTAGAATAACCGTTTTACCACCATTTTTCTCATAAAACTCTTCGGTTTGGGTAATATATGAGCGTTTCAGGAAAAGTATTTTTTCTCTCGATTTGATATAGTTGCTGAAGTTCTTTCCGATAAAATAATTCACGTTATCGCCCAGCAAAGCAGCCAGAATCAACAAAGGAATCATGATGGTAACATCCAGTTTTCCGGTAGTAGATGCCAGTAAACCTGCGGCAAAAAGCAACGAATCGCCCGGCAATAACGGCATTACTATCAAGCCTGTTTCTACAAAAATTATGAGAAACAATATGCCGTAGGTTAGTGTATCATATTTATCAAGAAAACCCTGTAGTGTGAGTAAAGGGTCTTTGAGGAGGTCAATAAGAAAATGTATAATTTCCATAAAAGTATGTTTCCTGAAGAAATTTCTGAGGAATCAGTGTTGGTTTTTGTATATCTAAAAGGATTTATTCGTCCTGCGTAATTCTTCTGTCGCTACTATATTTACCCAGTTTGAAGCGTTTTTTTGCTTTTTCGGTCAGGAAATTACCGAATGTATCGCCTCTTAATCCCAGTCGGATAGTTTCTAAAGGAATTACTTCATTAGGAGCAATATTCCCTACGTTCACATTAGCGCCAACCAGTTTTACAAAATATACCTGTTGTGATTTTTGTGGAGCTTCCCAGATTATTTTCTCAGCCGGAATAGCATGAATAATTTCATCTACCAACCCCTGGCGTACCTCTCCGCTACTACGAAACAAACCTACATTCCCGCCCTCACGTGCCTCACCTATTACCTTCCAGGCACCTGCATTCAGTTCGGCCTGCATCATTTCAATCCATTTATAAGGGGCAAAAATCTTTTCGGCATCTTTAGAGCCTACCTCCGAAAGTACCTTTGCACGGGTAGCCAGACGGGCAATATACCCGCATTTTTCATCATGCGGAATCTCAATAGAGCCGTCTGAAACTTCACAATATTCCAGGTCAAATTCATCAAGTACTTTTATATAATCTTCAAACTGATCTCTCACTACAAAAGCTTCAAAAAGAGTACCGCCAAAATAAACGGGTATACCGGCATCTTTGTAAACTCTTAATTTATCTTTCAGATTAGGCGTCACGAAGGAAGTTGCCCATCCCAGTTTTACGATGTCGATGTGCGGGGCAGAAATAGAAAGCATATCTTCTACTTCTCTGATACTCAACCCCTTATCCATCACCATCGTTAGACCTGACTCCCGGGGCTTACCTGTACGTTTAGGAACTTGACTTAGGTTATAATTCATTCTTTACAATTACTTTTTTGCAAATGTAATAATTTTTAGATAATCGTTGGTATTATTCTCAACAAGTGGGGGCAATAAAAAATGCCCTAACTATAGGTTAGAGCATTTTTTATAAATCTTTATTAAATCATATATTTCAATCTGATTACTTCTTTCTCTGTCAGGAAGCGCCATTTCCCGCGTGGCACATCTTTCTTGTTTAATCCGGCATAGGTAGTCCTGTCAAGTTTTAGCACTTCATAGCCAAAACTTTCAAAAATACGGCGGACAATGCGGTTTTTACCGCTATGAATCTCTATTCCTACCACTTCCGCATCAGGTGTTACCAAAGCCAGATCATCTGCTTTAATGAACCCGTCCTCCAGTTCCACACCATTTTTAATGGCTTCAAAATGTTCGGTAGTAATAGGTTTGTCCAATTCTACCTGATAAATTTTTCTTATTTCATTAGAAGGATGCGACAACTTTTCAGCCAACTCACCATCATTGGTCAATAACAGCAAACCTGTGGTATTTCTATCCAGACGCCCTACCGGATACACCCTTTCTTCGCACGCATTGGCTACTAAATCCATCACCGTTTTGCGTTCGTTAGGGTCTTCGGTGGTAGTTATAAAATCTTTTGGTTTGTTCAGTAAAATATAAACCAGTTTCTCGCGGTTCAGTATCTTCTTGCCATATTTTACTACATCGCTGGGCTTTACTTTATAGCCCATCTCTGTTACCTCCTTACCATTAACTGTAATTTGGCCTGACGCAATAAGCTCATCGGCATCACGACGCGAAGCAATACCCGCATTAGAAATATAGCGGTTAAGTCTTATCAAACCATCCGAATCCCTGTCTCTCTCTTCTCTTTCTACCTTTTTTTGTATTCTTGGCGGCAAAGAGTTTTTCATCTTATCTAAATCATAATTCGGAGAAAACGGCTTAGACGAACTCGCCTGATTCTCTTTTTTCTCTACTTTATTCCCTCTGCCAAAACCCTTTTCCTCACGGTTATCTTCTCTTTTTTCAAATGGTCTGTCTGAACGGTCATTAGCAAAAGGCTTTCTATCACCATAAGGGCGTTTTTCTCTTACATCATCTCTTTTCTCAAACGAACGCTCAGGGCGGTCTCCCGAAAATGGCTTCTTATCTCCATAAGGGCGTTTGTCAGCAAACCCGCCTTCGTCTCTCTTTTGGAACGGACGCTCAGGGCGGTCTCCCGAAAACGGCTTTTTATCACCATACGGGCGTTTGTCAGCAAACCCACCTTCGTCTCTCTTCTGGAACGGACGGTCAGGGCGATCGCTTGAAAATGGTTTCTTATCACCATAAGGGCGTTTCTCAAAACTTCCTCCTTCTCTTTTCTGGAATGGTCTTTCAGGACGGTCGCCCGAAAATGGCTTCTTATCTCCGTAAGGACGTTTCTCAAAACTGCCTCCCTCTCTTTTCTGGAATGGTCTTTCAGGACGGTCATCTGAAAACGGCTTCTTATCTCCGTAAGGACGTTTCTCAAAACTGCCTCCCTCTCTTTTCTGGAATGGTCTTTCAGGACGGTCACCCGAAAATGGCTTCTTGTCACCATACGGACGTTTTTCAAAACTGCCACCATCTTTTTTTGCAAATGGGCGGTCGCCTGAAAAAGTTTTCTTTTCGCCGTAAGGGCGTTTACTATCAGTTGCCTTTTTTGCAAACGGGCGTTCTGATGGTTCACTTGTAAATGGTTTCTTATCCCCGAATGGTCTTCTTTCGCCAAAACGAGGCTCACTGAAACTTCTTTCAAAACCATCTTTTTTTGGGAAATTGCCCTTAGGCTTAGCAACTGAGGAGAATTTTTTGTCGCTGCGTGGACGTTTATCGTCTGAAAAGCTTTTTTTGTCCGAACCTTTGTCGGCTCCAGGAATGAAAGATTTATCTTTCGCGTCTTTCCTCGGTCTTTGAGGTCTATCTGTATTCTTCATTGAGTTTGCAGCATCACTGCTGTAATTTATTGATTATCAACGACAAAGGTACGACAATAAACTGATATTCCTAAAGTCTGTCAGTGTGTTCATTACCTTCCATGAGATGTTTAAAGGAATTATTATCAGAAAAAGTTTCATTTGCCTGTCTGCAAAGAAGAATAAAATATTGCAGCATCCTTAATATGCACTTGATAATATAGCGGAGGGTAAAAAAAAGAGGTATAGACAACGAATATGACTATACCTCTTTTATGCTAATTGCTAGTACTATTAAATAGGCTTGAAAATCAAATCACGGTAATCCATCATCGACTTTCTGATTACCTCATGTGCGCCTTCTCTTCCATACACATACGAGATTTCAATAGCATTCTTTTCATCCTGTAGGCTCTTGTAAGTCAGGAAATAATGTTTCAACCTGGTAAGAATAGCCTCAGGCAATTCGCTGATGTCCTGAAATTTCTGATAAATCGGGTCAGCTACCAATACTGCAATAATTTTATCATCGGCCTCGCCCTTGTCTAATAAACACAAACCACCAATCGGAATAGCCTGTAACAGAATATCCCCGTGCGGAATATGATGGCTTGATAGCACGCATATATCCAGCGGGTCACCGTCACCTTCCGTTACTTTATCTGACCCACGCTCACGCGCCAGTTTAGCTACCTCGTCACCACAGTATGTCTGCGGAATAAAGCCATATAATGATGGAATGATATTAGAGTATTTTTGCGGACGGTCTATTTTCAAATAACCCGACTCTTTATCTATTTCGTATTTAATCGTATCAGACGGCACAATTTCAATAAATGTCGTTACTGTCTCAGGAGCTTTATCTCCAATCGGGATACCATGCCAGGGGTGTGCTTTGTAAACTGGTTTCATAAAAACTTATTTTTTCGGCAAATAAACACAATTCAGGCAAAACGACATAGAACCTTCTTAAACTTTTAATTTATTGATGAAAATGAGTAGATTTTAGACGAGACAATTCATTTATTTGAATCGTAGCAGAGCTACGGTGAAAATAAATGAAGCAGTCGCAGTCAAAATATACCATTTTCTAATCTAAAGAAATAAGTTTAAGCAGGTTCATAATGATTTTTGATATAATCCTAATTTACCATCGGTTTTATTTCTACAATCTGGTCATTTGTCCCACCATTACTCGTACACAGATACACCTTCCCATCAGGCGAAATGGCGATGTCTCTCAAGCGGCCAAACTGACTGGTATAATAGATAGTCGGTGAACCAACAATGCTATTGCCTTCATTACTTAATTGGAAACTATAAAAGCTCGAATTTTTTAAAGACACCATCAACAGATTGTTCTGCCAGGCCGGATACGCAGAATTATTGTAGTAATCTAATCCACAAAAAGCCCATGTGGAGCTACCCGATGAGAAAATCGGGGGAGTTACATTATTGGCATTACAGAATGTAATTTCTCCCGGAGTATCGCAGGGGCCCTCAACATTAGGCCAGCCATAATTAGCTTTTTTCTCAACCAGATTTATCTCATCTTCAATTGATCCACCATGAGAACTCACATAAAGTTTATTATTCACATATACCATTCCCTGCGGGTTCCGGTGGCCGATACTCCACACAGGGCTACCGGCGTAAGGGTTATCAGCCGGAATTGACCCATCAAGATTAATGCGTAGAATTTTACCGTTAATTCTGGTAGTATCCTGGGGCAGGCTTGTATTTCCTGCATCACCTGCAGTAATGAATAATTTCAGGTCCGGCGTGATAACCAGCCTGCTGCCATTGTGTACCGTTTGGCCCACCAGATTATCAAGTAAAGTCTGCGGACTCACCAGTGTTGTTCCATTATAAGTATACCTCACCACCTTCTCTTTATAAACCGATGCATTCTCATAATTAAACACAACATACACATAAGGATTTGTATCAAAATCAGGGTGAAGCACCATGCCCAATAAGCCCCCCTCGCCTTTAACCACTACTTCGCCAATCGTAACCACAGGTACAATCTGTCCCGTCTGGGGGTTCACACGGCTGATCTTCCCGATTTTCTCGGTCATCCAGATAAAATCATCAGGCCCCCATAATATTTCCCAGGGTAGGCTAAGCGTATTGGCCACTCTACGGGTAAGCAGATACGAGGTATCCTGACAGGCCTCAATAGTTGCTTTAAATATACTTCCGGCTTTGGCCTCAAATCCGGCATTGAGAGCCACCTGTTTTCCTGCTCTGAAAAGTACATTTGTGCTTGCATTAATAAAACTGGTGCCTGTTATCCGGTTATGTGCCTGAAAAACATGCATGCCGCCAGACAGCCCGGTGTTTACATCAATGTTTTCTTCAACAGTTCCCTCACATAGCACTACTTCCACAATTACTTCATTGTTTGAGTTTGTCGTCTGGCTGCTCACCGTACAGGTAGCTGAAATTTTAGTTGTGCCTGATGGCGAAACACTAATGCTGCTGCCTGTCTGGCCTGTTGACCAGCCAATACTGCCACTACAGCCCGAGGCTGTAAGAGTAACACTTTGCCCCGGATTGATTTGCGGATTGGCTGGTGAGAGGTAAAAAGTATTGTATTGACCAAACGCAAAAGTAGTACTACACAAAAGTAGAAGAGAGAGGTTTTTCATGGCCGTTTTTGTTAGAAATTACGAAACTATAACTACCAAAGTTT
>CALRLN020000138.1:0-11193 GCA_943368675.1 Chitinophaga pinensis | reverse complement strand
AGAAAAGCCCCGGAAGGGGCTTTTTTGTTTGATGGTGTTTTTTATAATATCTCTCGCAAAAGAACAATAATTCCTACTAAATTGCAGTATAATAGAGTATTTATCTGATTTTTTTAGCCACATGCAGGGATTTATCGTTTTGGGTGTTTTTGTTTCAGTTGTAGCGGTTTGCTTTTATGTGTATTCCCGACAAAAAAGTGCTTTTGTGCTTACCGATGAGTTTAAGGAGATTCTGCGCATCCTGAACGAAACAAACGAGTCTGTCTTTATCAGTGGCAAAGCAGGAACAGGTAAATCGAGCCTTTTGCAGTATTTTGCCAAACATACCAATAAGAAATATGTGATACTGGCACCGACCGGTATTGCTGCCATGAATGTTAAGGGGCAGACCGTCCATTCGTTTTTTAAACTCCCGCCCAGATTGATTCAGGCTGCTCAGCTGAAACCGGAATATTCTAAAAATGCGCTTTATGAGAATATTGATATGGTGATTATCGACGAGGTATCGATGGTAAGTGCCAATCTGATGGAAGCTGTTGATATGGCTTTACGGGTCAATCGAAACAGGCTCACTGAACCCTTCGGTGGTGTGCAGATGGTATTTATCGGCGATTTGTTCCAGTTGCCTCCGGTCGTGAAGAATGATTTGCAGGAGTATTTCGCTGTTACTTATGGCGGTATCTATTTTTTCGATAGCCCTGTATTTAAGACTGATTTTACCTATCACAGAAAAGAACTCACCCATATTTTCCGCCAGAAAGACGAGAAGTTCAAAAAGGTACTCAACCACATCCGTGTTAACGAAGCCCGCTTTGAGGATTTTGTCTTATTAAACGCTCAGCATCGCGATAATGTAGGGGATAATAACAGTTCGGTTTTCCTGACCACTACTAACCGGAACGTAAAAAAGATAAATAAAGAAAATCTTGAAAATCTTCCGGCAAAAGAGTTTGTCTTTGAAGCAGTGCTGACTGGTAAGCTTAAGGACGAATTTGAGAGATTAAAAGAGCAACTGAGCAGTAAAAAAATCAGCGAAACTGAGTTTGAAGATGAAATTGAAATGAGATTCCCGACCAATGTGTTTCTGAAACTCAAAGTAGGGGCACAGGTAATGCTGATAAAAAATGATAGCATGAAACGCTGGGTAAATGGCACTGTTGGTATTATCAGCCGATTGACCAATCGTGAAATATGGGTAGAGATTGACGGACAAAGCTATAAAATGGAACAGGAAACCTGGGAAGAAATCAGTTATCAGTATGACGCCAAACAAAAGGAAATCAAGGAGAATATTCTCGGGAAATTCACACAGTTTCCGGTTAAACTTGCCTGGGCTATGACTATCCACAAAAGTCAGGGCAAAACTTTTGATAAAGTAGTGATAGACATAGGCACGGGGGCATTCAGCCACGGGCAAACGTACGTTGCCCTGAGCCGTTGTAAAACCCTGGAGGGTATTGTGCTTAATAAAGAAATCCGCCCAAGTGATGTAATTGTTGACGACAGGGTGATTGCTTATTATAAGGGGAATTAGGGGAGCGATTACCTTTCTATACAGAATATCCAAAGGTAAGGCAAATGAACCTGTCCTTTTGAGGTATTCTTTCTGTTCATCATTAAGTTCATTTGTTCCTAAGGCAAAATCTTCCCCGACTTTGTTATCCTGTCTTTTTAAAACAACTTCAATTCTTTCAATTTTTGGTTAACAATTCAAGCCAATAGGGATAAGATCAACACAGTTGCTCTGTACAACTTCGCACTTAATTAACTTACCAAATAGAAAGAATCCTCGACCTGTAACCTGAAAAGCTGATTCTGAATAAAATTGAGCTTTTAAATATGACGCCACTGATAGCCACAGCGGCATTGCTGTGCATAGGGTGTTCTTGCCAATTGACCACATTCAGGGCAGTTATTGAAATATACCTTTTCAGGAGTTTCTCTCATAATTCTTTCAGCCACATTTAGCTCAAAAGTTTCATAGCCATCTTTTAATAAATCAAGTACTTCTGTGTCCTTACTGAGCCAACCACGTTTATAATAAAAATTTGCTCTATTCGAATTCTCGGAAATATCATCATCTAGCTTTATGAGACTTTGTGAGTGCCTCATAGCTTTCTTCTCTGTTTCTGTCAAAAGAGAAGAGAAGTAGGCAATAATATATCGTGTGGTTTCATTGTTCATGATTTATAAGAATAGTTACAGAAAAATGCTATTATACTGATTTCTTAAAACTCCACAAAAGAAAATTGCGGCATAAAAACCAGAAATTGGCAATAAAGAATGCCAGATTTATCAGAAAGATATTATCGAAGAAATAAGAGAATGCCCGGAATTCGATGCTGTTGTCGCCGATATTCCGCCAGCTGTTCATATTGGCATAGAAGTAGTAAACAAAAAGTGAAACAACAGCCAGTACAATAAAATGAATATTATTAAGCATCAAAGCCCGCTGCTTGTCTTTAAATTGCTTCTGCACGGCAAATAGTATATGTAACCCCTCAAGCAAAGCAAAAGCGCTGTAAAAACTGGTAGTCAGTTTTCCCAATTCAAAGGTATACATCGCCATAGCAAAAATGGCCGCTGACACAAAAGAGACGATTACATAGGAAATGTGAAACAGGGTTTTGTATAGCATGGGGGTTGGGGTTGTTTTTACAAATCTAATAATTTTCGTTAAATCTATGAATACTTGTTTTTAGTTACCAGAATTTTAGCTAATGCTGAGAGAATTGTGAAATGTTGCTTACTTTGCACTTCAATCAGGCAATATTCTCCATGAAAATCAAACTGGATACTATCATCATCTTTGTGCGGGATGTAGACGCATTGAAAAAATTCTACGTTGGTATTTTAGCATTGGAGATTATTGAGGAATATCAATCCGAATGGTTGCTTTTACAAGCAGGAGCCTGTCATATCGGGCTTCATAAGATTGGAGATGAATACCTCAACAAGGCTGATGAAACCTTCAGAGTTGATAATAATACCAAGCTTGTTTTCGAAATTAATCAGGATATTCATACCACCAGAAAAGCATTATTAGATAAAGGCGTGACCATGCAGGAGGTGAAGACTTTTGAAAACTACGATTTTTTTATGTGTGATGGCGAAGACCCTGAAGGAAATGTTTTTCAGCTAAAACAAAAAATGAGAGCCTGAGGCCCAAGGTGTATTTTTTCTGCCCGTCTGGGCTTTAAATACCACACTATCTGGCTTAAGTATATTTTTATTAATGGCTTAAAGTAGATTTTATATAGCGAGAACCCGGTACAATGTCACTGAAAAGAGGTGTTGCCTTATTATTTGAGGCAGCACCTCTTTTTATAATAAATGTGCGCATAATCCTTTAAGGTTGTATGATACAATCTTATTTTTTATGTCTGGGTTTTTATAATATGCTTGTTATCAATTATTTGCAAGTCAATCAAAAAAATAATTAAGGAAAGTTTATTTAGATTAAGTCTAAATACAATATATTTGTAGCCTAATCTAATCTTTTAATTAAATTTTTTCCACTCATGTTTAAACGTTTCGGTAAATCACAAATCTTAACGGTTTCTGCAATTCTGGTAATTCTTGCTTCTTGCAAAGATGATGAAGTTACGCCACTACGTGCAAAAATTGAGTATTCTAAAGTAACACCTACTACTCCTTATAAAAGCCTTTTTGTAGCTGCCAACGGAGACTCAACCGTTGACCTGAAATCAGGTAATGACCGCTATAGAATTTATCAGGCACTAAACTATTATCTGGGTGCAGCCGTAAGAGATAACAAAGCGCTTGATGCAACTGTAATGAAAAATATGTATGCCAATACGGGCAATCCATTTACTGACGTGCCGTCGTTAAATATTTCAGGGTCAGCATTAAATGCATCAGGGGTACAATTGCGTAGCCTTACTGCCTCTTCAAAATCTACTACAGAAGCTGAAGCAGAACGTGTTAGATTAGAAACCGCTTTTACACAAATGGCAGAAGCCAGCAAATCTGTTGCTGTTACTGCTTCTAAGGGTGTAGCCGGAAAAGCCGGCACGTATTTATTGGATGCTAAAGGTATTGAAATTGCGCAGATTATTCAGAAATCGCTGATTGGTGCGTATCAGCTTGATTATATCAGTAATGTATTGCTAAACAAAGGGCTGGATGCAGATAACACAACTCTTGTAACCGGAAAAAAATACTCTCAGTTAGAGCATAACTGGGACGAAGCCTATGCTTCATTGACTTTGAATCCGGTATATCTGGCTGGTTCTACTGATGGTGTACGTGGTACTTCTGAGTCATTTTTAGGTTCTTATATCTGGGAATACAACAAGGCTAGTTATGCAAAAATCCACCCTGCTTTTGTGAGAGGCCGTGTAGCAATTGTGAATAACGATATAGCCGAAATAAAAACACAGGCTACGTTTATCAGAACTGAAATGGAAAAAGCCATTGCTGCAGCTGCGGTTGGTTATTTGGGTAAATGGAAAACAGGTACTACTGACGCAGCCCGTGCTCATGCAATGGGAGAGGGCCTTGGCTTTATCTACTCGCTCCGTTATTGTACAATCAATGGTGCCGACGCTACATTTTCTGACACTCTTTTGGCAGGGCTTGTAGGCTCAACCAATGGTTTCTGGGATTTGACCAATGAAAAAGTCAATGCAGCCGCAGACGCCATCAATGCAAAATTCAAATTGAATAATTAATAGTCATTGTTGTTATATATGTGGATTGATAGTAGAAATGCTGTCAATCCACTATTTCATTTCATATCATGAAGTATTTTTCTGCTAAAAAGCATTTTCTTTTATGGTTATTAACAGGCTTTTTGTGGGCTTGTGGCGGTAGCGGTGAAAAAACGGATCCACCGACCCCGGTAGATGAAGGCAAAGACAGAAAGGCATTGCTTACAAATCTGGCTGACAATATCATTATCCCGGCTTATGCTGATTTCAAAACAAAACTCAGGCAGATGGTGGCTCAGTCTGAAGCATTTACTGCCAAACCGGATATGCAGACGCTGACAGCATTCAGAGCAGCATGGGTTGAGGCTTATGTTGAATGGCAGAAGGTAGAATTATTTGATTTTGGTCCGGCAGAAAGACAGACGCTTCGTAATTTTTATAATATTTACCCTGCCAGCGAAAAAGGCATCAATGATAATATTGCTGACCCAAACGCCAATCTGGAGGTGCCATCTTCGTATGCACAACAGGGTTTTCCGGCCCTGGATTATCTATTGAACGGAGTAGGGAATAACGATACCGCCATTCTGGCTTTTTATACCACCGCCCCTGATGCTGCCAAAAGAATGGCCTACATAAAACGCCTTACAGGCCGCATGACCACCCTGCTTGACAAGGTAGTAACTGAATGGACTACTTACAGGGAGACATTCATAAGCAAAACGGGTCTGGATATTGGTTCGCCGACTTCACAGATGGTAAATGCTTTTGTATTGCATTATGAGCGCTTTATTCGTTCAGGTAAGTTTGGTATTCCATCCGGAGCCATGCTCAACGGGGTGGTGTCACCAGACAAAGTAGAGGCTTTTTATAAAAAGGATATATCGCGCACACTGGCGCAGACAGCGCATCAGGCAGTGGTTGATTTCTTTAATGGCAAAGGTATAAAAACAGGTACAGAAGGCGCCTCTTTCAAAACCTATCTGGTAGCGCTGGGTGCCAAAGATAGTGCAACTGGCCAATCATTAGCCGACATTATCAATAATCAGTTTGCTGCCAGTAAAAGTAAAATTGATATGTTGAAACCCAGCCTGTATGAAGAGGTAAAAACCAATAATCAGGCAATGGTGGCGGTTTATACCGAAATGCAGAAGGCAGTGCGTATGCTCAAAGTAGATATGACCTCTGCCATGAGTATCACTATTACCTATACTGATAATGACGGGGACTGACCCCACCCCGGCTCTCCCCAACAATGGGGAGGGAGCCAGAAAGCCACTCTCCCATGGGAGAGGGACGGTCGGCCGTTGGGGTATGGGGTTAAAACTACCTCTCAAATTGCAACAATATTTTAAACAACATACATCTGCTGCTCCATTGGCCGTTTTCAGGATTGGCTTCGGACTGATGTTGCTTGGGAGTATCATCCGGTTCTGGGCTAAGGGCTGGATTGCTGATTTGTATATCAGGCCTGCTTACTTTTTTCCGTTCTATGGCTTTGAGTTTGTAAAACCACTTGGGGGCTATACCTATCTGCTTTTTGTAGTGTGTGCCTTGTGTGCTTTATTGGTTGCGATAGGTTTGTTTTACAGAGTGGCAATCATAGGCTTGTTTCTGAGTTTTACCTATATTGAGTTGATGGATAAATCAACTTATCTTAATCATTATTATTTCATCAGTCTGGTTAGCTTTCTGATGATTTTTCTGCCTACGCATGTGTATTTTTCAGTAGATGCTTATCGGAAACGTAGTTTGTCAGTACCATATATACCCCGGTGGTGTATTGATGCCGTCAAGCTGATGATATGTATTTTATATTTTTATGCCGGGCTTGCCAAAGTCAATTCAGACTGGCTCCTCCATGCGCAGCCGTTAAGAATATGGCTTCCGGCAAGAAATGATATGCCTATCATCGGGCCATTGTTCAATAAGGCCTGGGTACCCTATGCATTCAGCTGGTTTGGCTGTCTGTACGACCTCAGCATACCGTTTTTATTGTGGCGCTCAGCTACCCGTTGGCTGGCCTATATTGCCGTTATTATGTTTCATGTGCTCACGGCTATGTTGTTTCCGATTGGTATGTTTCCGCATATTATGATGGTGGCCGCACTGATATTTTTCTCTGCTGATTTTCATAAAGGCATCATCAGGCGCATTAGTCGGTGGTTGAGAATTCCATTGAATGAGATGACAAAGCAGAGCAATAAATACTATAAGCCCTCTTCTTTCATCCTGCCTGTTTTTGTAGTCTTTTTTACTTTTCAAATCCTGTTTCCGGTCCGGTACGTGTTATATCCCGGTGAATGATTCTGGACAGAGCAGGGCTATCGGTTTTCATGGCGGGTCATGCTCATGGAAAAGGCGGGCTATGCCCAGTTTACAATAAAGGATAAAAAGGGCCACAGAGTAGTGGTGAATAACAATGATTTCCTGACAACTTTGCAGGAAAAAATGATGGCCACACAGCCGGACATGCTTTTGCAATATGCACATATACTCCGAGACTATTACAAAGCGCATGGCTTTGAGTCGCCGCAGGTATATGTTGACTCTTATGTAACGCTCAACGGCCGTATGGGCAAACCACTGGTAAGCCCTGATACAGATTTAGCCCATGAGCAGGATTCTTTTCAACATAAATCATGGATTTTACCATTCAATGACACCATTAAAGGTTTTTAATACAATTATATGCTGTTTGAGTGTTTCGGTTTCTCTGGCACAATATCAGCTCAGCGGTACAGTACGGTTTCGTAAGGACAGTACCCTTGCCGCAGACTGCCGCATTATACTCAATGCAGGTACACCCAATACTACCACCGATACGCAGGGGAATTTCAGTTTCAGAAACTTACCTAAAGGCACTTATCGCATACAGGCCTCACTGACCGACTACCAGTTATATCAGCAGGAAATCAGCCTGATAGATAAAGATATGAGCCTGACGATCTATCTGGATTTACTGAATACCACGCTGAACGAAGTAGTAATTAAAGATAAACAAAGCGATTTTGGTTTTACCCGGATGCGTGCCGTTGAAAGCATGGGAATTTATGAGGGAAAGAAAACAGAGGTGATTCTGCCCGAACAACTGGTAGCAAATCTTGCCACCAACAATGCCAGACAGGTATATGCACGGGTGGCAGGCCTGAACATCTGGGAAAACGACGGCGCAGGCTTGCAATTGAGCATAGGTGGGAGAGGCCTTGACCCCAACCGGAGTTCTAATTTCAATGTTCGTCAGAATGGCTATGATATAAGCGCCGATGCCCTAGGGTATCCTGAAAGTTATTATACACCACCGATTGAGGCAGTAGGGCGGATTCAGATAGTACGCGGGGCGGCATCTTTGCAGTATGGTACCCAGTTTGGCGGATTGATCAACTTTGTGATGAAAAAACCTGTGACTGATAAGAAAATCGAACTGACAGCAAGGCAGAGCGTAGGCTCATTTGGCTTTTATAATGCTTTCACAAGTGCAAGCGGCACGGTGGGCAAATTGAGCTACTATACCTATTTTCAATACAAAACAGGCGATGGCTGGCGTGGCAATTCAGACTTCAACAGCTATAATTATTACGCCGATATTGATTATAAACTGAGTGAAAAAACTAATTTAGGTATAGATTTTACTCACATGGGCTATCTGGCTCACCAGCCCGGTGGTCTGACTGATGGCATGTTTGCAACAGACCCCCGCCAGACGAACCGTGAGCGGAACTGGTTTAAGGTAAACTGGAACCTGTGGGCAGCCCATTTTGACCATAAGTTTAATGCCCTGAACGAATTTAATCTACGTGTTTTTGGCTTATCGGCCTATCGGTACTCTGTGGGTTTCAGGCCAAACAGGGTGACAAGCATTGATGATAATAGCGAACGTGATTTAATCAAAGGTGATTTTAATAACTGGGGAGCAGAGGCTCGTTACCTGAAACGCTATTTCATCAAAGATAAATTACTCGTTTTTCTGGCTGGTACACGCTATTATCATGGCTATAATCATAGCATTCAGGGGCTGGGTAGCAAGGGTAAGGATGCAGATTTCAGATTTATTAATCAAGAAGAGGGCATTGCCAATGATTATCGTTTTCCGAATAACAATGTGTCGGTTTTTGCAGAGAATATAATTTATTTAACAGATAAATTTTCTATTACGCCAGGTTTGCGCTTTGAGTATATTCATACCAGAGCAGACGGGTTTTACGGCACTATTCTGTTTGATTTAGCCGGAAACATCATCAGTGCCACCCGAACCAACGAAGTGCGCAACAACGGACGTCAATTTGTACTAGGTGGCGTAGGCTTAAGCTACAAGCCAACTGCCAATCTGGATATTTATGGCAATATTTCACAAAACTACCGCTCTATCACGTTTAGTGATATGCGGACTGCCAATCCATCGTCGGTTATTGATCCGAATATGAAAGATGAGCGTGGCTATTCAATAGACCTGGGTATCAGAACACACCAGACGACCCTCTATAATTTTGATGTCAGCACCTTTTATCTGAACTACAATAACCGCATTGGTGAAGTACAGTTTTATGATGAAAGTAACAGAGTGCTGCGCCGCAGGGGTAATATAGGGCAGGCGGTTATTATGGGTATAGAATCTTATGCAGAGGCAGATTTATTAAAACTAGCTCAACCTGAATCTTACGACTGGAGCGGTGTATTATTTGCTAATGTTGCCTTTATTCATTCTACATATAAAGCAAGTGAACTGCCGGGTATTAAGGGCAAGCAGGTAGAATTTGTACCAAAAGTAAATCTGAAAACCGGGCTGCGTGTGGGTTATAAAAACCTGAAAGCCTCGTTTCAATACACCTATTTATCTGACCAGTTTTCGGAGGCGACCAATGCTATAGAAGGGGGCGTATCAGCCGTAGTTGGTCTGATACCTGCTTACGATATTATGGATGTGAGTGCCTCTTATCAGTTTAAGCGCTTCAAACTTGAGGGCAGTCTTAATAATCTGGCCAACCGGATGTATTTTACCCGTCGTGCCACCGGATACCCCGGCCCGGGCATTCTGCCATCTGACGGCAGAAGCTTTTATCTGACTTTGCAGGTGAAAATATGATGGTAGAATATATATAAATGAAATGGATAGTGGTTCAGAATTTTGAATCCCTACCCATTGAATGCAAAAAAAATTATGATGGTATTGATAGAGAAACCTGTATTTTTTAAAGTACCAGCACCAGAAGGGTTGAAAATTTTGAACAACAAAAATGCCCCTAAAATAAGGGGCATTTTGCTACAAGCGTATGAAAGATTCATGTAGAATCTAACGTCTTGATGAACCCGTAAAGGCTCAAATATCTTCTGTTTCATGGCTGATTGTATTATTGAGAACCGATAGGGTACGCCATCGGTTAGTATCTTTGCTTCAGAATTGACTTACTTTACAGTTTGATTGTGAGATAGGTCAATAACTTTTTCATTTATATCCGGCACTGTTTTTCTGTCGTTTACTGTATACTCACTGAGTAATCCGGCATAATAAGTGTCATTTGTACAAATATAATAGATTTAACCTTAAAAAAGAATTAATTTTATTAGCACAAGGTAATTTTGAAATGCTTTTAATGAAAATTTGAATGATGAATGCCTGTTTTTTAATGATATTATGAATTCATCATTTGTTTTTTGAGTTAAATCATGATTTATTTTCTTTTGTATAAAGGATAAAATATGAAAAAAACAGATTGGGCGAAGTATAAAATTGACTGGACAAGGGAGTTGGTCTTCTTCTGGGGGTTCTTCATTCTGATGTCGCTCAGCCATTGGAACTTCCTTTCGTCTATCAAAGAAATCACAGAGGGCTTTCTGCACTTTCTTATTTTGTATGCGCTGGCTATTTTTTATCGTGTATTTATCTTTCCTTTTTTTATTAAAGGGCAGCTCAATAAATTTCTGCTTCTTACTGTATTGATGTTGGTTTCATCCGGCGTTTTTCTTTTCCTGGCCGATTATTTCTGGTTTTATCCTGAATTCCACCAGTCGCAGAACGGCATAAAAATGGGCCTGCTCTATATTGCCACTACTGCTGTAAGCCTGATAACAATGGAAGCCATTTTTTTGCTTGAGTACTTCTACAGGCAGCAAATCAGAAGTACCAATCAGATGTTGCAGCTTAGCGAGGCACAGACCAAACTGATGCAGGCACAAATGAACCCGCATTTTTTGTTCAATACCCTCAATAACCTGTATGGCATCAGTATTCAGGAGCCTGACCGTATGCCTGTCATGATTATGCAGTTGTCGCAACTCATGCGCTATCAGGTCGAATCAGCGGCAAAGCAACTGGTAAAATTAAGCGAAGAAATCGAATACCTGAGTAGTTATATTAATCTGGAAAAAGAAAGGATAGGCCAGCGATGCACCATGAGCTATCATTACCCAAAGCCTGTGGAATCTCTGGCGGCCTATCAGATTGTGCCGCTTCTCTTATTACCCCTTATCGAAAATGCCTTTAAACATAGTAGCGGCAATGCCAAAACCTGTTTTGTTTCTA
>CALRLN020000137.1:0-11211 GCA_943368675.1 Chitinophaga pinensis | reverse complement strand
GATATGGTATTTTGCCCGCCTGTCAAAAGAAGAAATTGAAACTACCTCTAAAGTAGTAAGTAATATGATACTCATGATTTTTATTGTGGGTTTTATTGGTGGAGCCATGTACAAAAAAGTTGATGTATTTTCAGCATTTATAGAAGGCGCCAAAAATGGGTTTGAAACATCAGTAAAGGTAATTCCTTATCTGGTAGGTATGCTGGTAGCTATCAGCGTTTTCCGCAATTGCGGGGCTTTAACCTATATTGTAGATGGTATGAAATGGGTATTCGGACTGACAGGCATGAACACAGATTTTACAGATGCGTTACCTACGGCATTAATGCATCCCCTGAGCGGCAGTGGTTCAAGAGCCATGATGATTGATGCTATGAAGACTCACGGCGCTGATTCATTTGTAGGACGTTTATCGTGCGTATTTCAGGCTTGTTCTGATACCATTCTTTATATACTGGCTTTGTATTTCGGGTCGGTGAGTATCAAGCATACAAGGTATACGCTGGTAGCAGGCTTACTGGCAGATTTTGCCGGAGTTGTTACGGCTATTGTTGTATCTTATATATTCTTTCATTAATGCTATGATATTGCCAGTCATGTCAAGATTATATCAATTCTATAGTCTGGTAAAAAAAGTACTGGCATTTGCTATCTTAAGTTGTATCAGTTCTGGACTTTGGGCACAGGATACCACAGGTGTTGTTAGAATTAATTATGATGGTAACTGGCAAAAACAGAATATGCCTGTTGGTATACAGTATCTTCGCGATAAAAGTCATGCACTTACGCTGGAGAAGATACTGGAGTACCCTAAAACTTTTGCTTTTAAGAAAGCCATGAGCAATGCGCCTGCTTTCTGGGCAAAGGGCGTTCCATACTGGTTTAAATTCAGGTTAAAAAATTCAACCAAAATCAATCAGACTTTTGTTATAGATCTGCCTACACCACTCTATGACGAAGGAAGGTTGTATGCTGTTGAGAATAAAACGGTCATTCATGAGCAGTATCTCTCATGGGATACCCCACAGCTAGAAAGGCCGGTGAAACATAGAAATTTTATTTTCCCTATAACACTAAAGGCCAATCAGGAAGTTACCTGTTACCTCAAACTCCGTAAAGAAGTAGGTTCTATATTAATTCCGGTCACTGTATGGGAACGGAACGCTTTTGATTATTATTATTATTCTGCTGATTACCACACATGGGGATTCGTAACAGGTATTTTATTGTTTGTAGTATTCTTTTCTTTCCTTCTCTTATTCGCCTTCAAAGATATGCTCTATTTTTATTATGGCTTATATGTCTTGATGGCTTTAGGATTCATTTGTACTACCCAAGGTTATTTCATACGGTTTTATGTTGATGGCTCCTTTGGCGTAGCTGGCAATCGTTTGAGGTATGTCTGTTCACTGTTATTTCTGATAGCAGGCCTGTTATTTGTAAGAAAATACCTTCAGTGGGATTTGCTGAAAACATCACTCTTCAATAATATGACCTGGGTATTGATTGGCGTATTGATTTGTATGCTTTTATTTTTATACGTCGACCACCTTTTATTAAAGGATACGCTCTTTCGTTCTTACAATGCTTTGGTGAGTGATATTCTAAGTGTGATTTTGTGGATTCCGACCTTATATGTCATATTCGGAGCTATTTATTGTGTAATTATTCGACATTTTGCCAAAGAAGCTTTTTACTTCCTTCTGGCTAATCTTCCAATTGCTACAATTGTATTTCTTTCAGCATTAAGTAGTTATGAAATGGTTAATGGCAGCCGACTGGTTGAGATAGAGTACTTTGCCGGAGCATTTATTACAGAAATAGTAGTACTAATGGTATTGCTGGCCTATCGTCTTAAAACCATGCAGGATACAGCCGAAAGACTTTTTTTAGAAAAAACCCTTGCCCAACAACAACGTACAGAAGCAATACTTGAAGCAGAAGACAGAGAAAGACTAAGGATAGCCAGGGATTTACACGATGGAATCGGACAAATGCTTGCGGCGGCCAGGATGGCATTGGGAAATTTTTTAGCGAAAAAAAAGCTAGAAAACCAACATATCCAGAACTCCCTGGATTTGTTGGAAGAAAGTATAAAGGAAATCAGGGAAATATCACATAATATGATGCCGGGGGCGCTTACCAAGTTGGGTTTGTCGACCGCGCTGAAACAATTTGTTAATAAAATTAATGCACTTGGTGTTTTACAGATAGAATTGCAGATAATCGGTGTTAAAGAACGCCTGAGCGAAAAGATTGAGACAATGTTGTATCGGGTTGTGCTGGAGATTCTCAGTAATATCATCCGCCATGCAGAAGCTACCAAAGTAAGCATCGAATTGGTAAAACATGAGAATGAACTGGTTTTGGTGGTAGAAGACAATGGAAAAGGATTTGATGGCAAAGCACCGGAAAATAATGGAATCGGGATTAAAAATATAGCAACAAGAGTGGAATATTTGAATGGAAGTGTTAATTTTGATTCCGCAATTGGGAGAGGAACAAGTGTAATTGTTGAAATCCCCCTGATTGATGCTTAATGACTGCCACAAAACTCAAAATCCTCATTGTTGACGATCATCAGATACTGATAGATGGAATTGAAGCTATGCTTCAGGATGTAGATAATTTTGAGGTGGTCAATAAATTGTTAGATGGAAAGATAGCCCTGTCTTATCTGGCGCATAATCCGGTAGATATTTTATTGACGGATTTATATATGCCAAAAATGACAGGCATAGAATTGACACAGAGGGTTAAGAAAGATTTTCCGGATGTAAAAGTATTGGCTCTGTCGGTTTCTTATGATGTGTCAATAGTTCATGATTTAATGGATGCAGGTATATCAGGGTTTATTCTGAAAACAATCGGAAGGAACGAACTGATTGAAGCCATAAATGAAGTATCAAGAGGAAATGTGTACTTCAGCAGAGAAGTATCTAACGAGATTCTGAGAAGCCTGGCAAGCAGAAATGATTCAGAAGAAGAAACCTATAGATTAACTGACAGAGAAATTGAAATACTGAAATTGATTTCACAGGAATTTTCTAATGCCGATATTGCTAAACAGTTATACATTTCTGAACGAACAGTTGAAACACACCGGAAGAATATATATCGCAAAACCAATACAAAAACTATTGTTGGCTTGATAAAATATGCCGTTGAAAGAAAGTTGATTTAATGTACTCCGTACTGGTACTGATAACATTTATAAAAAATACCCTGAAATGGGTATTGGCAGTAAGCCAAGGCTTTACGATATTTGCAGTATCAATACGCAAATGTTATAGCCATGAATATATCTTCTGAATACTACCTTATCTTAACAAATAAATAATACTTGAGTTCCAACGCTTTTTCGGAAATTTGGGTCTTGTTATGAAAAGTAAAGAAGTATGAAGAAAATTTTTTACGAATATTTTGATGAAATTGTTGTCGTGATGATTTTTATTGCTATAATTGCAGTAAATGCGTGTAAAGCGTAAGGCGAAATGCCATAAAGTCACCGGCCCGTTCGCCATTGCCAACGGCTCGATGATTTTAATAATCAACAGCAGTTTGACGAGAGCAAAAGCAAGAGTCATCTGATTCTTGCTTTTCTTATTTCATCAGGATAACATCGGCGTACTGTATTTTACAAGCGCTTTTCCCGCTATCCACCATAAACTTGTTATTTTTTTACTGCCTGGTAGACTCTTACGTAGTCTACCTCCATTCGTTGAGGAAAAATACTATCATCAATTCCCTGCTGTCCACCCCAGCCGCCACCAACAGCTATATTCAGTATTAAGTGAAATTTCTTATCGAAAGGCCACTCAGCCCAGCCATAATTACTTTGCTTAGAAAATGTAAAATATTTGTTACCATCTATTTCAATACTTATAGCATCGGGAGTCCACTCACATGCGTAAATATGAAATCCGTCTGACACACCCGGCACTACTATGTTATTCCCCTTATTTGTTTTAATGGTATGATTAAATGCCTTCGTGTGAATATTGCCATGAACCCGATCCTGATCAAAACCCACGTGCTCAATAATATCAATCTCTCCGTTATCCGGCCAGTAATTGGCGCCATAAGATTTTTCTGTTGCCAGCATCCAGCCTGCAGGCCAGGTGCCTCTGCCTTTTGGGAGTTTGGCTTTGAACTCAAACCGACCATAAAGAAAGTCGCCTTTGCCTTTAGTAACAAGGCGTGCTGATGTATAATCGTTATTTTCAAATTTTTCTTTTCTCGCTTCAATAATCAGCACACCGTTTTCTACCCGGGCGTTTTTCAGATCTTTTGTATAGTACTGTTTTTCCTGATTTCCCCAGCCATGCCCGCCAATATCATATCCCCACTTAGTCGGGTCAGGCAAACCGGTATAATTAAATTCATCGGCCCATATCGGTGCTGAATCATCAATCACATACTTTGCAGAAGGAATGGGAGTAGTACCTTCGTTTGCGATCTTCTGACAGGAAATGTATAAAGCAAGGACTGACAAGCTAAAACTGAACGCAAATAATTTTTTCATAAGGAAGAATAGATTAAAAGAGTGATTTTATACATTTGT
Source organism: Chitinophaga pinensis (assembly GCA_943368675.1). Lineage (GTDB taxonomy): Bacteria > Bacteroidota > Bacteroidia > Cytophagales > Spirosomataceae > Emticicia. The sequence goes on along the minus strand of CALRLN020000137.1, from coordinate 6,647 downwards.
GTATTCTCAACCCTATATATTTTAAATACTTTCCAAAAGTATGGAAAATTCAAACTCTCGCCGTAATGCTATGAAAAAAATTGTTGGTGGAGCCGCTACAATTGCCGTGGCAGGATTAGTCGCCTCCCGTATTGATGCCGCTGACCTTGAAATGGGAAGCTCTCTGAAAGGAAGAATCAATCATTCCGTTTGTCGCTGGTGTTATGATTCAATACCACTCGAAGAACTCTGCAAATCAGCCAATAGTATTGGACTTGAATCTATTGAATTACTGAAAGTAGAAGAATTTGAGACGGTAAAAAAACATGGTTTAACCTGCGCTATGGTTTCCAGCACTTCGAAAGATTGGGGGATTGTGAAAGGCTGGAATAAAAAAGAGCATCATGACGGACTGGAAAAGTGGCACAAATATCTGATAGACGAAACAGCAAAAGCAGGATTTACGAATCTGATTTGTTTTTCAGGCAACCGGGATGAGACAATGGACGATGAACAGGGCATGAAAAACTGTGCTGAAGGTCTAAAAAGAATTCTGTCTTATGCCGAAAGTAAAAAAGTGGTTTTGGTAATGGAACTACTGAATAGTAAAGTTGACCATAAAGATTATATGTGCGACCACACCAAATGGGGCGCTGAGTTGTGCAAAATGATAGGCTCGGAGAACTTCAAGTTGCTTTATGATATTTATCATATGCAGATTATGGAAGGAGACGTGATCAGGACCATCAAAGAAAACCAACAATTCATCGCTCATTATCATACAGGAGGGGTACCTGGCCGGCACGAAATTGATGAGACTCAGGAGTTATATTATCCTGCCATCATGAAAGCCATTGCTGATACAGGATTCAAAGGTTTTGTAGCACAGGAATTTATTCCTGCCCGAAAAGATAAATTGGCCTCTTTGAAACAAGGGGTGGAGATTTGTGATGTTTAAGATGAATAAAAGTTTTATAAATTATTATGCAGACAACCTTAAAGGCTATTTGCAGCTTTTTTCTACTGATTCTACTGTTTTTATTGATTCATCTAAGTATAAGGCTATATTATAAAGCTGATTTTTTCATGAGCAATAATCATGTTTATAATCACGATGTTATAGAACAATTGAACTTTCTGAAAAAGGAAATCCATCAGGGAAAAGCCGAAGATTTGCAAGGGATTTTCCCGGAGGGTTTTGTATTCTTTAACGCAATTTATGGATTAACTTGGTGCGAACTTGTTGATAAAACTGATAAGAACAGTTCTATAGCAAAGGAAGCTATGGTTGAAATTGATTGGGCATTTAAACAAATAAACTCACCAAAAGGGAAAGAAATTTTTAGTAAAAATCTGTCATTAGAGTATGGGGCGTTTTATCAGGGATGGACAACGCTATTATTAGGTAAAAGCTTATCATTGATTGATTCAAGCAAGAGAAGAGTGATTGATGTAGAAAATTTTCAGTTAAAATGTCAGAAAATAGCAGATGCATATAAAATAAAAGATTTTTCTTATTTACCCTCATATGATTCTGGTACTTGGCAAGCCGATAATATCATTTGTTTAGCCTCATTGGCTTTACACGATAGGCTTTTCGCTCCTAAGTACCATGAGGTAATTAGAAATTGCATAGCATATATAAAAGCTGATTTAGATAGTAACACGGGTTTGATACCACATTCAATAGATACAAGACTGCCCAGAGGTTCTTCTCAGAGCTTAATGAATGTTTTTCTTCCTGAAATTGATTCTATATTTGCAAATAAAGTGTATGTAAAATACAAGGAACATTTTCTCGACCGTCGATTGGGATTGATAGCTGTCAGAGAATTTCCTAAAGGATATGCAGGGGATGGTGATATAGACTCCGGCCCGGTTATATGGGATGTTGGTGGGGTAGCATCTATTGTTGGTATTAAAGCAATGGCGATTCACAAGGATTTCTCTGTTGCCAAAAGCTTGCGCAATAATATAGAAGGATTAGGTTTTCCTGTAAGTATAAACCAGCAGAAGAAATATTTCTTTGGCACTTTTCCGATGGCGGATGCCTTTATTGCATGGGCTAATGTGACATTAATAGATGAGCAACAGATTCAAAAGGGAGATAATAATAAAATTACATTTCTGCTGACTGCATTTGGTATATCTGCTTTAATTATATTGCTATTATACTTGTTCTGGATTCGAAAAAAGAATTGATTTAAATCTTCTATGTCCTATGAAACTCTGGTTAAAAATTACATTCGTAATACTGCTGTTCGTTCTGGCATTTGTACTCAGGACGCTATGGAACTCAGGATTTTTTACAAAAATTGAACCTCATTTCGAAGGAAAGGTAACTGAAATAAAAGGCTTCGATGGCGCGGAAGATATAACTATTGATAAATCTACAGGATTAGCACTTATTTCATCTGGCAGATTCGATGAAAATGCACCTAACGGAAAGATTTATTTGCTAAACCTAAAAGACGAAGCACCCAAGCCTGTCAGTCTGACAGATTCACTACCTTTCGACGATTTTCACCCGCATGGTATCAGCTTATTTCAATCTCCTGACGGCGAAAAGCTATTATTTGTGGTTAATCATAAGAAATCGTTGAAAACCTCCATTGAGATATTCCGATTTACTGATAGTGCGCTAGTATATAAAGAATCCATCTCAAACGATTTGTTCGTTAGCCCGAATGATATTGTCGGGGTGGGAACTCGACAGTTTTATCTGACGAATGACCATGACGAAAAAAAATCATGGTGGCGCTCAAGAAAAGACCTGCTACAAATACCAATGGGAAACGTCTGTTATTTTGATGGTACCAAAGCCAGTATAATGGCAGATGGCTTTTTATATGCTAATGGTATTAATGTAAGCCAGGATGGTAAGAAATTATTTGTGGCCGCCACCACAGGTAAAAAAATTATAGTCTTTGATCGTGACATTGCTTCGGGCAAAGTTACAGAATACACTGATATTCCCATTAATGGTGCCGACAATATAGAAGTGGATGAGTCCGGTGATTTGTGGATCGGGTGTCATCCTAAATTGTTGGCTTTTCTCGCGCATTCAAAAGACCATTCAAAATTATCTCCATCAGAAGTTATTAAAATTTCCTTTGAAGGTGAAAAACCTGTATTGGAAAGCGTCTATCTGAATGACGGCTCCACCCTTTCTGGCTCAAGTGTAGGTGCCGTCTGGAGAAATAAAATGCTGATAGGAAGTATATTCGGAGATAAAGTTTTGCTTTGCACGTGGAGAAAATAAATTTTTTGAAGTATATAGTATCTCGTTTACCCAAAGAAAATATGAAACTGAATCGTCAGCTTTTTAAAATCCACAGTTGGTTGGGGCTTATTAATGGATTTTTTCTGATTTTATTAGGTTTAAGCGGCTCTGCTTTGGTATTCAAAAAAGAAATAGATGATTGGGCAAACGAAAAACTGCTGACTGTTCAGGAAACGCAAAAAAGACTGCCACTGGATTATTTTTACAAAGATATAACTAAACGCTATTCAGCCATTGACGGCATTGCATGGCTTAATCCTGGAGATGGCCTTCATAAAGCCTATAATTTCAGATTATATCTCAACGATGCCCGCATTACAAGTTATGATTTAGGCTTGATTACCTATGACCCCTTTACTGGCAAAATTTTGCGGGAGGGCGAATTAGACGATCTTACTCCCAGTGCAATTGAATGGATTTACCAATATCATTTCAGTTTGCAATTGGGCGTCCCTGGAGCTGCGTATGTTGCCCTGTTGGGTATTTGTATATTGATTTCTATTATTACCGGGCTCATTATCTACAAAAAGCATATTGTGCAGGTATTGACTTTCAGACTCAGAATCAACAGAAAAAGCTGGCGGACAATTATCTCTGACTGGCATCGGATAGTAGGGGTATGGTCATTGCTTTTTAACACCATCATTGCCTTTACCGGATTCTGGCTGAATATTTTTGCTTTTGATGCAAAAGTATGGGCCAACGAAATGATTCCTACTAAGCCAAATACCTTAGCAAAATGCTCGTTAGATTCTTTGTACAAGCAAGCATTGGTACAAATGCCTGATTTAAAGCCTGAATACGTTTATTTACCCACACAGCCAACAAAACATTTTTTTGTACGCGGGTCAGTAAAAGATGAAGCGCCTATCTGGGCAGGTAGTAATTCAATCCATTTTAACGCTCAAACCGGGAGTCTGCTCAGTATTAATCGCATCTCTGACCAAACTTTATGGAGTAAAATTGAATCTACTTTTTATGCCTTGCATATTGGGAGCTATGGGGGGATGCCCATCAAAACACTCTATGTTATTGTTGGTCTTACACCCGGCTTATTGTCAATTACCGGATTTTTGCTTTGGCGCAGACGAAGAAAAAGACTTAAACCAGCATTTCAGAAAAAAAAATAGGCGCTTGCAAAGTTTATTCTGCAAACGCCTGCTTTATCAAAATAAGATATTTACGGCTTAATATAAAACGCTCCTTAGTAAATCTACACTTTTCTTAACTCCCGTGTTCGGGTCTTCATTTCCTTCAAACTCAATCGATACATAGCCCTGATAATTTACTTTTTTCAGAATATCCGCAATGCGTTTGTAATCCAGATCAAGACTATACCATACGCCACCACCGTAATAGGTTTTGGCCTGTACAAAATTGGTTTGCGAAGCTATTTTTTCGAGTTTATCATAAGGATTCTCAAGAAAATTACCCGTATCCATCAATAGACCCAACCATGGCGAATCAATGGCATTTTTGATGCGAAGCATACCTTCGGGCGTTGAACCAAGTCCCCAGTGGTTTTCAAGTGCTAATAGCACCCCACATTCTTCGGCTTTTTTCAAACATTGTTCAATGCTATCAATACACCATTTAAAGGCTTCATCTTCTGTGTAACCCGGAAGGGCAGGCTCAATGCCACGTTTAGCCATGAAATCATCGAATGATTTGATAGTATTCCAGCGCCCGGTATTTAAGCGCATACAAGGAATCCCCATTTTGTAGGCCAATTCAATACAATGGATGGTATGGTCGATATGTTTTTTAAGCTCTGCTTTATCCGGATTAACAAAACCCTGATGAATAGAAAGGCAGGTCATGGCAATACCGTTCACAAAAGCGTGTTTTTTGAGCTTTTGCAAATAAGCATTGTCTTCTCCTGCCATCTGACGATGTAATACATCAATACCTTCAAGGCCTAGTTTAGCGGCTTCATCAATTACTTTTTCTATCGGGAATTTTTCACCCTTAAAGTGCCAGTAAGAATAGCTTGAAACACTTAATTTTATTTTGCCTGCAGGAGGTGAAACAAGCTGTGGACTAGCCTGAGCAAAGGCAGGTGCACAAGCGGCAGCGCTACCTAAAGCCGCATTTTTAAGGAATGAACGTCGGGTTGATTGCATGAGTGAATAGATGTAAAATCAGGTTATGTTTAATAGACTAAAAATACTGCATTGCTGAATATCAATTTCCCGGCATACCAGAAACCCCTGAAAATCGGATCATCGGCCATGTATACAATTTTCCCCCGGCCCATTTCATGCACACCAAAAATCATGGTGTTTTTCATTTTATCTTTGGCTTTACTTCCAACAAAGCCTGTTACATAGTTGTTGTCCTTTACATAGCCTACATTCCATCCTTCTTTCATGTATTCAAAGTTATACGGGTCTCTGGCAAGCAGATAATAGCTGCCATCTGTGCCGTATCCAAGCGGGTGTGTTTTGTCGATATCTACTTTATAGATAGCGCCTACTACCTGCTCCGAAATACTTTCACGCTCTCTTGTGCCATAGGTCTTTAATTCAGGTTTATCTTTATCCGAACTATCCTTTTTACGTTTTAAACCAAAGCCATCTTTGTCTGCAAAATATCCGGTGGCACCTTCCATAGCAATTACCTTTCCACCTCCCTGAATCCACTTTTTCAAGGCATCACCGTTACCGAAAATTCTGTCGTAACTTCCGTCAGCCAGAATAATTACATCAAGTTGGTCAAGAGGTACGCGGGAAAAAGTTGAACCTTCGATAACTGTAACCGGATATTTAATCTGTTGCTCAAAGAAATGCCAGACCTCACCAAAAGCAGTAGGGGAGATGCCATCGCCTGAAATAACTCCTACACGGGGATTTTTCAGTATGTTAACCGAACCAGATCCAAAGTCGTTACCCGAAGTAACCATACCCGAATTAGTAGCCAATAAATTAGTATTAAAGGTTTTTGCGGCAGACTGAATAATTTTATCAAACTCGTCTCCTAATCTTAAATTATTGGTTCTGGTAATAATGATAGAACCAACCTCAAATTTTCTTCCGCCTGTTTCAAAGGGATTTTCATTGAAACGCACTTTAATACCTTTAGCTAAAATCTGGGTTAAGAATTTTACGTCTTCAAAGGAGCTATAAGAAGCCACATAGGCATAAGGTTTTCCGTCAACACTCAAAGCAGGAATTGAACTACTTGGTTGAGAGTTGCCAACTGAAAGTTTTTCCTTGGTTGCAAAAGCCTTCAGTCCATAAGCATAAGGCAACCCCCAGGCCGTAATATCATAAGTCAGAGAGTCTTCTAAAACCGTTTTAGGTTCGAATAAAATCTTTACGAAAGTGCCTTTAGGCTGATAAGTACTTATTACCAAATCGTTGGTTTCTACTTTGAAATTTTCATC
>CALRLN020000136.1:0-11227 GCA_943368675.1 Chitinophaga pinensis | reverse complement strand
ACAGGCCGTGATTTATGACGAGTTCCCCATTACAGCCCAACTTTATCAGCGTGATGACCTGAACAGAGGTACTGTCACGATTAAAGGTAGACTTTATACGGAGGGCTTTACAGATGTTGCAGTTATCGGTAAAAAAGACAAGAAAGTTTTTTATTATAAAAAGCAAAAACTCTCATTTCAGGCAGGAGATTTAACTAATGCTCCTTTTATCTTCCAGCCTTTAGTTACCGCAGGGCTGATTGAATATGAGTTTTATTTTTATGCCTTTCGTGGGCAGGATTCGGTATTGGTAAAAGAAGCTTCACAGGTTTTATGTGGTGATAATGTGGTTATTTACGGGCAGTCAAATGCGGAAGCCAGTGATGCAACCGAACTGGCAAAATTTAAAGATGAATTTAAGTTTGGACGAACCACATTTGCCAATTTTCAGACTAATGATTATTCGTGGTTTCCGACTATGAAGTGGAATTATTATATGTCAGGATTAATTGGTCTCGAAATTCAGAAGCAGTTAATTGATAAATATAAAATTCCGATTGGTATCATTAATGGGGCTGTGGGTAATAAAAGTATTGATGAACTGATGATCCGAAACGAAAAAAATCATGAAGACATCCAGTACTATTATGGTCAGTTAGTAAAAAAAGCCAATAAAACCGGGTTTAGTAAAACAGCTAGAATATTTATCTGGAGGCAGGGAGAAAGTGAGGCTTTTGAAGCCAGTAGGGCAGAGGTATATCCTACGAAGTTTGCTCAATTGAGAAAACAGATTCTTGAAGATTTTCCTTCTATTAAGAAAATGTATGTTTTTCAGAATAATATTTATTGGGCAGATAATAATAAAGCAGGGGATTTAAGAGATTTTCAAAGGAAAATTAATCAATTTTATTCTGATTGTGATGGTATATCAACCGTAGGAACTCCCGGGTTTGACGGATTACATTATACCTTTGAGGGTTATCAGTTGAACGGACAGGAAGTATCAAGGCTTATTGCTAAAGACTTTATGAAAAGTTCTGATACCCTGGAGATATATTCACCCAATATTAAAAAAGCCTATTTTACTGACAATCGGGATTCTCTGGTGCTGGAATTTGACAAGTTTCAGAAAATGCAATATCCCACGATTGGTATTGATAAAGCTAACGGCACTAAAGCTTTTTTAAAAGATTATATTTATCTGGATGGTTTATCAGGAAAGGTTTCCGGAGGAGTAGCTGAAGGGAATAAAGTAATCCTGAAATTAACAGAACCTAGCAATGCAAAACAGGTGACCTATGGGCCAGATTACTTTACACTTAATGCAGAAACAGTTTCAGGTATTCCCTATCTTAAAAATTCACTTGGTTTAAGGGCATTTACATTTAAAAATTTCCCGATTAGCTCTAATATCAAAATCATTAAACCTGTATTGACAGGGAAATTGTTCGGAGGAGTATTAAAACGAGCCACTTTAGAATGGACAGCACAAAGCAATGTAATATATTCTATTGAAAAATCAGTAGGTGCTCCAAACAATTTTATCAAAATTGCTGATGCCGAACAGGGAGTATATCTTGATTTAAAACTTAAAAAAGGGGTAAAATATTATTATCGTCTGAACATTAATGATGAGGTTTTTAGTAATATAATAGAGATTTATGTGCCTTTAGAATTATCCGGAATCATCCAGACTGACGGGGATTTAATTGTTTATCCTAATCCGGTTTCCAAAGGTGCTGATTTGGAAATTAAACTGCAGGTACCTGCCATTGAATTGATATTATCGGGCAATCAGGGCAATATTATACAGCGGATTCCGGTTAATGGTGAAAATGTTTCTATACCCATTTCGAAATTAAGCTCTGGAATTTATCTGATTGAGGCAGTTGGCACCGATAATCGCAGAATCATTAAAAAAATAGTAATTGATTAAATTTTTTGTTTCCATGTTCTTGAAGTTTTTCAAAAAGATACTTATTTTCTTATCACCGGTTTTACTATTAGGGCTTGGTTATTTTATTTTTGACCCATTCCATATTCTGCATGCCTATCAGGAATATCCAGATAATTATGCTAAAAGCTTAAACAGAGATAGAATAAGCACACAGGTTTTTTTGAATAATAACTCCAAATATGATTATAAGTCCTTCATATTTGGCAGCTCGCGATCAAGTGTTTTTTATACCGGGGACTGGGGCAAACATATTAATGATAAAACACCTTATCATTTCGATGCTTCGTGTGAGACCGTATACGGAATTGCCACCAAGCTGGAATTTATTGAAAAGCAAGGTAATAAAATCGATAATGCGCTACTTGTCTGGGACAGAAGCATCTTTGACTATGAACAGGATACTTTAGGATGTGTGTTCATACAAGACTATAGGGTGAGTCAATTACCATGGTTGAAATATCATACTATATTCCTGAATTCTTATTTCTCCCAAGGATTTTTTACAGCCTTTTATGACTACAAGATTTTCAGAGAGTTTCGTAATTACATGAGAACTTATCTCGAATTTCGTAAAATCAATTATACTCCCGTAGTTAATGATTTTATCTTTACAAGTTATATAGATGAAATCAAAAAGGACTCTGTAAATTATTATAATCAGCCTACTTTATTTTATGAAAGAAGCCCTGAGAAGCAATTGGTCAATAAAGTAATAAAACCATATCAGGTTCAATATTTAGGCAGAATAAAAGCGGTCTTAGAAAGAAACAATACGAATTATAAAATTGTGATAGGTCCAACCTACGACCAGAAATACTTTAACGCTGATGACCTCAAAGTATTAGAACGCTTCTTTGGTAAAGAGCATATTTATGATTTTTCAGGCCAGAATGAATATACTAATAATAAAACCAACTATTATGAGATATATCATTATAAACCTAATGTAGCCCGTGATATTATGAACAAAATCTATAAATGATTCAGGTATTTATGAATCAGCGTAGTTACAATGATATTTCAGCTGAAAGTTTAACCCCGAATTTCCTGATGTCAGGATTATCCCGATAGGTTAATCGATGCATGGCTTCTATACGCAGAAACTTGAAGACATTACTTACACCATAGCCCAATTCAATATAAGGGGCTTTACCAAGTCCTGAGAAGTTTCTGAAATCGGTTTCAGTTCTTTGAGGGGTAATATCATAATTTTTGTCTGTAAGCGTACCCCACAAGAATTTGCCCGTAGTAAAGGTTCTCCATTTCAATTTTTTAATTAAAGGGAAACGATTAAAAAGTAATCCCTCAAAATCATGTGTATATCTAACCGAAAAATAACGGTCGCTGATAAACTCGAAATTATTCATTAAGTTAAACGAATTGCCTACAATAAAAATGGTTTCATTTCCTAAGTGACTTTTCAGCAAAGGATAAGGGACTGTGCCAAAAATTGCTCCGGCTTCAGCTCTATAATAGGTCTTACCAAAATAACCCAGATTTAAGGTATGGCTATATTTAGCGATTATATTGTGATAGGTAAAATCACTATTTAAGATATTCTTTGCCCCTAATATATATTTAATACTAATAGTAGGTGACTTTACTGTTCCGAAACTTAATCGCTCATTATCATTGATAACGGCCAGTTCGTCTCTTGCAAAGGTGATTTCGGATAAAACCTCAGAAGTATTAAAATGGGTTGTTAATGGCGAAGCATCTCCCAAACCGGGTTTAACTCTGTAATGGAATGGGTAAAGCGGATCAAAACTTCTTGTTCGCAAACCAAAAGATGTAAAAACGCCTTTTGATACCTCACGTTGAAACTGAATTCTAGTTTCATTTTCATAATAAGGTCGCATGAGGGTAAAGAATCGCATATAAGCAGAATAAACAGCCCCAAGTCCTAAATCTTCTTTTCTCAATCCTACCTGTTCAATATCATGTGCATATTTAAGGCACATGGTTGTCCAGGGTTTTCTTGAAAAAATCTTCGTAATCTCACCACCCATTTTCCAGGAATCGTCTTTTGTACCATATGCCAGGTAACCTTCCAGAATCCATTTTCTGCTGAATTCATAATTTGTTCTTAATCCTAGTCTTAATCTTACACCTTCTATATTATTATACGCACCGGAATACACCAAAGGTCCTAATTCAATTCCCGTAAATAAACGGGTATATCCGGTGGATAAGATCTTGGCAATTTCAGTATATGTTTTTATTACAGGAATCGTCTTGATTGTATCAATCATGGTATAAGCCAGTTGTTCTTTCTCAGTGAACGGTTCCGGTCTTACTGACTGCCAGTATTTTTTATCAGTTTCACGATAATCAGGTAAAATTTCTATGCCTCTGTCGTAAAATTTCACATCTTTGGGTCGATTGATGATAATGTCTTCATTATAGTTGGTGAATTTTAGCAACATACCAGCCGAACCTTTTGTGAGTTCTGAAACATCAACCACGATTCTGTTTTTTACCGGCATCCAGATACTATCTACCGGTTCAAGTTCCTGTTGAATCTTGATTCTCTCAACAAAATTAAGATTGGCATCTTTGGTTATGGCTGCATCAATTTGGGCAATTGCCCATGAGCCTTTGTTAATCCAAATAGTACCCGCAAATGCTAAGTCCTGCTTTCTTTTGGGGGTGAATTCAATTCTATAGCAAAAGTCTTCTCCTATATAACTACTATCGGCCAGGTAATAATCATAGACAAGGCGCCAATCGTCTGCGATGGGTGAAGCAAAATTCTTGTTTAGTACATCGACCTGATTAACATAAAAATTATATTGCTGAAATGTCGAGCCGATTAGCTGTGAAGTTAAACTGCCATCAGTTACGCCAATACCTTTAATATTAGTCTTTTCAATAAATTCTTTCGATAACCTAGGGTCATTTCTGAAATAATAATGAGAAATAGATTCAGAAATAAATGTAGGTACGAGTGTCTTTCCTTCATCGTCTGTCAGTGTACCAATGTCTTCAATAGCTTTATTTACTTTCTGAGCTATTTTTCGTTTCCGTAGTTTGTCTGTTATATTATTGATATCAACTTCAATCTTATTGTAGCTTACATAATCAAAGGCACTTATCTTTTTGTAATTATTTATTGACTTGGCTGCAACAGCTTTTCTAATAATAGCCCATGCTGGATTCTCTCCTGCGTGCACCGTTACTTCATGCAATAAGATTTCAGAAGGCTTTAGTTGTATATTAATAGTTTGGGTAAGCGAATCTCTTCTGATAAAGACTGTCTTATTGGTGTATCCCATACATGTGATAAGCAGAGAATCGGCATTAAGACTGGATAATTGAAGAATGAAGTTGCCTTCAAAATCAGTATTTTTCCCAATTGTTGTGTTCTTAATACTAACAGCAGCGAATGGAACAGGGTCATGCGTTACAAAATCTGTTACTTTACCTTTTATAGTGTAGGAGTTCTGTGCAAAAACTAGAGTGGAGGAAAGGAATATAATTAAAAAGTATATGTGCTTCATTTCATAATTTTTCAGTTCTGTGATCTATAAGTTAAAACGAATACATCTAAAAAATGGTTGCTTCTTTTCTTGAAATACGTCTTTATTTGATAGATATTGTTTGAAAAATACAAAAAAATAGTTGGCCGTTCTGCGCGGCCAACCAAAATGAAGTTTCCATATAGACTTTAGTGAATTTAAGAAATCAGTCTAAGCAGTTATTTTTTTATTTATGGTATTCATTAATAAAATCTCCTTTAGGCATAAACTCCAGGTCTTCAACTGATTGATTAAAGTAATAAACCCAGGCCTCATATTCCTGCTTGTCACTTTTCAGAATCACTTTTGCTTTTTTTCTGACATACTCAGAATGAGCCGGGTCCATTGGATTATATTCTTCATATCTATCCAAGAGAGAAAATAATTTATCAGGTTCTTTTAAACGATATAATTCACCCTTTACAAAATATTTCTCTCCACTCTGGCAAGGTATTATTCCCGGGTAATAATCCACCATATACATCTTGCCTTCCATCATAGCCTTACCCATTGGTTCAGCAAACTTTTTTACCCATTCATGCGATTCTATGTTACCGTACTCGCTCAATAAAGTACCGTAAACAAAAAGGTATTCACTTTCAGTCATTTCTTTGATTTAACTAGATGCTTTTCTGATGTTGCCATAAAAAAGCGTTTGTAACAGTATATTGGATTTGAGATCTCCTAATTCAGCAGCTATTTTAAAACTTTTTTCTGCACTTTCAAAATCAGCTTTTCTAAATTCTAATTCACCAATTAATCTTATTACTTCAGGATTTTTATCTAAATACATTCTTGATGAGCGTTTTAGTTCAAAAAGAGATGAATTATAGTCTTCCATTTGATAATAACACAGCCCTTTCCAGTAAAATGTTTCTGCCAGCGCATTATCAAGTCTCATAGATTTTTCAAAATCCCCCAAAGCAGCTTCCCAGTTCTCGAAATAATAATGGCATTTGCCCCGGTATAAATAAGCCGTAGATGACTTCGGATACTCATGTGCTTCAGCATCAAAATATCTGAAGGCGGTAACATAATCTGCTGATTTATAGGCTTCAATACCTTCTTTGAAAATGATTTCGTCATATTCCTGCGGCGAAACATCATTACCCAGCCTGATTCTCAAGTAGATATAAATCAAAAATGGTATGCCAATAAGCAGGGCCTCCATAGCGCTATTGTTTATTGAGTTCTTCTTGTATTTTCTTCGGTAAATTGCTTACAACAATTTCATAAGATTCATCAATCCATTCTTTCAATAAAATATCCTTCACACTTCCATCTACTGTAACTGTATTCCAGTGTCGTTTATTCATGTGGTAGGCGCCAGTCACACAAGAGTATTCGGCTCTTAACTCTTCATTTTTTTCAGGAGTATTTTTCAGACTCATCCTGAATCGTTCTGAATCCAGACCTGTTAATGCAAACATTTTACCCATTACCTTATACACCAATGTGTCAGGTCCGAAGGGTAATTCTTCCGAAACTCCTTTTTTGGCTAAACAATATTCTCTGAATGTTTCAATATTCATTGGTCTATCTGCTTGCGCATCTGGTAACCATTATAATTACACAAATTAAAAACATGATTATCGAAATTTTATTAATTCCGTGCATCATTTTTAAATTGAAACTATGCGGGTATTTACCCTCTTTATCTTTCCGAAAAACTCTGAAAAAGTACGCAAAAACCGGCCCTATTGAAAGAAAGTGTTTAAGTTTTTCTAGCATTGCTTTATTTGATTACTCGTTTATCAGTTCCAGCTCTGTAAGTTCAGGCTCTAACCAACGCCCATCTTCTTTAATTAATTCTATTAATTCATTTACTGCATTATCGGCATGTACCGATTTTTTTACCACATTCTGTCCGCGATATAAGGCAATTTTATCCTTACCAATACCAACATACCCATAATCAGCGTCAGCCATTTCACCTGGGCCATTAACAATACAACCCATAATACCTATCTTAACTCCTTTCAGATGATCGGTGTTTTTCCTGATTAACGCTGTTGTTTCCTGCAAATCAAACAAAGTTCTTCCGCAAGAAGGACAGCTGATATATTCTGTCTTACTCATACGGGTTCTGGCTGCTTGTAAAATTCCGAATGAGGTGCTATTAGCTATTGCCACATTGTCGAAAGATAAAATAATGCCATCACCGAAGCCATCAACCAATAATCCGCCACAATCAGTTGCAGCGTATAATTGCCCGTCAATTTCAGAAATATTCCGGTAATCACGCTTCAATACCACCGGATTTTTTATTTGCGAATGGAGAAGTTCAAAATACAGCTTCCGTAATTCAGGCATAGCGGCTTCATTATCAGTTTCTACGACTAAAACCACATTGTTGTATTGACGGAGAGTCTCAACAAAATCAGTACTTAAATCACTAATCGTAATCTTTACAAAATTAATATTTTTGTGGAGGAGTTCCTTTGCTGCTGCTGCTGCAAATTCAGCAGGCGTGAATAAAGGAAATTTATGAGTCTTCTCATCCTGTACCTGCCAAACATCTGCATCTAAAATTTCTTTCAGACCATTGGGCAGCATAAAAGGTATAGGTTTTTTACCGCTATAAATATAATCTGCACCAATATCATTCATGCGCCATTTATCAGGCAAAGGCAAATAAAAATGCCCTATTGGCTTTAAATCCTCGTGCTTTTCAACCTTTGCTGTCGAAAAATCAGCAATTACTCTAGGCACATTAAGTCCACCGAAGTTTTCAACCTCAACAGTATCTCTTCGATGATATTGATACGGATTGATTGGGTTATTAGTAATAGGCTCAATAAATGCCGCTTTCTCTTTTCTATGGGTATATCTGTCAACCAGAGCTTTGGCAACAGGGGCTTCAAACTCTGGGTCTTCTGTTAAACTCACCCTGACAGTGTCTCCCAGTCCATCTTCAAGCAATGTGCCAATACCCATTGAGGATTTTATTCTGCCATCTTCTCCTTCTCCTGCTTCTGTAACACCTAAATGTAACGGATAAGGTTTCAGTTGCTCAACTGCAAGTCTTTGCACAAGTAGACGATACGCTTCTACCATTACCTGAGGGTTTGAAGATTTCATCGAAATCACTATATTAAAATAGTTTTCATCTTCACAGATTCTCAGGAATTCAAGGGCAGATTCTACCATTCCTAATGGGGTATCGCCATATCTGCTAAGAATTCTGTCTGATAAGGAACCATGATTCGTGCCAATCCGCATCGCTGTGCCGTATTCCTTACAAATCTTTACCAAAGGAAGAAATCTCTCTCTTATTCGGTCCAATTCAGCCTGATAGTTGGCTTCTGTATAATCAATAATTTCAAAACGCTTTTTATCAGCGTAATTGCCAGGATTTATCCGAACCTTTTCGACGATTCTTGCCGCCAATTCAGCTGCATTCGGAGTAAAGTGAATATCAGCGACTAATGGAGTAGAATAGCCTCTTTGGCGTAATTCTTTACGTATATTTTCAAGGTTCTGCGCTTCTTTTACACTTGGGGCAGTAATTCTTACAATTTCACAACCACTCTCAATCATCCGGATAGTCTGCTCTACAGAGCCTATTGTATCCATAGTGTCAATAGTAGTCATGGATTGTACCCGGATTGGATAATCAGAACCAATCCAAACATCACCTACCTGTACCTGATTCGTTGTTCTTCGTGAATACTCGGTTAAAGAATCGCAATATTTTTTTTCAGACTCAGACATTCAAAGCTTCAGTTTTTAATGCAAATATAGAAACTGTTTCAGTTAAATTTTATAAATAATCGCTAACATTCAGGAACAGCAAAAATTTAACAAAACTTTACTAAATAAAATAAAAATTACGATACCAATTGACCTGCATACATTACAAACCGTTTCTACACATGAATATAACATATTTTGCTCGGGAAAGGTTGTTTTTTTTAGGTAATTTCCACTCCCAGAACAGCACGCCTATCAGAAATTCAAAAATCAATTCAGAATTGTGATTTTATTATAGAAAACTTTAATTTTCAGGGATTATTTGCAAGGAATAAATACCTTGATAACAATTTGGTATAATATTGGTAATTTTGCAAAAAAAGAATAGTTGAATGGTTACAGAAGAAGTGAAATTGCCGGTGATGGAGTCGTTTTATACCCTTCAGGGTGAAGGGTATCATGCAGGAAAGGCGGCATACTTTATTCGTCTAGGTGGTTGTGATGTGGGCTGCGTATGGTGTGATGTGAAAGAGTCATGGGATGCATCCATACATCCACAGTTTACAGTAGAAGAAATTGTAAATGAGGCTAATAAACATAAGGGGCGTATGGCCGTTATAACGGGTGGTGAACCTTTGATGTATAATCTTGATGATTTAACAATTGCCTTGAAGCATAGTGGATTCCAGACCAATATAGAAACATCAGGTGTTTATGAGATGTCAGGAGCTTGGGATTGGGTGTGTTTTTCCCCTAAAAAATTTAAAGAGCCGCATGAGAGTATCTACAATGCGGCTAATGAATTAAAAGTAATTGTCTATAATAAATCTGATTTCTCATTTGCTGAAAAGTATGCCGGATTGGTCAATAAAGAATGTATTCTGCTTTTGCAGCCAGAGTGGAGTAAACAGAATCTGATGCTGCCTCTAATAATTGACTATGTTAAGCAAAATCCTAAATGGAAAGTTAGTCTGCAGACCCACAAGTTTATGGATATTCCTTAAGCCATTGCTTAAACAAAAACTATCGCTTACCATATATCGCAATAGAAGCTTTGGCAATTGTATTTGCATTAATATTAAAGCTCACTACGGCCGGATTTGTGTTTTTATCTAAATCGAGTGTGCTTTTTAAGGCAAAAACAGTAATCAGGTATTGATGAAGCTCTCCGGGAGGGGGGCAGGGGCCGCCATAGCCAAAAGTGCTATAATCATTAATACTCTGAACACAGCCTTTAGGGGCAATAGATTTGCTAACGTCGCCTGCCTCTTCTCTTAATTCCGTTACATCTGGCGGAATATTAAATATCAACCAATGCCACCAACCGCTTCCGGTAGGGGCATCAACATCGAATATCGTAACAGCGAAACTTCTCGTATCATACGGTGCATCTGTCCATGATAAATGGGGAGAGATGTTGTGGCCGGTGCATCCAAAACTATTGAAAAACTCTTTTGCAGTAGCCTGTCCTTTCAGGTTATTACTTTTTAAAGTAAAGTTGGGCTTTGACGGATCATTGCTGTCTTTTTCCATAATATTTAAAGTTTTTTGCTAAAATTTCAATATTTTGCCATGTGTACTTCTGATAACGAGAGGCATGAGAACCGAAAAGTTGTTGAGTAAAGAAATGGCCAATTCTGATGTTTTTTCTTTACCTAATAATTTCTGTAATTGTCTGCCACGCCATAGTTGGTTCCTGAAATTACTATTCCAGTTTGAAATGTATAATTTCTCAAGTTCGGTTCGGTTAATATTACCTTTCAAAAACTCTATTACCAATTGTGCCGCCATAAAACCTGATCTGATTGCAATAGACATACCATTACCAGCAAGCGGAGTAATCAGTCCGGCAGAATCTCCAACCATAATGATGTTTTCGTGCACGCTGCTTTTGGAAACAAAAACGATCTCATTGATTACTTCCGGCTTCTTAAAGAGAAATTGAGCGGTTGTGAAGATTTCTTTTAGATATGGATTCCTGTATAGAACATCCTCTTCCATCTGCTTTATGCCGTTTTTATTTTTCAGATTGGAAGTAAGACTCAGGTAACAAAGGCAATATTTACCATCTTCAATAGCA
>CALRLN020000135.1:0-11322 GCA_943368675.1 Chitinophaga pinensis | reverse complement strand
GGAAGATAGTGCCGCCATTGCCAATTTAAGTACTACCTCGTTCTGTCGGTATTTCAAATTAATGACCCACAAAACCTATAATGATTTCCTGACCGAAATAAGGGTGAGCCACGCATGCCGGGCATTGGTTGAAAACCGGATGAGTATAGAAATTATCTGCTTTGAAAGCGGCTTTAATAACCTGTCTAATTTTTACAGGCATTTCAAAAATGTGAAAGGTATTACACCTATGGAATATAAGAAGCAGTACCTGAAGAGTGAAGCAGTTGTGAGTTGATTGTTACTTCCCATGACAAACCGGAATACCGTTTGCATCATGCTCAGAGAATTGATGAGAAGGCAGATTAACCCCCTTGAAGATAAGCCAGATGGCTAAAACGATATAAGAGAAAGTATAAATTACTTTGGGTTTGAAACTAATCATTTTGCGGATACCATTGCCTAAAAAAGCAAAGCCCAGCATCATAGGCAGCGTACCCAGGCCAAACAATGCCATAAACAGAACACTCTCCCAGGCCTCACTCATCAGAAAAGCACCGCTAA
Organism: Chitinophaga pinensis; assembly: GCA_943368675.1. Classification (GTDB taxonomy): domain Bacteria; phylum Bacteroidota; class Bacteroidia; order Cytophagales; family Spirosomataceae; genus Emticicia. Next base: position 10,779 of record CALRLN020000135.1, on the reverse strand, counting down.
GTGCTGCATAGACCAGACCACAAGGCAAAAGTCCGTTTAGCATACCAAATACCAGTTGCGCAAATAATGAATGTTTTTTGTAGAAGACAGATAAAGAAGATTTGATAAAATTATTCAACCGGCTTACATAGGGCAGCACATCTAAAGATTGTCTCCAGCGGGCAGGTAAAATAAAGGCTATCAGAATTAAACTGCCGACAATTATAAAAAGGACTTTCTGAGAGGTAAACAGGGCTATCTGCTCCCCTGCTAACCCTACCAGAAGCCCCAGCAGGCTATAAGTAGAAATTCTACCCAGATTATACACTACCCTGCCTAAAATGTATCGGCCCCTTTTTGATTTATCGCCCGGCAATAGCATAGAAATCGGCCCGCACATACCCATGCAGTGCAGGCTTCCCGCCAGGCCAATCATAAATGCCGAATATAACATATTATAATACGAGTTTCTCTTCTTTCAGATACGCCGTTCCGGATTTTTCCCATTCTATTTTCACAACCCACAGCCCTTTGCTGAGGCTAGTCACAGGTATCTGTTGTACAGCAGTTTCAGTAAGTTTTAAATCTATGGTAAAATCTTTTTTTGCATCAGATGGCCGATAAAACTGAACTTTACCTGTGGCACCTTTCTGCTCTTCCGGAAAACTAAGGCTCACTAATTGCTTATCACCTGCATAAGTTATTTTTACGGGGGTCGAAAGGTGTTCGTTATTACTCAACTTCTCAATCTCTGCCTGATAGGCAATCTCTTTTTTATAATAATCATCACTCACCAGTGTTACATCTTTTTGTCTGATGCAAAGCGTCACGAGTGTAATCATGAATATTACAAAGAGTCCGTAAAAAATGCCGATTTTATGTCCGAAGTTCATAATTTGTTTGTTTATTGAGTAGTTATTGTATGAACTATTCCCTGAATCCCAGAAAGGTCGTTTTAATGGTTTCCAGTTTCTCATCACCCCGCCATACTTCTATGGCCAGATTGGTTTTAATTTTCTTTATGGCTGATTTATCCATATCCAAAAAGAACACCACATCGGCTTTTCCTTCTTTTTTTACTACAATTTTCTTTTTGCCGTCAATCAACCGGATAGTACCCTTATTATCTGCTACTTTCAGGTATACCTCCATTTCTTCATTGCTCTTGTTGACAATCTGGGCATTAAAAAGGTTACTGATTTTATCATGGGCCTGTTCCTGATACATCTGGCCTGGTACACGCATGATAGTGGTTTCAATGGCCTCACGACTCAGAAGTAAGAATGCTTCAACCCCGATCAGTAATAATAAAACTACTGAGTAAGCATACGCTCTGAACGACAATTTAAAAGGTACCCGTTTCTCTACGCTCTCTACCGAGCCATACCTGATTAAACCTGTGGGCTTATTGATTTTAATCATCACCTCATCACAGGCATCAATACAAGCTGTACAGTTAATACATTCAAGCTGAGCGCCATTGCGTATGTCTATGCCTGTCGGGCATACCTGCACACATAGTTTACAATCTATACAATCGCCTTTATGCGCAGAGGCAGTTTCTGGTTCGTGTTTACTCAGCTTACCTCTCGGCTCACCGCGCAACCAGTCATAAATAATGTTTATGGTGTTTCTTCCCATCAATACCCCTTGCAGGCGTCCGTAAGGACAAATAGAAACACAAACCTGCTCACGAAGCACCGTAAAAACATAATAGAAGATACCTGTAAAAGCTACCAGACCAATAAAACCCGCAAGGTGTTCGGCCGGTGACTGGGTAATAATTTCTTTTGTAGCATCTATTCCTATCAGATACGCCATAGTTGTGTGGGCAATCAGAATAGAAATAAGCAGAAATACGAGTCTTTTGCCTCCTTTTTTCAGTATTTTCTCGGCAGTCCAGGGTGCTTTACTTAAAGCTATCTGCTGTTTTCGGTCTCCTTCAATCCAGTATTCAATTTTGCGGAAAACCATTTCCATGAATACCGTCTGCGGACAGGCCCAACCACACCAGAAACGCCCGTAAACTACTGTGAAAACAATAATGAAAACAAAAAAAGTAACCAGACCAACACTAAAAATGACCGAATCCTGTGGTAGAAACAATTGTCCGAATAAGACAAACTTACGCTCAAAGATATTAATCATTAATAAGGGCTGCCCGTTGATTTTAATAAATGGCCCCAGGAAAAACAAGCCTAAAAAAATAAGGGTGGCTACAATGCGGTAATTATGAAAATGACCACTTGGTTTTTTCGGATACACCCATATCCTCTTCCCTTCACTGTCTACCGTGGCTATACTGTCCCGATAGGCTTCATCTATAAAATCTAAATTGCTCACTTGTCTCTGTTTTTATTTCTCCTTATTTCTATCTGTTACACACATGTTAGCAGCGACGAGATGGTTTATAAGTTTGCCACTGGCTTAGCGCTGCTTGAATCAGCACCTGCTGAAGCTTTTTCTCCTTGTGGGGCTTTGGCATTTGCGGGATTAGAACCCTGAATTGATAAAATGTAATTACTCACACTTTGTATTTCATTCGGTTTCATTGTAGCCTGCCAGGCTATCATCCCCTTTTCAGGTACGCCATATTTTATTGTTTTGAATACGTCGTTGATGCTTCCACCATGCAGCCAGTATTCATCTGTCAGATTAGGACCAACGCCACCTTCTCCAGCCTGTCCGTGGCAAGCAGCACATTTGGCAACAAAAATGTCTTTACCACTGTTTACAGTCTTGCTGTCGGTGAGCAATAGTTTTACCGTTTTTTCATCAATGGTGTTTGCCATTTTTGACTGATACAACTCTACTTCTTTTTTGGCCTCATCCATTGCAATCTGGTATTCTTCTTCCTGTAAAGGCGTAATATGCCAGAAATGATAAATACCAACATACACTGCCGCAAAAACAATAGTTGCATAAAACAATTTCACCCACCAGGGTGGTAAATGGTTGTCGAGTTCCTGAATACCATCATAATTATGATTCAACAGAATGGCTTCTTCTTTTTCAATCGGAATTGCAGTTCCGGCTTCTCTCTGCCACCATTTCTGAAAACTGAAAGGCTCTACTGTTCTTCCTTCTTTTTCGGCTATAATTCTGTTAATTACCCTATACATATTCAGTACTATCACCAGCAGGACTATCGCCGTAAGAGTCAATACGATAAGGACCAATAGCTGAATGAGTTCATCGCCTGATTTGATAAATGTTCCCATAAACGGATAAATATTTTAAATTTCGTGATACCTTGTTTATTTCGCCGGAAGGCCTACTCGTCTAATGGAAGATTCTCCAGATGATTCTGCTTCTTTTTATCAAATCTGAAAACATGCCAGCCCAGGCCAATAAAAAAGAGGAAGAAAACCAGTAGTGAGAAAATCGGGTAAATACTTACCCCGTCCATTTGCTCGAAATAATGTTTAAACATTGTCTTAAGTTTTATTAAAAGTAGGTTTTTAGGCCTACTTTGTTGTTTTTATATCTGTTCCCAGCCTTTGTAAGTAGGCAATCAGGGCTATGATTTCCTTATCGCTGCTTGTTTTGATTTTGGCATCAGCCAGGCTTTTCGTAATCTCCTGTGCCTGTTTTTCTGCCTCTGCTACTGCAATGTCTTCATAGCCCGCAGGATATGGCACGCCCAGTGTACGCATGGCTTTAATCTTGGCAGGCAATAGTTCTTTATCGTAATCATTTTCCAGCAACCACGGATAAGGAGGCATGATTGAGCCGGGCGACATCGTAGTAGGGTCCATCATGTGGTTAAAATGCCAGCTATCCGGATACTTCTTCCCTACTCTGTGCAAATCCGGGCCTGTCCGTTTTGAACCCCACAAAAACGGGTGATCATAAACAAACTCTCCGGCTTTTGAATACTCTCCGTAGCGCTCGGTTTCTGAACGGAACGGACGCACCATCTGCGAGTGACAACCCACGCACCCCTCTTTTATATAAATATCACGTCCGGTCAGCTCAAGAGGAGTGTAAGGTTTTACAGCATCAATTGTCGGAATATTAGATTCAATAAGAGCGGTAGGCACGAACTCTACTACCCCACCTATGGCTACGGCTATCAGAGCAAGACCTGTAAAAATTACTGGTTTGCGTTCCAGAACTGAGTGCCAGGTACCTCCGGTTACTCTCACGTGTTTTTCAAGAGCTGGTGCTTCTGCATATTCGGCTGCTACAAATGTGCCTTGTTTAGCCGTTTTAATCAGGTTATAAATCATTACCAGCGCACCAATCAGATAGATAGTGCCACCCAGGGCTCTCATCATATAAAGTGGTACAATCTGGGTAACTGTTTCAAGGAAATTCGGGTAAGCCAGAAAACCATCCTGAGTAAACTCCTTCCACATCAGACTTTGCGTAAAACCAGCCCAGTACATCGGCAAGGCATAGAAAATAATACCTAAAGTACCTAACCAGAAGTGTGTATTGGTAAGCGTTTTAGAATAAAGCTGAGTTTTATACATACGTGGTATCAGATAATACAGGATACCGAATATCATGAATCCGTTCCAGCCTAAAGCCCCCACGTGCACGTGGGCAATTGTCCAGTCTGTAAAGTGAGAGATAGCATTTACGTTTTTCAACGAAAGCATCGGGCCTTCAAAAGTAGCCATACCATAAGCTGTTACGGCAACCACAAAGAATTTAAGCACCGGATCCTCACGTACTTTATCCCAGGCACCGCGCAAGGTCAGAAGACCATTCAGCATACCTCCCCATGATGGCGCAATCAACATAATTGAGAACACCGTACCCAGACTTTGTGCCCAGTCAGGCAACGAAGAATAAAGCAAATGGTGAGGTCCTGCCCAGATATAAATAAATATCAGAGACCAGAAGTGTATAATAGATAACTTATATGAATATACGGGACGATTAGCCGCCTTGGGTAAGAAATAATACATCAGGCCCAGATAAGGCGTTGTAAGGAAGAATGCCACCGCATTATGACCATACCACCATTGCACCAGGGCGTCCTGTACACCGGCATAAAGGGAGTAACTTTTTGTCCACGATACAGGCAATTCCAAAGAGTTGACAATGTGCAATAAGGCAACCGTAACCACAGTAGCTATATAAAACCAGACTGCTACATACATGTGGCGCTCACGGCGTTTGATAATAGTACCAAACATATTGATGGCAAATACTACCCATATTAAGGTAATTGCAATATCAATCGGCCATTCAAGCTCTGCATACTCTTTACTGGTGGTCATACCTAAAGGCAGGGTAATTGCTGCCGCCAGAATGATTAACTGCCAGCCCCAGAAATGAATCCAGGAAAGAGCTTTGCTAAACATGGCTGTTTTGAGCAACCTGGGCATTGAATAATAAATACCTGCAAACATGGCATTACCCACAAAAGCAAATATAATGGCATTGGTGTGTAAAGGTCTTAAACGGCCAAATGTTACATGGGGGGTTTCAAAATTGGCACCGGGCCAGAAAAGCTGTATAGCCAGCGTAAGTCCGGCTAACATACCCACTAAACCAAAAATGACTGTTACGACGAGAAAGGCTTTTACGATTTTGTTATCATATTCAAATCGTTCTAATGTCCCAACTGTCTCGGGCTGCGTAGTATACTGCATAAAAAACTGAGTTTTAGAAACTTTGATGGCGTAAAATTACTGTGGCTCTTAAGCCTAAAACATGACCATAGTTTGATGAAAATATGACACTCGTCATATTTCCTGCTGGCCTGGTTAGTCAATACCGATAGAATCTGAATCAGCGACGAATTTCCTGAATTTACTCTTTACCGACCTGTAATCCTGCTCAAAATAATCCATCTCTTCTTTGAAATACTCCTGGTCAAGCCTTTGGTCTTTATCCAGAATCCTATCGTTAATTACACCACTTGCTAATCCTTTTTCTATACTGCTCAACTCACCAAGCAGTTGCTTCGTCAACCTCTGAAAATGGTGAAACTGGTTGATAAACCATTCCTGCTCTTTGGTTCTGGTGGTATTTTCAAGATTGCCCAATTCTTCAACTATGCTCAAAAAGAAATCGGTTTCTCTCTGCATCATTTCCAGTTCATTATGCCATAATCGGTTCTGAAAATGCGTATGGCTCAATTGTGAATATTTGTTCATTGCTTATCTATTTAAAATTGTCTTATATTAAACTCAGAAAGTAACTATCTCATGTTCAGGCACCTCAACATTGGCCACATCATAAATGCTCAGCAAAGGAACAGTAGGATTAAAGGCAAATTTTCTGGTAACCGAACGGTTGAACACTACATCGAAGAAAGAGTGATGACGTGTAAGCATAACCAGCAGATCAGCCTCATGTGTGCTCAGATAATCAACAATGCCTTCTTCGGCATTATCTGCCCGAAGCTGATAGTCTACAATACTTACCCCTTTGAAATAATCATGGTATTCAAATTTCAGTAAACCATCCATTTCGGTAGGCAACTGGCTATCTTTCAGCACTGTCAATAAGGTAAGTGTGGCGTTTTTCTGTATTAATAATTCTTTTAGTCCTTCAAACTCGTTAAATGATTGTATAGGCTTATAATCTACTGCCAGTACAACGTTTCTTATAGGCTGAAGGCTCGTTTTTACAGGAATCACCATAGCATTAGCCTCTACGTTTCGTACTACATCAGTAGCGGTACTTCCGAATAAAATATCTTCACCTTTGCCTGTTGCTCCTACTACCACAAAATCATAATCATATTTCTGATTCAGAATCTGAATGGCGCTTGCAGGAGAAGAAGAAACCAGTTCTGTTTTGAAAGTATGTATTTTCTTTTCATCCAAAGCTTTTACAGCTTCCAGATACTCAGCTATTTCTTTTTTTGCCCTGTTAAACAATTCATCAATCATTGAATAAGCTATTTCGGGCGACCCTCCTACTGGAAAAGTATCATAGGCATTCAACAGCGTAAACTCACAGGGTATATTTTCAAATAGCTGCAAGGCATAATGAACAGCCTTATCAGAAGCTTTAGAGAAATCGGTTGCGAGAAGTATTTTTTTCATATGTGAGTATCATTTAGTTTTATACCGCAAAACTAAACCACTCGTCAATAGCAATTTATGAGCAGATATACCTCATAATATGATTTATATCACAAAAAAAAGACAAGCAATGCCTGTCTTTTTTTTATCCTTTCGAACCTAATTATCTGTACATTAATTTTAATTCTTTAGTATACGTTGCCCGATAATTGCGTGGTTAAACTCTTCGCAATCTTTGTTCTTCAACCTATTGGCAAAACAAGGCACCAGCAAATCCTCTACCTCATCTATTCTGAATTTCAACACAATGCCTTTGCTATTATTCAGTATATCGTTATTCAGATACACCACAAGGTTATTATTAGCCAACCCTATCTGGCGTGTATATGCTTTCCAGTCATTTACCAGATTGAGCTTCAATTTATTTATCTTTTTTTCTATGGCAGCAAAAAAGGCCCGCTGAGTTTTGTCATCCAACCGGATAATATCTCCTTCCTGCAAAAACCTTTTGCCTCTCAGGTCATAAATCTCCCAGTCCTGATTTTCCAGGCAATACGATTGTTCATTTTTGCAATTACCCTCCTGCAAGTAGAATCCGAGGAGGTCGTTTTGCAGATGTGTTACTCTTGTAGCCTTATAATAATAATGATACGACTGAAAATCATAACATTCTTTATCACCTTCACAATTCCCGAAGTAGGTCATACCCGACAGCCAATCATTCAGAAAATCCTGGGTTTTTGTATCCAGCATACCACCTATCTGTGCATGAGAGGTCTTCCAGGTGCAATCCAGGTCTTCGTCACGTTGTACCAACTGCACATTTTTTACTGTAATCAGGGCTCTGTTATTGGTAAACTTTTCGCTGGCAGGTATCTTCGTAAAATCAACCTGTGCCTGACAGTTTCTGGCTACAAAAAAAAGAATTATAAGCACAATTAACCCTACCACAGCACCCGATTCAAGCACAAAAGTGATAGACTTCTGAATATAATTATAAATATTTCTATGTATTTTAGGTTTCATAAAATTTGGTTGATTAGATAGACAAAGCTAAGAAGCTTTATCTGATCAGAATCTGCTACTCCTCATGAATCCTTATGATTTTCAACAGGTTTTTCTTCGTCAAATAAAATCCTGACCGACGGCGTATAGGTATCATCAAACTGACCATCGTTAGTGGCCCAGAAGAAAGAGGCAAGAAAGCCCCCGGCTACGAGAAGTGCTGCAACTACCAAAAAAATTATGACTGTCATGGCTAAATCAATTTTTTAAATCTGGCAAACAGGTAAGTCATACCTACCGCAAATAATACAACCGATAATGAACTCAATGGCATAAAGATAGCGGCCATTACGGGCGACAAAGACCCCGATACCGCCCAGCCTATACCAATAAAATTATAAACGAGCGACAGCACAAAACTTGCTTTTACAATATTGAGTGCAGTTTTGCTGAACCCGAGAAAATCAATGAGTTTATCAAACTGTGAGGCATCTAATATAGCATCACAGGCAGGCGAAAAAGCCTGTACATCTTCACTCAATGCTATACCCACATTGCTCTGGCGCAAAGCTCCCGCATCGTTCAGCCCGTCTCCTATCATTAACACGTGATTTCCTGATTCCTGTTCTTTTCTGATAAAATTGAGTTTATCCTGCGGTTTCTGGTTAAATAATAATTGGTTTGCTTCAAAAAACGGCTTCAGATTCGCTTTTTCTTCTTCATTATCGCCTGATACCAGCGCCATTTTAAAACTACCCCGTAGTTTTCGGAGAACCTCTTTCCAGTTTTTTCTATAAGTAGACTTTATAGTGAAATACCCTCTGTATTCTCTGTTTATTTCAACATATACCTGGCTTGAATGCGAATTTATAGTGCTAAGACCAATGAACGCGGCATTCCCAAACCTGATGAAGTTACCTTCTACCACGCCTTCTATTCCCATGCCTTTTATCTCGTCAAAATAACTGATATTTCCCTTGCCCAATCCTAAATACTGATAAATCATTTTACTGAGCGGGTGTACAGACTGCGCAGCTAACTGGCTAACCCGGCCCTTCTCATTTTCACTTAAATCTCCGTCTTCAAAATGCAACTGTCCATTTTTATTTTCAGTCAGGGTGCCTGTTTTATCAAACACCACCTCGTTTATCTCGGTCAGTAGCTGAATAACCATCTGATTCTTCACAAAAAATTTATTTCTGCCAAAAATCCCCATCGTGGTATTCATCGTAAACGGCATCGAAAGTGTAAGGGCACACGGGCAGGCTACCATCAATACTGCTGTCACGCTCTTCCAGACTAAATCAGGCTGAACATCATACCAGTAGATACCCGTAAGCAACGCAATTACCAGTGTAGTATAGGTAAAATACTTACTAAAGGCATTGGCCAGATCAATAGTAGCAGTTTTTTTCTCTTTTTTAAAAGCATCATTATTCCACAACTCGGTCAGGTAGCTTTGTGAAACCTGTTTCTGTACCGTAAGACTCACCTTTTCGCCAATTAATCTGCCACCGGCATATATCAGCTCACCTTGTTCTTTCTTGATAGGCTCCGACTCCCCGGTTACAAAACTATAGTCAATATAAGCTCTCTCCGAAAGCAAAAGCGAATCTGCCGGAATTAGCTCCTGATGATGTATCTCAACTATATCTCCCTTTTGCAGTTCAGAAACATTCTTATAACCATTTCTTACTTTTACAGCCAGCGGGAAATACGATTTATAATTACGCTCAAACGACAGATAATTATAAGTAACCTGCTGTACCCATTTACCTGTCAATAAAAAGAAGACCAACCCGGCCAGACTATCCCAATATCCTGCTGAATGATTCACAAAAGTTTCAAAAGTACTTCTCACAAATAAGGCCGTAATACCCAGCGCAATAGGAATATCCACACTGAGCACCGATGTTTTATTACGAAAATTCTCTTTGAGCGATACTATCGCCCCTTTCAGATAATCGGCTGCGCCAAAAAAGAATACAGGCAAAGAAAGAATGAAATTGAGATATAAGAAAAAACGCTGGTAGGTAGCATCTACCAGATTATTCAGGTCAAGCTTAAAGTACTCCGGAAAACTCAGCAACATGATATTACCCATACAGAAACCTACCACACCTATCTGTAATATCAGGCGTCGTTGTACTTTATTCTGTTTAGGCTGCTGCTCAGCACTTTGCAGGTTAATCAAGGGCTCATATCCCAGGGTAGCCAATAGTTCTACAATGGTCTGAAGATTTACTTTGGATGGGTCATAGCTCAGCGATAATTCCTTTCTCAGAAAATTGAGCCTTGCCGTAAACACACCCGCCTGAATCTTATTGAAGTTTTCGAGCAGCCATACACACGAACTGCAATGAATGGCCGGAATATACAAGGTAATTTTGTTGATGCCCGCACTCTGAAAATCCAGCAATTGGCTTTGTATCTTTTCGTCGGCCAGATAATCAAATTTGCCATTAAACCCGGCCGATTTCAGACTAATACCCGCATGTTGATTCAAATCGTAATAAGAACACAGGTTATTGTCCTGCAAAATCTCATAAACAGTCTTACAGCCATGACAACAAAAGTGTTTATCTTCCAGCACAATCGGGCTGTCGGCACAATCATCACCACAATGGTAACATGCTATTTTTGTTTCATTCAATGTCATAGCTGTAGATTGATAAAATTACGAACCTCTTTAAACTTTTTATTTATTGATGAAAATGAGTAGATTTTAGACGAGACAATTCATTTATTTGAATCGTAGCAGAGCTACGGTGAAAATAAATGAAGCAGTCGCAGTCAAAATATA
>CALRLN020000134.1:0-11337 GCA_943368675.1 Chitinophaga pinensis | reverse complement strand
GTCATCTTTCTTGGTATCAAATACCATATTTTCGTCAGTAAACTTCAAGAAGTGCTGAATCAAAATATGAGCTGCTTCTTGCAAAGCTCTTTCAGGATGGATTGAACCATCTGTTTTGATTTCAAGTAAAAGCTTTTCGTAGTCAGTACGTTGTTCTACACGTGTATTTTCTATGCTATACTTCACATTTTTGATGGGAGTATAGATAGAGTCAACCGAAATAAAACCTATTGGCAGGTCGTTTTGTTTATGCTCTTCAGCCGAAACGTACCCACGTCCTTTATCTACAATTATCTCAATTTCGATTTCCTTTGTGTCGTCCAGACGGGCAACAACTAAATCAGGGTTCAAAATTTGGAAACTCTGAGTGAATTTACCGAGGTCGCCCGCAGTTAATACACTTTGATTTTTTACTCTGACGGTGAATTTATTGTCTACATAATCAGAAACTTTTTTAAAACGAACCATTTTGAGGTTCAGGATGATTTCCGTCACATCATCGACAACCCCATCAATGCTCGAAAATTCGTGTAATACCCCCGGAAATCTAACCGACGTGATTGCATAACCTTCCAATGAAGATAAAAGAATACGACGTAGGGCGTTCCCGATGGTCACACCATACCCTCTTTCAAGTGGTTTAAACTCGAAAAAGCCATGGAAGTCGTCAGCTTTTTCCATGACGACCTTGTCAGGCATTTGAAATGCTAATATTGACATACGTATGCAGTGTGTTTGTTTTCGTTAACGAAAAAGGTGGTTAGCTATACCCACCAATAAAAAACGTAGCTGTGCCATCACCGATTTTCGCGGTAATGGCACAACTATTTAACTAATATTATTTATTATATAACTCGACGATTGCTTGCTCGTTGAAGTTTTCAGGAATCTGGTCACGCTCAGGGAAGTTAATGAATTTACCAACAAACTCTGTGCTGTCCCACTCTAACCAGTTATAACGCTTTGCATTACGTGCTTTTAAGCTATCAGTAATTGTTTCAAGAGCTTTCGATTTCTCACGAACACCTACCAACTGGCCTGGTTTCAATATAAACGAAGCAATGTTTAGTACTTCACCATCAACTGTAATATGACGGTGTGTAACCAACTGACGTGCGGCACGGCGTGTTGGAGCAATACCTAAACGATAAACGGTATTATCTAAGCGAGCTTCACACAATTTCAACAGGTTCTCACCTGTACGTCCTTGTTTAACTGAAGCTAAATGGAAAAAGCGAGCAAACTGACGCTCTAATATACCGTAAGTATATTTTACTTTTTGCTTTTCAATTAATTGTTGACCGTACTCTGATTTTTTGCTTTTACGCCCTTTACCATGTTGGCCAGGAGCATAATTCTTTTTGCTAAGAGCCTTGCTGGCGCCCATTACCGGCTCGCCAAACTTTCTCGAAATTCTTACTTTCGGACCTGTGTATCTTGCCATTTTTGTTTGTGTTAAGAGAAGTAAAGATTGATTAGCCCCAATGTCCAAACTATCAATCACGTATAGCTATCACAGCTAATGTTTACTTCTGTCGCCTTATCAATAAGGCTTTTGTTTTGATTATTAAAATTAAGAAACAGAAGAATGAAAAATTTAAAGATTCTGCCCAATTAAACTGAATTTATCAGGCATTGTTTAAAGTTTTCAATCTTCTGCTCAATACTAAACTCTTCTGCGTTTTGGAGGACGACAACCATTGTGCGGTAGAGGAGTTACGTCAGTTATTGAAGTAACTTCAATACCTGTACTTTGTACCGTACGAATAGCTGATTCACGACCAGAACCAGGTCCTTTTACGAATACCTCTGCCTTGCGCATACCAGCATCATAGGCAACTTGCGCACAGTTTTGCGCGGCCATCTGAGCGGCGTAAGGAGTGTTTTTCTTAGAACCTTTGAATCCCATTTTACCTGCCGATCCCCAGGAAATAACCTGGCCCTGGCTGTTGGTAACAGAGATAATAATATTATTAAAAGAAGCTCTGATATGTACCTGACCTACCGGCTCTACGATTACTACTCTTTTTTTGGCTTTATCTTTTCTTTTAGCTTGTGCCATTGTGACAAAACAGTGTTTAATGATTGGCAATACAGAAATACCTGTATTCTGTTCGATTTTACTCCCATGCTTCGTAAAATCCTGTTTAGTATCTTTATCAGATACCTGGGATTACTTAGTAGCTTTCTTCTTGTTCGCTACAGTCTTACGCTTACCTTTACGAGTACGTGAATTATTTTTGGTACGTTGACCACGAAGTGGTAAACCTTTACGGTGGCGAACGCCACGGTAACAACCAATATCCATTAATCGTTTTATGGCAAGCTGCACTTCAGAACGCAACTGACCCTCTACGGTTAGTTCTTCACTGATAATACCACGTATAGCATTAGCTTCGGCGTCGTTCCATTCACCTGCTTTTTTATCAAAGCTGATATTAGCTTTTTCTAAAATTTTTTGTGACGAACTACGACCAATACCGTAGATGTACGTAAGGGCGATTTCGCCTCTTTTTTTGTCCGGGATGTCAACACCTGCAATCCTCATAGATAATTAACCTTGTCTTTGTTTAAACTTCGGATTTTTTTTGTTAATAACGTAAATTTTCCCCTTGCGGCGGATAACTTTACATTCAGCACTACGCTTCTTTACTGACGCTTTAACTTTCATAATGATTAAAATACCACCCCTAACCCCTAAAGGGGAACTTTGTTAGGAGTTTTCATGCTTTGGGGTTATTTACAATACATGAAACTCTCATTATAAAACTATAAAATCACCGTCATTAGTTCCTTACTCCCTTTTAGGGATCGGGGGCTTATTTATAACGATAAGTAATTCTTGCTTTTGTTAAATCGTAAGGAGACATCTCAAGTCTAACCCTGTCACCCGGTAGAATACGAATGTAATTCATTCTCATTTTACCAGAGATGTGTGCCACCAGTTCATGTTTATTCTCCAAACGTACACGAAACATGGCGTTTGATAGAGCTTCAGTAATGATGCCGTCAACTTCGATATTTGCTTGTTTTGCCATATATTTTAAATTGCACAGAAAAAGTATTCTTTTACATTATGTTTTCTGCGCCGAACTCCTATGCAACTACTAAATTTCTTTTGGCCAGTACTTCTTCAATGTATTCAAAAGTAGTCAGTATCTCACCCGCTCCCTTTCTTACTACAATGGTATGTTCAAAGTGTGCTGCCGCTTTTCGATCCTCTGTACGTATCGTCCAGTTGTCATTTTCCTGAACTACACTTCTACGACCCAGAGTAATCATTGGTTCAATGGCGAGAACCATGCCTTCCTGCAATTTCGGCCCATTGCCTCTTTTGCCAAAATTAGGTACCTCAGGTGATTCATGTAAGAATTTACCTACACCATGACCTACCAGCTCTCTCACAACACCATATCCGAATTTCTCAGCATGATCCTGTACACCAAAACTGATATCTCCTACCCTGTTACCTGTTTTTGCTTGCTCTATACCTTTGAAAAGAGATTCATAAGTACGTTTCAATAGGTCAGCTACTTCTTTGGCGATATTACCTACTGCATAAGTATACGCACTGTCGGCATGATAACCATCTTTATAAACACCACAATCAACCGAAACTATATCCCCTTCTTTTAATGCTCTGTTACTTGGTATACCATGTACAACTACATCATTGACAGAGATACACAATGAGGCGGGAAATTTAAGACCTCCTACATCATATCCCAAAAAAGACGGATGCCCATTATGGTCTTTGATATATTCGTAAGCTATTTTATCCAGTTCTTTGGTAGTAACACCGGGAGCTATTACTTTCGCTACTTCTGCCTGAGCCTTGCCTAAAATCTGGCCATTATTCCGGATAATTTCTAACTCCTCTTCCGATTTTAAATAAATAATCCTATCCTTTTTGCTCATGCTGTTACCCTCCTGTTAGATAGATACTGTTGAAACAGTCTGACGACCCTGAATCCGACCTGATTGCATCAAGCCTTCATAACGTTTCATCAACAGATAGCTTTCAATTTGTTGCAATGTATCCAACACAACGCCTACCAGAATTAATAATGAGGTACCACCAAAGAATGAAGCAAAGTTCTGAGTCATTCCCAATAATCCTGCTAAGGCCGGTAAGATTGCGATTACTGCTAATAAAACACCACCTGGTAAAGTAATTCTGTCTAATACATTAGCAATATAATCAGAAGTCGGCTGACCAGGTTTTATACCAGGTATAAAGCCTCCGCCACGTTTCATATCATCTGCAATCTGATTAGGGTTAATCGAGATAGCGGTATAGAAGAATGTGAAACCTATGATTAAAATCGCGTAAATTAAACAATATTGCCATGAGGTAGGACTATTCATGATAATTGCCCAGCTCTGGAAAGTATCACTCTTAGTGCTTTCTGCAAGGTAATTCAGAATCAAACCCGGAATGAACATTAATGCTTGTCCGAAAATGATAGGCATTACACCTGCGATATTCAGTTTTAAAGGTAAATACTGGCGTTGACCTGTTACAACCTTATTACCAACTATCTGTTTTGCATATTGTACCGGAATTCTGCGAGTTGCCTGTGTAATTGCCACAGCAAACAGAACCACCATAAATAAGGCAACGATTTCTATAATAAAGAACAGAATCTGGCCGCTTCCTCCTCTTGAATTAGCCTCTCCGATAATAGCACCCGGAAATCTTGATACAATTCCGATCATAATCATCATTGAAATCCCGTTTCCGATACCTTTTTCGGTCATACGTTCCCCAAGCCACATACACATTACAGTTCCGGCTACAATTAATAACACTGAACTAATATAGAATAAGCCCTGGCCAACCATGATTGCATCCGTTGGAATGGTAGTCTGAACATAGGTAAATCCTTGTGCTGCGGCTACTGCAATCGTTAACCAGCGGGTAATCTGATTTAACTTTCTTCTGCCTGACTCTCCCTCTTTCTGCAATTTGCTGAAATATGGTAATGCCAATGTCAGTAGCTGAATCGCGATAGAAGCTGAAATGTATGGCATAATTCCTAATGCCATGATCGAAGCATTCTTGAAAGCACCACCGACCAATGTATTTAAAAGACCCAACAGGCCGTTGTCGGCTGTTAAATCCTTCAACTTAGACACATCAACACCCGGTAAAACTACGTGGGATCCGACACGAAAAATAACTATTATCAAAAGAGTCTGAAGAATACGCTTCCTCAATTCCTCAATTGACCAAATGTTCTTGAGTGTTGTTATAAATTTGTTCATTTTGTTAGGAAAAACAAGGCTTTTGGTTGAAATTACTCAGCTCTACCTGCGTTAAGTTTATCCTGCAATTCTTTTAACTCATCCCACTTACCATCACGAGCTAGTTCCGCTTGTTCTGCCCAAGTAGTTGGGTCGTGCATTGCATAGTTTGAACCCGCTGCATCAAGAATTTCTTTTACCTTCTCTGCAGGTGTTGCTGCTAAATCTGCAAAGCTAACGATTCCTTCGTTAATAAGCAAATCTGCAATCTTCGGACCAATACCTTCGATTATTTTTAAATCGTCTCCTTCTGCTGCTTTTTTAGAAGCTTTCTTTGGTTTCTCTTCAGCTACCGGAGCTGCAACTGTATCCACAGCGGTAACTACCTGCGCTACTAATTTTTCAGCAGGTTTTGCAGTTTTTACCGCCCCTGCCGAAGCAGAAGGATCAAAAGTAGCATCAACAGTTGCTGAACCACCTGCTTTCTCGATAGCTGCAATAGCTGAAGCCGAGAACGCATTTGCTTTTAAAGCAACCGCTGCTGTCAATTCACCACGACCTAAGATTTTCACACGGTCAGATTTTTGAGTCAAACCGTTGTTATATAAGAAACCTAAATCCATGCTATTAGCGCCTGTTTTGTCAAACAAAGCCTGAATAGTATCAAGATTGATGGCTTTATACTCTACTCTGTTAATATTTTTGAAACCAAACTTAGGTACACGACGTTGCAATGGCATCTGACCACCTTCAAAACCACGTTTCTGGCTGTAACCTGAACGAGACTTTGCACCTTTATGACCACGTTTTGCAGTACCACCACCGCCAGAACCGTGTCCACGTCCTACTCTATCATTTGCTTTAACTGAACCTTTAGCAGGTTGTAATGAACTTAATTTCATTGTAATTCGATTATTTTAATCGGTTAAACATACGCAATTCCGATTTTCGGAATCACTCGGCATTTGCCTGGCCTTACCAGGCAATGCCTGGCTGTGCCTACCCATTAACCCACCAGGTGGGAGAATTGTCTTATGCTTCTTCAATAACCAACAAGTGTTTAACCTTGTTAATCATGCCTTGCATAGCAGGGTTTAATTCTTTTTCTACCGTACGGTTAAGTTTGCCAAGACCCAAAGCAGCGATTGTGCGCTTTTGAACTTCTGGTCTGCCAATTGTACTTCTTACTTGAGTAATCTTTACCTTTGCCATTGTTTTATGTAGGTATGTTTCGTAAGCTTAAAGGTTCCCACCATAAAGGTAACCTTTTGTGGTACAATCCTGAAAGCCGGGAAACTATTATCCGTTAAATACTTTAGTCATTTTCACACTACGTTGGAACGCAACTGCATGTGGTGCACGCATCTGGCTCAAAGCATCAATTGTTGCTTTTACCACGTTGTGTGGGTTTGATGAACCTTTGGATTTCGCCAATACGTTATGGATACCAGCTGCTTCTAACACAGCACGCATCGCACCACCGGCGATAATACCAGTACCAGGGGCTGCAGGTTTTACAAACACAAAACCGCCTGAGAATTTACCGTGAATTTCGTGAGGTACAGTATCGTTGATAACAGGTACAGATACTAAGTTTTTCTTTGCATCTTCGATAGCCTTTGCAATTGCATCAGTCACCTCATTTGCTTTACCTAAACCTTGTCCTACTACGCCTTTACCGTCGCCTAACACAACGATTGCCGAGAAACTAAAACGACGACCACCTTTCACCACTTTGGCTACACGGTTAATGGCTACAACTCTTTCTTTAAGTTCTGCCTCGTTTACTTTTGCTTTATTCATTGATTGAGAATTGCAAGATTAGAATTTCAAACCGCCTTCTCTGGCACCATCTGCCAAGGCTTTAATGTTACCATGATACAAATAACCGTTACGGTCAAACACACAGGCTTCGATACCTTTTTCAGTAGCGATTTCAGCAATTTTTTTACCAACTTCTTTAGAGTTGTCAACTTTCACACCTTTCAGACCCAAACCTGTAGTTGATGCTGATGCTAAAGTAACGCCTTTTGTGTCGTCGATTAATTGAGCGTATATGGCTGTATTTGAGCGGAATACCGACAAGCGTGGTCTTTCAGGGGTGCCTGACACCTTGCTACGGATGCTCCACTTTATTTTTTGTCTTCTATCAGTTTTTACACTTGACATTGTTGTAAATATTTTAAGACTTTGAAACGAATTCCGTTGTCTGTATGTCTAATGATTATTTCTTCTTACCTGAGGTTTTACCAGCCTTGCGACGAACAACTTCACCAACAAAACGAATACCTTTTCCTTTGTAAGGCTCAACTTTACGTAGTCCTTTGATTTTTGAAGCTACCAGACCAATCAATTGTTTGTCGATACCTTCAAGTGTTACCAATGGGTTTTTACCTTTTTCCATGGCAGTTGTAACTTTCAACTCTTCAGGAACTACAAAGTAAACATTGTGAGAGAAGCCTAAGCTTAGGTCTAAAACGTTTCCGTTATTAGCAGCTTTATAACCTACCCCTACAATTTCCATTGAAGTTTTGTATCCTGTGCTTACACCAATAACCATATTATTGATTAAAGAACGATACAAACCGTGTAATGCTTTGTGACGTTTTTGTTCGGTTGGTCTTTCAACTTTCAATTCGTTGTCTTCAACACCAACTTTGATATCTGAGTCAACTTTTTGAGTGAGTGTTCCTTTTGGGCCTTTTACAGTTACGACATTGAATTCATCAACTGTGATACTTACTCCACTTGGAAGAGCAACTGGTTTTTTACCAATTCTTGACATTTTTTTTTAGTTTAAGGCTTCATGACACTTTCGTTGAGAAACGAGTTATCAAGAGCGGTCAACGATTTATTTAATTGTGTTGCAGAAATGCTGCAACGGGAGATTCTGTTACTAACAAGCCTTTCGCTTATTAATAGATATAGCACAATACCTCGCCACCTACTTTCAATGAACGGGCTTCTTTGTCTGTCATCACACCTTTAGAGGTAGAAACGATAGCAATACCTAATCCATTTAATACGCGTGGAATTTCAGTTGTACCTGCGTATTTACGTAAGCCTGGTTTAGAAACACGTTTCAATTCTACAATTGCAGATTGTTTCGTTACCGGATTATACTTTAACGCAATTTTGATAACACCCTGCGGAGCTGTTTCCTCAAATTTATAGCTTTGAATAAAACCTTTATCGTACAGTACTTGTGTAATCGCTTTTTTGATGTTCGAAGCAGGAATTTCTACCACTCTATGACGTGCCTTGATGGCATTTCTGATTCTGGTAAGGAAGTCTGCTATTGGATCCGTTGTAATCATTTTGCTGTTTAATTTTGGATACCTAAGCCAACATTGAGCAGTATCGTGAGCACGACTTTCTCAATTGGGCTGCAAAATTAGAAAATATTTTTAATAATAGTATATATATAGGCAATTATTATTTAGCAGAATCACTAATTCTTAAATAAAGAATACATATTCAGAGAATTCTCCTAAATAATAATACCTATCTTACCAAGATGCTTTAGTAACACCAGGAATCAAGCCCTTACTTGCCATTTCGCGGAAAGTAACACGATTGATACCGAACTTACGCATATACCCTCTTGGACGGCCTGTTAACTTACAACGGCTATGTAATCTAACCGGAGAAGCATTACGAGGCAATTTATCCAATCCGATATAATCGTTGGCTTCTTTCAAAGCGGCACGTTTAGTGGCATATCTTGCTACTGTTGCCTCTTTCTTTCTATCTCTTGCTTTTATTGATTCTTTTGCCATTGTATGACTTTATGATTAAATGCTAAGAATAAATCTTATGATTGTTTTTTGGCGCTGCTTGCAAAAGGCATGCCCATTGCTTTTAATAATTCGTAAGCTTCAGCATCAGTTGGTGCTGAGGTTACGAAAGTTATGTCCATTCCCTGAATCTTAGAGATTTTATCAATTGAAATCTCAGGGAAAATTATTTGCTCTTTTATACCAAAGGTATAGTTTCCGCGTCCGTCAAATCCTTTATCGCTGATACCTTTGAAATCTCTCACACGTGGAAGTGCGATAGCAGTCAAACGATCAAGAAATTCGTACATTTTCTCTCCGCGCAACGTTACTTTTACACCAATCGGCATATTTTCACGAAGTTTGAAGTTAGAAACTGCTTTCTTTGAAAGAGTTGCTACTGCCTTCTGACCTGTGATAGTTGTAATTTCTTCAAGGCTGCTATCGATTAATTTCTTATCGCCTGTTGCAGCACCCACACCACGGTTTACTACTATTTTCTGTAATACAGGAACCTGCATTACTGATTTGTATCCGAACTTCTCTTTCAAAGCCGGTACTACTTCTGTTGTATATTTTTCTCTTAGACGTGCCATTTTTTAAATCGCTTTTACGAGGATTTCCGACCCTCTTGTATTGATCCGGTTTCACAACCAGATGATGATACCTTAAATAAACTTACCTGTTTCTTTAGAGAAACGTTGTAATTTGCCCTTATCGTTTTCTTTACGACCAGTACGTGTAGCTTTACCTGTAGCAGGGTCAACCACCATTACATTACTGATGTGAATCGATCCTGCAAATTCACGGATTTCACCCTGAGGATTTTGCGCCGATGGTTTCACGTGTTTTTTCTGAATATTTACACCTTCTACAACTACACGTTGTTTTTCAGCGTTGATTTCAGTGATTTTACCACGTTTGCCTTTCGAATTACCTGCAATCACCTCAACTGTATCGCCGTTGCGGACATGAAGTTTCTGTTGCTTATTGAATTTTCTTTCCATTACTTTTAAATTTGAAAATTTGAATAGTTAAGCATCGGACAAAATGTGCGGGGCACTTCTGTCTCAATGGCGGACCAGATTTCAGCTGGGGGTCAACCTTTGGGGCCCGGCCTACGTGGCCCGCTTTCAAATTAAAGAACTTCAGGAGCCAAAGAAACGATCTTCATGAATTGTTTCTCACGTAATTCACGTGCAACAGGTCCGAAAATACGAGTACCGCGTGGCTCATCCTGGTTGTTTAATAATACTACTGCGTTGTCTTCAAAACGTATGTATGAACCATCTTTGCGACGAACCTCTTTGGTGGTTCTCACTACAACAGCCTTCGATACTGTTCCTTTCTTCATGTTTGAAGAAGATAGGGCCGATTTTACGGATACGACAACTTTGTCACCAATGGAAGCATAAAGCTTACCTGTTCCGCCCAATACACGGATTACAAGCACTTCTTTTGCTCCACTATTATCGGCAACACCTGCTCTTGATTCTTGCTGTAACATTGTCTTAATTTGTTGGCTGTTAGCGATAAGGCTAAGAGCTATTAACATTAAATTACTTCGCTTTTTCTACGATTTCTACTAATCTCCAATTCTTATTCTTGCTCAATGGGCGAGTTTCCTGAATCTTTACGGTATCACCGATACCAGCTTCATTTTTCTCGTCGTGGAACATGAATTTCTTGGTTTTGAGCATGAACTTTCCGTATTTCGGGTGTTTCAGTTTACGAACTACAGCCACAACACCAGACTTATCCATCTTGTTGCTAACTACTGTTCCGATACGCTCTTTTCTAAGATTTCTTTCCATTGTTCTTTTCTTAATTCCTGATAACCAGGTTATTTAATTATTAACGGGCATTCAATTCTGTCACCAATTGAGCAATCAATCTGCGGGATTGACGGATACGCATCGGATTTTCGATAGGCGTGATAGCATGAGCAAACTTCAACTTATTAATTCTGTCTTTTTCGACAGCTATGTTTTGCTGCAACTGCTCAACTGACAATGCTTGGATTTCTGACTTTTTCATTTTGTTATTGAATGAATGAATGAGTAAAAAAACAGGTCTCATTCAGGTTATCATCACAGTGATACTGCCGCTGTGAATTATTCTGCTTCTTCCTGATAATCTCTACGTACAACGAATTTTGTTTGTACTGGCAATTTTTGCGCTGCCAAACGAAGAGCTTCAGTAGCAACTGCCAAAGGCACACCTGTTGCTTCGAATAGAATTGTACCTGGTTTTACGCTAGCTACCCAATATTCAGGGGCACCTTTACCTTTACCCATACGTACTTCGAGTGGCT
>CALRLN020000133.1:0-11346 GCA_943368675.1 Chitinophaga pinensis | reverse complement strand
GTTCTGGCAGATAATGGCATGGTTGCCTCTGCACACCCGATGGCTTCGCAGGTAGGTGTAGAGATACTCAAAGCCGGAGGCAATGCCATTGATGCGGCTGTTGCCACGCATTTTGCATTGGCGGTTGTGTATCCTTGGGCCGGGAATCTCGGTGGTGGTGGGTTTCTGGTATATCGTGATAAAAAAGGTGCTGCCTATACACTTGATTTTCGTGAAAAAGCGCCCATGAAGGCACGCAGAGATATGTATCTTGATGCCAATGGTAACCCGATAGCAGGGTTGAGCATTTCAGGACACCTGGCCAGTGGGGTGCCGGGGTCAGTAGATGGCATGGTGAGTATGCACGAAAAATTCGGCAAACTGCCCTGGGATAAAGTAGTAGCGCCATCCATTGCACTGGCAGAGAAAGGTATTATACTGACCGAGCGTGAAGCAGTAGGTCTTAACCGGGTAAAAACCGAGGTGGTGAAAGTAAATGCACCGGGTTCTCCCTACTATGTGCGTGCTGATAAGCAGGAATGGAAAAAGGGGGATACCCTTGTACAAAAAGATCTGGGGCGTGTGCTTGGCCTGATTCAGGCTAAAAAACGGGCAGGTTTTTATGAAGGCGAATGTGCAGACCTGCTGGTAAAAGAAATGGAACGGGGCAAAGGAATTATTACCCACGAAGACTTGAAAAATTATCATTCGGTCTGGCGTGAAGCCATCGTTGATAAGTATAAGGATTTCAGAATCATAACCATGCCGCCAACATCAAGTGGGGGAGTAGCCCTGATGCAATTGATGAAATTTGTTGAACCATACCCGATTAAACGCTGGGGCTGGAACTCGGACTCTACCGTGCAGGTAATTATTGAGGCAGAGCGCCGTGTCTATGCCGACCGTGCCAAATGGCTGGGCGACCCTGATTTTGTAAAAGTACCTGTAAAAGAACTGACCGACAAGAGCTATCTGAAAAACCGCATGAGCGATTTCTCGTTCGCCAAGGCTACCGATAGCAAGGCTGTAAGCGGCGGCGCAGTACCGGGTTATGAGAGCAGTGAAACCACCCATTATTCGATTGTTGACAAAGAGGGTAATGCGGTGTCTATCACTACAACACTCAACGGAGGCTTTGGCAGCAAAGTAGTAGTGCAGGGGGGCGGTTTTCTGATGAATAACGAAATGGACGATTTCAGTATCAAAGCAGGAGTGCCTAATATGTTCGGGCTGATTGGCAACAAAGCCAATGAGATTGTACCGGGAAAACGTATGCTTTCGTCTATGACACCTACAATTGTGGAGAAAGACAATAAACTGTTTATGGTAGTGGGTACGCCCGGCGGTTCAACGATTATAACCTCCGTTTTCCAGACTATCATTAATGTGCTCGAACACGGCATGACCATGCAGCAGGCTGTAAATGCCCTGAAGTTTCACCATCAATGGTTACCTGATAACACTACTTATGAGAAAAATGCTTTCAGCGAAGCCACCGTCAATAACCTGAAAGCAAAGGGCTATAATCTTGTACCGATGTCGGGCTCATTGGGCCGCATGGATTGTATCATGGTTCGCCCGGATGGCAAACTGGAAGGCGGCTCTGACCCACGGGGGGATAATACCAGTATTGGGTATTGATAAGCTGGAAAGTATTTTTTTAAAAATTAAAGAGTTTGTACTGCCTATCACCCTGACTCACCTAAACAGGTAAGGGTGGGGCAGAGATGATTATTAAGCATTACTTTATATTTTCCAGGAAATATGAAAAGTACCAATAATGTAGCACGGTTTTAATCGTGTAATACAGGATTTCCCAGTTACACAAGCTAATCATATCCGGATTCTTCTCAATTGAATTCAAAATTACTATCTTGCCGCACTAAAAGCATGGATTATTAAGCGCATGAAAATCTTCCTCAACATATTAAAATGGATACTTATACTGGCATTGGTGGTGCAACTAACGCTCACCATTTCCTTGTTTTCAAGCGGTTATGAAATATCTTCCGACAGAATTTTCTATGTAGTGCGGGATATAATTGTATTAATGGTACTATTGGGAGGAGCTATTTTTTGGAAAAGGAAATTAAAATAATGTGGCGCAAACCGGGAGGTTCACGCCACAATTAGCCAATTACAAAACATAATTAAACATCTCCGACAATCGGTGTTGGTATTTGGCAATATCAATTCCGAAATCTTCCCGCAGACATTTCACTATATCACTTTCGTTATCAAAGGTCGAAATATGTCTTTCACCATTTTCACGTTGCAAAAATTTCTGGTTAAATACCGTTTTTCTGCCTTTGTCAGTGGGTTTAGTGCAAATCAGGTTCTTGACAAAATGAGAGTCCTCTGAAGTCTGTTTAAGTTGGCATTGTTCTTCAAATTTCTCAGGAGCTACTGCCGACAAACTGAATATATACCTTTCTTTAAAATGTGTTCCGGTAGGCGACATCGACAGACTGTAGCGCTCATTACCCAAATCTTTAATCATAAAATAATTTACGCCGTCATATTGTACTACATCCGGCTTTATCTCAATCGGATTAATGAATAAATCACCGTAACCTACATCAAGCAGCCAGTCAGACTCCAGTTTTACCCTGATTGCCATGTGGTCATATTCAGGGCCGGGCTGATTACCGTTGATAATCTGCGCTGAAATGATATTGGCTTCATAGCCCAACTGGTTAAGCAGCCAGTTAAACAGCGCATTCAGTTCATAGCAAAATCCTCCTCGAAAATAGTTGACTACTTTCTTATAAATGTTTTCCACGTTCATCGTGATTGGTATACCCAGATGAATATCCAGGCACTCGAACGGTATATTATATACGTGAGACTGATGCAGTTTAAAAAGGCTGGAAAGGCTGATTTGGTGCAAATCAGGATAACTGATTCTGGCTAAATAGTTTTCAATACGCATAAAGTGTGAATTTACGGTTAAGGAGCTAAGTTTATTGATGTTTAATGCCATTTTTAAAGGCATTATTGTATTGCCTAGGCAACATCTTTTTAAGATTATTGGTTTCAATACATTAATACAGACGGAAGCATCCGGCCTAACGCTGTGAGAAAAAATGGCTGGTACGAAATTTTAGGACCTTTATTCGTAAAATATCTGTGTATTAAAATGATGGCAATTAAATTCTCTGCTACAAAAATACTGACTGGTGTGGTTGGTTTATTTATACTCCTGCTAATGGGTATCCTTGTCTATTCGCTGAAACTGACGAACAGGAAATACCAGCATTATAAGCTCAGCATAATTATGCATAGCCCCTATGAAAGCTATGCCCGTATCACCGATAAATATGCCTTGGGCGGAGGATTTGAAATTGAGTATCAGTTTAGAGGCAAACCCTATGGCGAAGTAATGAAAGTACGAAGCGATTTATATCAAAAGTATAAAGAAGGCGATAAAATACCTATTACTTTATCCCGCAATCAGCCCTCAGTGGTCGCACTTAGCAGTGAGTTGAAAGCCTATCGTGACAAAAAACTATGAACCGGGTCTCTCCGTTTTTAAAATTTACCTGACTAGCATTCATCAGATTACTGCCTCTTTATTATACTTACTCCTGTATTCGAGAGGAGACATCCCTGTAATTTTCCGGAATACTTCACGGAAGGCTTTTACATCAGAATACCCCACTTCATACATCACCTCATTGATAGTCTTGCGTGTCGATTCAAAGGCTTTTTTTGCTGATTCTATTTTTACTCTTTGCAGATACTCAATAGGAGTGTTTCCGGTAGCTTTGATAAATCGCCTGTCGAAATTACGACGGCCTACCGAAAGTTTTGCGGATAAGTCCTCAACCGATATTTTTTCATGCAGGTTGCTTTCAATAAAAGCCTGTGCTTTTTGTATCACTTCATCATCGTGCCGTTTCTGACCCGTAAAAATCGTGAAGGCCGACTGGCTCTGGCGGTCTATCTCAATCTGAAATACCTTGGCACAGAAAATGGCCGTTGGGCGGTCATAATATTTTTCAACCAGGTATATCATCAGGTTCAGAAACGAGTATGCCCCACCATTGGTATAAATCCCGTTTTCATCAGTTATCAGCCTGTCAGCCTGTAGATTAACCTTTGGAAATAATTTTCTGAAACTATCTGCCGCTGCCCAATGAGTTGAGCAGGTTTTGCCGTCAAGCAAGCCGGAAGATGCCAGTAAAAAAGCTCCGGTACAGATACTGGCAATGGCGGCACCGTTTTTATACTGTTTCATCAGCCAGTTAATGAGTGGTTCGTTACCCTTTATGGCGGCATCATAATTATGATTAAGCGACGGAATAATAATAAGGTGGGTTTTATCAATAGCCGAAATATGGGTATGGGGCTTAACCGTAAAGAGTCCCTCATAAAATTCTACTTTTTCAGAAATTCCTGCCAGTTCTATCTTGAATAATGGCTGCTGTCCATTGTTTTTCCAATATTCATTGGCCCTGCTGAATATTTTATAGGCACCCACTATGCTGCTCAGGTTATTCTCTCCGTCTGGCACTACTATGGTCAGGTGTTTCATCTGTGTTTTTCTGGTAAAATTATTAAATAAAATTGTCTGAATCAACCCATCAGAATGTCTGTTTTACACCCTGTCAAAGTCAAATTCAGACATTAACTTTGCAGAATAAAATACCTGGTGTTCATTGTAAAACGACAAAACGAACAAATCTAATGGTATATAATTACTTATTCACTCAATAAATACTATGCAAAATCAGCATTTAACACTCACACTATTGGTAGACAAGCCCGCCCCCGAAGTTTTCAATGCCATTAATAATGTCCGGGCCTGGTGGTCTGAAGACTTCACAGGTGCTTCTCATCAACTCAATGATGAATTTG
Source organism: Chitinophaga pinensis (assembly GCA_943368675.1). GTDB lineage: Bacteria > Bacteroidota > Bacteroidia > Cytophagales > Spirosomataceae > Emticicia. The sequence goes on along the minus strand of CALRLN020000133.1, from coordinate 6,507 downwards.
AAGTACGCTTTGCCGATGTGCATTATTCAAAACAAAGGCTGGTAGAGTTCATTCCGGACCAGAAAGTAGTATGGCTGGTAACTGAAAGCCATTTGAGTTTTCTGGAAGATAAAAGCGAATGGACAGGTACAAAAGTAAGTTTTACGGTTTCGGAAGAAGAAGGGAAAACAAAAATTGAATTTATTCATTTCGGACTGACTCCTACGGTAGAATGTTATAAGGATTGTTACAACGGCTGGTCGCATTATCTGCACCATAGCTTATCGCCTTTTATCAACACAGGTACAGGAAAACCGAATGTATTAGAAAAAGAAATAGCACAAAAACGCAAGACACAATGAAAAATCAGGATTTCACGATCGACATATTGGTTGACCAATCACCGGAAGATGCCTTTGAGGCTGTTACCAATACTCGCGGCTGGTGGTCTGAAAACATTAAGGGAGGCACCGCAAAGCTTAACGACGAGTTTGATTATAGCCATAATGCAAACCACCACTGTCAAATAAGATTAGTGGAAGTAATTCCCAACGAAAAGGTGGTGTGGTCGGTGCTTGACAATTATTTCAGTTTTGAGCAGGGCGATAATGAATGGACAGGGACAAAAATCAGCTTTGAGATAAAAAAAGAAGCCAATAAAACAAAGGTGTGTTTTACACATCATGGGCTGGCGCCTGCATTTGGCTGTTATAATGTTTGCTCCAATGCCTGGACATTTTATATAAAAGAGAGTTTATTCGAACTGATAAGCACCGGCAAAGGGCAACCGAACCCGAAAGAATAAATAGTGTAACAAGGCAATACAACTATGGAAATCAATATAACAGTTCCTGCAACGGCTGAGATAGCGGCACGTTTCGACGAACTGGCTCAGCAGGAACAATGGTTTGAGATTCAGGATGAACTTTTTGCAGAAAATGTGAGAAGTGTAGAGCCAATTAACTCACCCTTTTTCGACTATGCAGAAGGCAAATCTAAGGTGCGTCTGAAAGGTGAAAACTGGGTAAGCAAAATAGAAGCCGCACATCACCGATACACCAGCGCACCTATCATAGCAGCTAATCATTTTGTGGTAGGGCGTGAGGTAGATATTACCGTGCAGGGCTACGGGAGGATACAAATTAATGAACTAATGCTCTATGAAGTACAAAATGGGAAGATTGTGCTGGAGCAGTTTTTTTATTGAGAGTTATAGATAAGTTTTATTATATCAAACTCCCTGAAATCCGATTCTGGGAGTTTTTTTGTTACCCTGTTCATTTATTTTATCAGAAATTGCGAGATTCTCGCAAAATCTCGCAATTTTTACTTTTAAGTAAAACCTATATTTTATATTTCTTCAGGTTATCGTCAAACCTCTTTGCTTTAATAAAATTCTGTTTCTTTTTATTTACCTGAATCACATCAACAAAGCCTAGTTCTACCAGAGCTTTTAAATCTGCTCTGGCAGTGAAATTGGAAACATTAAACCTTGATTCTATTTCTTTAGTTGTGAGAACCCTCTCCTGGTCGTCATTAAGAATTTTCAGTATCTGTGCCATTCTATCATTCACATTTGGTATTTTCATAAATTTTGCGGCCTGAAAAACTTCTTTCTGTTTTCTGTTGATATACTCTTTCAGTGCATCATACGATTTTTCCATTGTTTTGATATGGTAGGTGATAAAATAACCTAAATCATTGTTATCCGTCTCAGAATACAAATAGGCTTTTTCGTATTGTGTTTTAGAGTCTTTAATAATTCTTGATATAGAAAGGTATTCTGTTAGCCAGTAACCTTTTTTGAGCATATACCAATAAAACAATGCTCTGGCAGTACGCCCGTTACCATCTACAAATGGGTGAATCCAGCCAACCATAAAGTGAATGATACAGGCTTTGATAATCGGATGGATAAAATCCTCAGTATCTGTATTGAAAAATTGACATAAGTCGCTGATTAAGTTCTCAATTTCTTGTTTTGATGGTGGCGTATGTACAATTTCGCTATTAAGATGATTGATTACATAAACCTCATCATTATCCCTGAATTTCCCTTCATCTTTTGCATCATCCAGTGTGTTGCTAGAAATTAACTGATGAATTGCAAGTATTTGCTCAGGGCTTATATTTTCATTTTTATACTGAACAATATGTTTCATTGTAATGAAATTATTCAGAATCATCTGCTCTGATTTATTTCTGGGTTTTTTTTCTTGCTGAATCATTTCTTTTGCCTTTTTCCGGGTAGTAATGGCCCCTTCTATCTGGCTGCTCGAAATGGCCTCTTCCATGATCGAACTGATAATAAATTTCGTTTTATCGCTTTCCGCTATACCAATATTACTGCTTAAGGTACCACCAATATGCATATCAAACTGGTGCAAAGCTCTCTGAATATAATCGGTTATCGAATAGCAGAAAGTATATTTACCGAATTCCAACTCATTAAGTTTGAGGTATCTGTCAAATTTAACAGCCTGCCACAGTTCGTCAGGTGTACAATCCTTTGCTCTGTACTTTACTTTGTCCCAGTACAGATAATCATCCTGTATTTTTTTCAGGACTCCATTGCGCTGGAGTTTTACCATTAATTCAATGGTTTCATTATCATTTTTGAAAACAGGAGCAGATTCAAGCATAAAAAATGGTATTTGATAAAGTAAAGAAAAGTAAAAATTGCGAGATTCTCGCAAAATCTCGCAATTTTTACTTTTGCTTCAATTTTCTTCCTCATATATTAAACCCATGCCATAACTTGAACCAACTTGATACTCATTTGAACACCCATAAGACAGCACACTTTACTTTATTTGCTGCAAAAAACAATGTAAATATGAAAAAGTTAGTCTTTGTTCTCTTATGTGTGGGTACAACTGCCTTTGCCCAAAAGAGTAAAACCAAAACCCAGGCCGCCACTCCGCCGCCTGTTGATTACAAGATCAGCCTCAGCCCGGAAAAATGGGAGTTTAAGGAAGGTAAAGTTGAGTTTTTTGAGAAAGGTGGCGTGAAGGCCATGCGAATCATTCAAGGGAATCAGGGCGCTGTAATCCTGAAAGACATGGTCTTTAAAGATGGCACTATCGAGTTTGATTTTGAGCCAGCTGCACCCATGACACTGATGTCGTCTCCTTCTGTATATTTCAGAGGTAATCCGCAAAAAAACGATGTCGAGATTTTCTATATCAGAGGCAGACCTAACCGCCCTACGGCCAATGATGCGATTCAGTATACCTCTATTATCGGTGGGGTGAACATGTGGGATATGTACCCCGAATATCAGGGCCCGGCATTTTTTGAAGCAGATAAAAACAATCATTTAAAAATGGTGATTTCGGGCCAGCAAATGCGGGTATATGTAAATGATATGAGCAAACCTGCCTTGCAGATTCCGAAACTGGAGGGTAACGCCACTGAAGGAATGATAGGACTGGACGGGGGCATGGTGGTTACTAATCTGCAGATAAAGCCTGATGTGGTGGAAGGCTTGCCGGCTTTCCCGGCGCCGGATTTGACCGACCATGATGCGCAGTATCTGAGAAACTGGGCATTGACCAAACCAACAGATTTACCGGCCGGAAATGAAGTAAATAACATCATGTTACCCAAACCGGAAGACTTTACAGAATCAATTAGCGCGGAAAGACAGGGGCTGATTAACTTGTCCAGAAAATTCGGGGGTAATGATACAAGAAAAGTGGTATGGCTGAAAGCGAGAATCAAGGTGACAGAAAACCAGAAAAATGTATTGCAAATGGGCTTTAGCGATGAAGTATGGGTGTTTCTGAACAAGCAGATGGTATATGTAGACAAGAACCTCTATTTGCAGGCATCGATGCGCAAGTATCCGGAGGGGAGAATCTCGATACAGAATGCCAGATTTGGCCTGAATCTGAAACAAGGCGAAAACGAATTACTGATTGCAGTGGCTAACGATTTTTACGGCTGGGGAATAATAGCCAGAATAGAGCAGATGGAGGGCGTGGAGTTTCTGAAATAAACTGGTTTTAACCGCAATGCAGCACAGAGGTAAAGGTACTCAGTTTCAAGATGTATTGAAGCGCTTTGTGCTGCCTGTGGTTAAGTTTTGTTTTAAGCGCAAGCCTCATAAACCGAAAAAACCAGGCAAAGAAAACCCTCGCCCGGTTTATTAAACTCTACTTTCTATTCAACTTTAATCTGCGATTATAAAACTATATGTACCGCTGTTTAGCGTCATTTGCGCTCTTCCGTCTGCATAGCTGATATTGCTGATGCCATTTCCCTGGCTCAGGGCTTTGCCGCTTTCGGTGATTTGCGACGTGCCCCGGGCAGGTAAGTAAAGCGTGGCCATAGTATTAGGTGGAATGGTGGTTTTATATGTCCATTTACCTGGTTCATATTTCCATTCACTGTTTATTCTTCCGTAAATGCTATCATAATGCCCTTTGGCCCATGTCATTTTTTTGTCGGGGTCAGGTGTGGGTTTCAATACAAACTGCTTAAAGCCCGCTATATCAGGGCTTCTCTGAATACCCAGCGAATAGTTATACATCCAGGCAGCAACCGACCCGAATGAATAATGATTGAATGAGTTCATGCTGTTATTGCCCCCGAAACCATTTTCAACAGTATAAGAATTTAATCTTTCCCAGATGGAAGTAGCGCCGTTAACCACTGAGTACAACCAAGACGGATAAGTTTTTTGCTGTAATAACCGATAGGCAGTAGCATTCTGGCCGTTGTCAGAGAGTGCCTGCATAATAGAGGCGGTGCCGATAAAACCAGTCATAAGAGAGTAAGACGGCCGTTCTATGCCGCTATCGTCTTTATTTGTGCGGGCAATACTTTCATTCAGATTTCTGACGGCATGGGCTTTGTTTTCATCGTTAAAAATACCCAAAGCCAAAGGAATAGCATAAGAAGCCTGCGTATCAATCACCTGGCCTTTGTCTGATACCTGATTGGCGTTACGTTCATTCGGTGGCCCCATAAAACCTGTTTTCACACCCGATTTTATGGTTTTATGGCTTGCTTTGTCTAAATATATAGTATTAAAATTCTTTTTGACGCTATCGCACTGTAGCTTAAAGAGGGCAGCATCATCTGCCTTACCCAACAGTCTGGCAGTTTGAGCCATTATCTCCAGATCATAGGCATAATAGGCCATCCAGAAAAGCGTATTGTCATTTTTATTGTTTTCAGGACTAAGCCAGTCGCCAAGCGGCCCTTCGTTTAAAATACCCTGTTCGTTTATTTTGGTTTTCAGAAATGCCAGGTATCGTTTCATGGCTTCATAGTTTTCATCGAGCATTTTGATGTCGCCATATTGCTGATAGGTTTCCCAGGGTACTATAATACCTGCGCTACCCCATAAAGTGCCACCAAAACCACCACCCACGGGTGCTACATCGGTAAACCGACCGACGGGCGGTTGTATATCACGCATCGCCAGCATATGCCTTCTTAAAAACAAATCAGCGTCGGTCAGGTAGGTGGCGCTTCTCGAAAACACCGAAATATCACCCGACCACCCCATGCGCTCGTTACGCGCCGGAGTATCTGTCGGAATCGACAGAAAATTACTTCTTAAAGACCAGGTAATATTGCGCCAGAGTTTGTTCACGAGTTCGTTCGATGTGCTGTATTCAGACGAAAGACCCGTGATGGAACTGATTACCAGCCCTTTTACCTCATAAACAGGGATGGCACTTGCAATACCTGTGATTTCCAGATAACGATAGCCATGAAAAGTAAAACGCGGCTGAATGGTTTCATCGCCACCTTTCAGTATATAGCTGTCGGTCGTAAGTGCTGCTCTGATGTTTTCCATCATAATCATGCCTTCATTGCCTTTGTAATCAGGTAAGTTTGGGTATTTTACTTCGGCATAGCGCAGATTAATCACCTGTCCTTTCTTACCATTCCGTATTTTTATCTGTGGAAATCCGACCATATTCTGCCCCATGTCATACACATATACTTTCGGGCGAACCTCCTCTACAGATTTGGCGGTCAGAGTCATTACGATCCCTGTGTTTTCGCCCATTTGCCCTACAATTTTCATATTGCTGTACTCCACCTGAGTTCTTCTGCCTGCCGGGTCAGGTTTCAGGTCAGTATAGGCTGTGCCTTCCAATGGCACTTCGCTCACTTTTTTCCAGGTCGCATCATTATAAGCGGCTGTTGACCAGCCTTTGATGGACTGCTCTTTATTGGCATCATAAAACTCGCCCTGAAAGAAACTGCCGTATCTGACTGGACCTTCGGTATATAGTTTCCAATCGGCCGTATTTGAAGTAATGGTCTGTCTGGTGCCATCGGCGTAGCTAATCACCAGTTTACAAAGCAGCGACTGTCGGTCTCCAAAATAATTCCAGTTTTCACCTGAATAAGTAATGTTGCCCGACCACCAGCCCTCGCTCAGCCATGCGCCAATACCATTGGTTTTGCCTTGTTGTATATCTTTGGTAAGGTCATAAGTCTGATACATCTGGTGCTTGTTGTATTGCGTGAGTCCCGGATTAAAATAGTCATTACTGATACGCC
>CALRLN020000132.1:0-11371 GCA_943368675.1 Chitinophaga pinensis | reverse complement strand
AGTAGCACCTGCTGTCAGAAAGGCATTAAACGCATAAAAGAAATAATCATGGCTGAAGCCTTATATATACCTCACACCACCTCGCGCAAAGAAATCTACGAAAGCCTGCTACCGCAAGTAGAGGGTCTGATCAGCGGCGAAACAGATACAATAGCCAATCTGGCAAATATAGCAGCCGTTCTTAAAGAAGCCTTTGGTTTTTTCTGGGTAGGCTTCTATCTGAAAAAAGAAAATCAACTGGTTTTAGGGCCATTTCAAGGGCCGATTGCCTGTACCCGTATCAATTTCGATAAGGGTGTTTGCGGTTATTGTTATCGCACCAAAGAAACAGTCATCGTGCCGGATGTCGATGCATTTCCCGGACATATTGCCTGTAGTTCCGCTTCAAAATCAGAAATTGTTGTTCCGGTATTTGACCATGATGGCGAGGTACTCATGGTTCTGGACGTAGATAGTGATAAAACTGACGATTTTTCTGAAGAAGATAAAGAAGGATTGGAAAAAATAATAAAATTGTTAGAAAAAACCCTTCCCCTTTAGAATGAACAATCTGTTTCCGATATTTCTAAAACTCGAAGAACTACACACGCTTATTGTAGGCGGTGGAAACGTAGGCTTGGAAAAACTCGAAGCTGCTTTACGCAATTCGCCAAAAGCAAAAATTACTTTAGTTGCGCCTGAAATAAAGGACGAAATAAAAGAACTGGCTCAAACGCATAATCTTAGGCTAGTTTTTGAGAAATACAATAGCAAGTATCTTGAAACTATTGATATTGTAATTGCAGGCACTGACGATAAAGCCGTTAACCAGCAAATACAGCAGGATTGTAAGACGCAGAAAATATTAGTAAACATTGCAGATACCCCTGATTTATGCGATTTTTATCTGAGTTCTGTGGTAGTGAAAGACGACTTAAAAATAGCGATTTCAACCAATGGTAAGTCCCCTACTTTTGCCAAGCGTTTCCGCGAGATCCTGGAAGATATATTACCAGATACCCTACAAGAAACACTGGACAATCTGCAAAGTATCAGAAACAAATTGAAAGGTGATTTTCAGGAAAAAGTGCAGAAATTGAATGAAATTACCCGTATAATGCGGGAGAAATAGGAATGTTTGTGGTGCGAGCTGGAAGTTCGCACCACAAATAATTTAATTATGCCACTGCCAGCGTATTCTTCCTCTCTCCGATCTGTTGCCGCCACATGGCATAATACAAGCCTTTTTCGGCTAACAGGTCTGCGTGCTTGCCTACTTCTATAATCTGTCCCTGTTCCAGTACAAATATTCTGTCGGCGTGCATCACTGTGCTTAAGCGGTGAGCAATCATCACAGTAATATAATCACCTTGTGCGGTTACGGCTTTTACAGTATTGGTAATTTCTTCTTCTGTCAATGAGTCGAGGGCAGAAGTAGCCTCATCAAATACAAAGATTTTCGGGTTTCTCAATAAAGCTCTTGCTATCGAAAGGCGTTGCTTTTCACCTCCCGAAATCTTAATGCCACCCTCACCAATAATTGTATCCACACCATTATCAGCACGTGATAGCAGCGTTTGGCAAGCTGCCTTCTCCAGAGCGTCCATTATCTCTGCATCAGTTGCATTCGGCTGTGCAAAAAGCAGGTTTTCTTTAATGGTTCCCGAAAACAACTGTGTATCCTGTGTTACAAAACCTATCTGCGTGCGCAATTCTTCAATATTAATTTCATCAGAAGGCAGATTGTTATAATAAATCGTCCCTCTTGATGGGTTATATAAACCTACCAATAATTTTACAAGGGTTGTTTTTCCGGAACCTGACGGACCCACAAACGCTACTGTTTCTCCCTCTTTCACTTTAAAGTTTACATGCTCCAGCGCATTGGTATGGGCGCTCAGGTGTTTAAAACTTACATTTTCAAATTCCAGATGATTAACAGGTCCTAAATGCGTCGGGAACTCCGGAGTCACTTCAATCGGTTTCTGTAATAGCTTATCAAAATTATTCAGAGAGGCCTCCGCTTCACGATAGGCAATAATCACATTACCGATTTCCTGCATAGGACCAAATACAAAAAACGAATAAAACTGTAAACTTAATAGCTGCCCTACGGTCATTTCTTCTCTGAAAATCAGGAATAATAAAACAAAGAGAATACACTGACGCAGGAAATTGACAAAAGTACCCTGTATAAAACTTATACTGCGCACCCCTCGTACTTTCTTCAATTCCAGTTGCAGAATCTTAAATGTATTCTGATTCAGGCGTTTAATTTCCTGCCCCGTCAATCCTAAACTTTTTATTAGCTCAATATTACGCAGCGATTCGGTGGTTGTTCCGGCCAGCGCTGTGGTTTCTTTCACAATTACCTTTTGTATTTCTTTAATCTTCCGGCTCAATACCCTCGTTAAAGCGGCCAATGCAAAAGCACCAATAAAATAAATGGCAATCAACCATGAATTAACACTTAATGAATAAACTGTAAGAAAGACAATACCAACCAGTGAAGTAAAAGCCACATTAATAAACGAAGTAATAAACTTCTCAGAATCAGTCCGTACTTTTTGCAGAATCGAAAGCGTTTCGCCACTTCGCTGGTCTTCAAACTGCTGATAAGGCAGCTTCAATGTATGCTTTAGGCCATCTGTAAATACATTGGCCCCCAGTTTCTGTATAATCATGTTTACTACATAGTCTTGCAGCGTTTTGGCAATTCTGCTTACCATGGCCACACCTACAATAGCCCCTAACATGAGCAACACTCCTTTCATAAATTCGGCCTCTGTAAAGTCTTTGGCACGATTGGCAAATTTGTCAATTAGCTTTCCGAAAATGTAAGGGTCAAGCAGCGAGAAAGTCTGATTAATAGCTGCTAAAAGCAACGCAAGAACAACCTGCCAGCGATAGCGGCTAAGATAGTGTAAAAGAAGTTTCATCTAATATTTCCTTGGGAATATGGATAGGTTACCTCTTAAAGAACAAACAGCTTTTACAAATAATTCCACGCTTTTTTGTACCTTGGGTATTATTTCACATGAATTTTTGCCCGGAATCTTCTTGTAAATGACCATTCTTCCAAAGATTCTTTTTTTATCTCTATTTTTGAAAAACCTTTGTCTTATAAACTGAACCGATATGACACCCGTTAGTACAAATACTTTCATCAGGAAAGTAAAAGATATTACCATCAGCAGCACATTAGCCTTAGCTATCTTAGGCAGTAGTTACACTTTGCAGAGTTGTAACAACGATTCTGAAGATGAGTATGAATACGAAGAAGTAGAGGTATACACCAAAGGCGTAAAAACCTATATTTCCGAAACATCCAAAGGTATCTTTAAAATAACTGATGAAGTAGAAGTGCCAGCCGATAGTTCAATCGCCATTGTAACCTATTTAGATGGCAAGAAAGATACACTATCACCAAAGGCTGTCAAGGCGCTGATTGATGATGAAGTACGTACTAACCCGACCACAATCGGTAAAAGCGACAATCTATCCAATGCCCTTCTGTTTGGTGGTATGGGTTATCTGCTGGCTAAAACATTAAGCCCCGGTTATACCCAGTATCGTCCGGATGTGACTACAAATAGCAGCGTGGCTCAAACGCATTCGTCCAAAAATGATACTACTTACCGTCGTCGCCACGGGTATTATGGTGGTGGCATGGGTATGCTACATTATTATGCAACGGCTGCTGCTTTTCAGAAATCAAATGGTATTCATCAGAATATCGGCAACTCACGCACTACCATGTCAAGACCTGTGGGTGGGAAAAGCGGCTTTTTCCATAGTTCAAGCCACAGCAGCCACCGCTCTTGATTTTTAAACGATTTTAAGATCGTTCAGCCAAAGTCTTAATTGAAATCCATTATATGAAACTGAAAAAATTAATAACACCTCCGCAGCAATCATTAAGAAATGCTGGCTGGGACTGGATGTTAGGAGAAGATACTTTGCCTTACATTACTGATGATGTGGTGGTAGTGTCAGAGCAACAGGCAGAACAATACTACGAGGCTGCCAACGAATTGTATGAAATGTTTATTGAAGCCGCTCAACACGTAATTGACAATAATAGGTTAGAAGAATTAGGTATTCCTTACAATCTTCACAGATTAGTTAAATATTCATGGGATAACGACAAGCACTGGCACCTTTACGGGCGCTTCGATTTGAGTGGCGGTCTGGATGGCAAACCCATCAAACTGATTGAGTTTAATGCAGATACTGCCACATGCATTCCGGAAACAGCCATTGTGCAATGGGCATCGTTGAAAGCAAATAATTTAGACGAAAGCCAGCAGTTTAATACGCTTTACGAGAGCCTTGTTGAGAATTTCAGAGAATTGCAAAGACAGAATCCGGGTTTTCAGCCTTCCCTGCTTATTTCAACCATGAGAGATTATCCCGAAGACGATACCAATATGCAGGTATTGGGCGAAGCAGCCAAAGAATCAGGTTTTGAAGTGGCTTTTGAATATATTGATGAAGTAGAGTTTTCACCCATTGAAGGTATCTACAAGCAAAACCCAGCAGATGGCAGCTTCACTAAATATGATTATTGGTTTAAATTGATTCCTTGGGAGTATATCGGCTGGGATGAGCCTGAACTGGCAGAAATTCTGACCGAAATGCTTATCAATCAGAAAGTTGTCATTCTGAACCCTGCTTACACCCTGTTGTTTCAGTCGAAAGGCATCTTAAAAGTATTGTGGGAGTTATACCCAAATCACCCATTGCTATTACAAACTGAAAACAAGGCAATACCAGGGAAAGCAAGTGTAGAGAAAGTACTATTTGGCCGTGAAGGTGCCAATGTCAGAATCCTCTCCGCTGACGGCTATGCCACAGAAAAAAATGATGGTGAGTATTTTGAACAGAATACGGTTTTTCAGGAATACACCGAATTTATACAGGATAAAACAGGCAATTATTATCAGGCAGGGGTATTCTTTGCCGGAGAAGCCTGTGGATTAGGCTTCCGCAAAGGCGGCAAAATCATTGATAACAAAGCCCAGTTTTGCGGGCATATTATAGAATAAGTGAGAAGTGTTACACCACTTCTCATTATCTGTTTATTCTTCTATTTCAAACTTTTCAAATACCTCAATGTCAAAGGCAGATGCTCTGCTACCTCAGCATTTTCGTCTTCTATGTAATAATACTTAACACCTGATTGAATGGCAGCCCGCAGGACTTTAGGGAAGTCTATTTGCCCTGTACCCACTACTACCTGAGACGTAAGCGGCGTACCCCCGGATAACTCTCCTGTTACCTGTCCTGCTTTCATATCTTTGATGTGAATAGCTATGAATCTCCCCTTGTATTTTCGTAAGAGTAAGGCGGGGTCCTGTCCACCATGAAAAGCCCAGTATATATCAGCCTCAAAGCTCACATTTTTTGCATCGGTTTTCTGGACGATATAATCAAACAATGTGCCTTCTTCGCTTGGCTTGAACTCATAGCCGTGGCAATGGTAAAAGAAATGCAGCCCCACTTTAGCTAAGTCTGCGCCAGCTTTATTAAAAACAGCAATGGCTTTATCGGCATCTGCTTTACTGAACTGATTAGGTTTGTGTGGAATCCAGGAGGTACCAACATAAGTGACTCCCAATCCTTTAGCTATTGAAACCACCCTATCGAGACTATCTTTGAACAAACCAAAGTCTAGCAGTGTGCTATATGGCGTGATACCGACCTTATCAAGTTCTTTTCTGAAATCTTCAGGCTTCATGCCGTAAGTCCCTGCTACTTCTACTTCGGTAATTTTCAGTTTTTTAACATACTCTAATGTTCCGGCAATATCAGTTTTGAAATAATCTCTCAGGCTATATAAAGCCAACCCGAACCTTCCATCTAATACTTTGCTTATAGTAGGTAGCCTTTTCCCGGAACCATTCTGCAGCCACATATCAAGCCTTGGGGCATTCCAGTTATAAGGTTTCGATACTATATCCATATCTCCATCGCCATCTGCATCATATACCCGTCCTTCATGAAAATCTATACCTTTCTGGAAAGTAGTTTTTCTGAATCCTCCCTTACCATCGCCATATAAAATAAAAGCTTCTGCATTGGGGTTGTCAGCCTCCGTTTTTTTCTCCGACCACTTGGCCATTTCAGCACAGAAAATATCCAGATTACCGTCGTCGTCAATATCGGCGGCTTCTAATGTATGGGCATGTATTAATTCCCTGCCTATCAGATCTTTTGCTTTCCAGTTTGCACTTATTTCGGCGCTGCCTGTACATTCATAATAGATTAACCTGCCATTGCCATCGCCGGGAGAAACAACAATCTGCATCTTTTTCCCCGTCCTGAATTTAGCCGCCACTACCCTACCCCCTTCTTCTCCAAATTGAATGGCCTTAAATTTACCATCTATATATTTAAACCAGTAATTGCCTGCAACTAAATCCATAAAGCCATCACCATCTACATCAGCAGCCATACAACCTTCGGCATACCACGATTTTTTCTCCTTTTCTCCGGCTACAAAAACAGGTTCATAATTCCATTTTTTGCTTGTCTGCAACTCTTCAGGTATATCTGCAATAAACAATGTTTTTGCTCCCTGATTCCAGAAGGCTAACTGTGCCTTACCGGTTTGTTTAAAGTCGCCAAAGGCCTGATCATGGTGCTGTGGCTGTCCATCATTCTTGATTTCCTTGCGTCTCCACTGAACATTCGGATTATAATAAGGATACGGGTTCTCCCACCACCATATTTTATTGCTTTGCCAGTCTCCGCCAAACACTATATCCTTATCGCCATCCCCATCTATATCATAAAAAGCACCTCCGGCCTCAATAGTGAGCAACTCTTTTTCAATCACAAACTGCCGCCAGCCTATGGCAGAATCATATTTATAGTAAATCAGGGCTGGTGCTTTATCACGGCCACCCATTACCAGTTCATTTATGCCGTCATTATCAATATCAATTACTAAAGAAGCGGTTTGCTGTGTGGTTTTCCAGCTTAATGGTATCTCGCCGGAAACAGAAGAAATATATTCCCATTTCTGAGCCTGTGTGGAAATCATACAAGTCAGGCAAAACAAAACAATGAGACTCAGTTTTTTCATAAGTAGTGTCATAAGATACAATAGCTACAAAGATAGAATATAAAAATAGCAACACATATACTGCGTTGCTACTTATTTAAAGGAAGAATCAGGGTAAATCAGGCAATTATTTCATTAATTACCTTACCACCTACATCTGTCAATCTGAATGGTCGTCCCTGGAAATCATAGGTCAGTTTTTCATGATTAAGCCCTAACTGATTCAGTATCGTAGCTTGTAAATCATGCACATGGGTTTTCCCTTTCACGCCATAATACCCTATCTCATCAGTCTCTCCGTGTGTAAATCCTTTTTTGATTCCACCACCTGCCAGCCACATCGTATAGGCTTCTACATGGTGGTCTCTGCCCAGAAAAGGCGCAGGTTTATTATCACGGTTTTCCTGCATGGGTGTTCTGCCAAATTCTCCTCCCCACACTACCAGTGTTTCTTCCAGCAAACCTCTTTGTTTTAAATCCAGCAATAAAGCTGACATAGCCTGGTCGGTCTGGCGGCATTTTTCCCACAAGGCAATCTCGATAGATTCACCTTTGCTGGATCCGTGCATATCCCAGCCCCAATCATAGAGTTGCACAAAACGCACCCCGTTTTCTACCAGTTTTCTGGCTAAAAGACAATTGTTCGCAAATGAAGTCTGCCCGGGTGAAGTACCATATAGCTCATGGATTTTCTGAGGTTCTTTAGAAATATCCATAGTTTCGGGTACTGTCATCTGCATATTAAATGCCAACTCGTATTGCGAGATACGGGTCAGTATCTCAGGGTCTTTAAACTCTTCATATTGCCGCTGATTAATTTCATTAATAGTGTTAATGGCTTCCCGACGCACATCTCTGCTGATACCTGCCGGATTGTTGACATACAACACGGGCTCACCATTAGAACGGCACTGAACACCCTGATAAACAGAAGGCAGAAAGCCGCTTCCCCAGATGCTTTTACCACCCTCGGGATATTTACCTCCTGATGTTAACACGATATACCCTGGTAAATTCTGGTTTTCCGAACCTAAGCCATAAGTTGCCCATGCACCCATACCGGGTCTGCCTAATCTCGGGCTGCCGGTCTGCATAAATAATTGCGCAGGTGCATGGTTAAACTGGTCGGTATGCATGGCTTTCAGAAAAGATACATCATCGACCATGTTCTGAAAGTAGGGCAGGTAATCAGAAATCCATGCTCCTGATTGCCCATGCTGTGCAAATTTCCCCTGCGGGCCAAGCATTTTGGGTACGCCTCTGATAAAAGCAAAGGTTTTCCCTTTCAGAAATTCTTCCGGACAATCCTTGCCATGCCATTTTTCTAAGGCAGGTTTGTAATCAAACATTTCCAGTTGCGAGGGAGACCCTGCCATGTGCAGATAAATAACACTCTTTGCCTTCTGGGCAAAGTGCGGCAGTTTAGGCGCCAGAGGGTTCTCGGTCAATGAATCCTTCTTATAATTAAAGCAACCTGTAAGCGAGCCAAGGGCCATCATACCTAATCCGGCAGTGCATTGTTTCAGAAAATGCCTGCGTTTAATAGCCTGTAAATTTGCTTCGCTTACTTCGTGAAAGAGATTCATTGTTAGTTTTTTTTATTATATTTGTTTAATCAAACCTCAAAATCATGCTTAGTGACTTAGAGATAAAACCCGCTTTTCATCAATTAATAGACAAAATTGAGAATAAAGAATATTTAAAAGAGTTGTATGATAGCATTGCCGCACTACTTCCTCAAAAAGATGATATTCTTGATGGTCTTAAATCTGATGAAATTAAAAAACTTGAAGAATCAATTCTCCAGGTAAAAAATGGTGAAACAACACCAGACGCCATTGTCAGAGAAAAAATAGCTAAAAAATGGCTTACGAAATAAGATGGTCAACATCGGCTCAGGATGATTTTGACACTATTCTGGAATTTATTTCGGAATCTCAATCTAATGAATCAGCCATCAATTTTATCAAAATCGTTTACAAGAAACTCGATTTATTAGTATTAATGCCCAATATTGGCATAGAATCTGAAAAATTTCCTTCCATTCGCCGGGTTCTAATTACAAAATCTTACTCCTTACTTTATCAGATACAATCAGATTATATTACTCTTATTAGACTTATCGATAATCGAAGTGCATTCCAATTCTGATTTTTACTGCTTCGTTACAAACTCATCTAAATTCAGAATAGTATTAGCTACAACAGCTAAGGCGGCCGTTTCTGCTGATTGCTTTTCTTCTTTCAGAAAAGCCCTGCTATCCTGTGGTTTTGCCTTAAACTCCTGTAATGATACGGTATACAAACGCTTAAGTGCTTCCAAATCTTTCTTTGGGGCATTATGTATAAAAATCCGCTCATAAGCCCAGTTAATCTGTTCATCTATGGTTTTAGCATTCTTTTGCATTAGCAGCGCAAGGCTTTTCGAAGCCTCTACAAAAACAGGGTCATTCAAAAGTTGTAATGCCTGCAAAGGAGTATTGGTTCTTATACGCCTTTGTGTGCAAATCTCCCGGCTTGAGGCATCAAAAGTAATCTGTTGCGGATAGGGCCCTGTGCGGCGGGCAAAGGTATAAATAGCCCTGCGATACTGGTCTTCACCTTCACTTTGCTTATAATTCAGGTTACTGTTAACTGCCTGCCATACACCATCAGGCTGATAGGGCATTACAGGCTTGCCATACATTTTAGCACTTAATAAACCACTCACTGCCAGGGTCTGGTCTCTGACCATTTCTGAGGTCATGCGAATACGCGGCCCATGTGCCAGAAGTCTGTTCTGCGGGTCGTTCGCTACCAAATCATCATTACCAACTGATGATTGTTGATAAGTAGCCGACATCACAATATACTTAATCAATGGCTTCATCTGCCACTTGTATTCGTCTCTGAATCTGATTGCCAGAAAGTCCAGAAGTGCCGTATGAGAAGGTTTTGCGCCCTGTGTTCCAAAATCTTCCAGGGTTTCTACCAGACCAATACCGAATATCTGTTCCCAGAAACGATTTACCATTGTGCGGGCTGTGAGCGGATTATCTTTAGCTAAAATCCATTCTGCAAGACCCAGTCGGTTTCTTGGTGCGTTTTTCGGAAACGGATTCATCGAATGCGGTACATCCGGTTGTACTTCCTGCCCATGTACCAGCCAGTTGCCTCTCACAAACACATGCGTTTTACGCTCATAATCTGCATCGCTTTTCAGCATTATCGGGGTATTCTGCGTTTTGGCAGTAAGCAAATACTTAAAATCATCCAATTTCTTCGGATCCCCTTTCGGGAAATCATCCAGAAAACTGAACCAGTTAATAGAGAAAACATCCTGCTCAGGTTTCAGACCGCTATTGGTTCCTACCAGATACAAATCATGTCTCCCGATCGTAGCTTTGATAGGTATAAAAAGCAGTTTATTTCTGGCGGTAGTATCCAGTTTCAGCTTTGCCAGCACTTCTCCGGTTGGGCTACCTTTTCGTAGTTCCAATATGCCGCCCGGATTCCTACTTACATAACTAATTAAAAATGTGGTTTTGTTGTTCAGCTTTATATCAGGCAAGCGGCAGGTGCCCTTATGTCGTAAACCAATATTTCTGTCGCCCAGCAATGCGCCATTTACATAATTATCGGCATAGTGCGCATGGTGGCGGGGTTCAAGGCTTCTTAGAAACTGATTATAAGATTTGCCCTTTTCATCTCCCAATCGGATTTTTATCCAGTTTGTCAGGCTATCTAGTTTTTGCTCATCATCGTCCGAAAACTCACGATAATTCGGCGCCTCATCCTGTGTATCTTCATCACGTGTATTGTTGAAGAATGCCATGATTTTATAATACTCCTCATTCCTGAAAGGGTCATACGGGTGGCTATGGCATTGCACGCAGGCAAATGTAGTACCCTGCCACACATCAAAAGTCGTATTCACCCGGTCAATCACGGCTGCTACCCTGAACTCTTCATCCACAGTACCCGTCTCGTCATTGTTCATGGTGTTCCGATGAAAGGCCGTGGCAATTAACTGGCTTTGAGTGGGTGATGGTAATAAGTCCCCGGCTAATTGTTCTCTCGTAAACTGGTCGAAAGGCATATTGGCATTAAAGGCATCAATCACCCAGTCACGGTAGCGCCATATAGTCCGCCCATTATCTTTCTGATAGCCCCTGCTGTCAGAATATCTGGCTAAATCAAGCCACATAGAAGCCCAACGCTCCCCATACTGTTTAGAAGCCAGTAATTCATCTACAAGCGCCTCATAAGAGGCTTCATCCGTTACATATTTTTTTATTTGCTCCGCAGTGGGTGGCAAGCCTGTTATATCTAAACATACCCTTCT
>CALRLN020000131.1:0-11416 GCA_943368675.1 Chitinophaga pinensis | reverse complement strand
TGTCTTTGAATAATTCTAAGGTAAAGAATCAAAGGTAAGAGCAGAAAATTGTCACAAATCAGCTTTTATAGGAGTAGTATATTATTAGACGATTGTCTAAATCTAAACTGAAGTTAATAGGGGACATAAGATTAAATAAGAATCCCTTTCTCCGAATCAAATGAATGAAGGAGAAAGGGATTTTTCGGTATACCTTATTTCTTATAGTGTATTGTAATAATCTACTACTCTGGCCAGATCATATTCAGTTTTAAAAGTCAGATTTTCTTTTTTAATGAAAGTTTCTATTTGCTCTTCTTTGTCGGCTAAAGCCTTTACAACAGAATTTTTCTTTAGTTTGGCTCTGCTAAGCGAGCCATCAGGTTTTTGAATAAAATATTCTGAATTGTCTACATAAGCATCATAGCGCCGATCCACATTAGAGACTCCTGAATAATTGGCCTTCTGCATCATTTTGCTTACATATTTCAGCAATGAGGTTTTATTTTTATATAAAACCATCAGGTAGGCAACTGGTACTGTGCCACCTTCTGTTTTTAAGCCAGTAAATTTCACAAAAGGATAGCTTGCATTAAGCTTTTTATCATTGATAATAAAACCCGTAATCTGATCGGGATTTACTATGATGGAATCACCGACTGACCGCTTGAACAATAATTCTTTGTTGTGAGAATCATATTTCAAAGGGATATTTTTTGGCGCTTTGGTACCATCTTTTACAAAAATCAGTTCGCCGCTAAGCCACTCATCTATAAAGTATTTTGAGCCTTTAGTTCCTTCGTAACGCAAATCATAAGCGCCCATAGTAGTCAGCGTTCCAGCCGGGAGCCCATTTGTCCGAGGCATGTTATTGGTAGCCACGGCAGTGAGTACATTTGTATCCTGCGCCAATGCCTCTGTGATGCTAAAGGACAGAACAACTGCAAATAAGAGTAATTTCATAGAATTAGTAAAATTATGTAATGCAATATAATCCTAAAACGAAGAAAAACCGCTAAATGCTTAGCGGTTTTTCTATATTTTTCAATATCCTGACTGGTTCTCTCATTAATATTCGTGAGGTAAAGCTATATTTACCTGTTCATGCCAGGGGAGACCCTGAGTATTCAGTAAATCCATGAATGGATCAGGATTCAGTTCTTCGCAATTCCATACGCCAGGTTTTTGCCACTCCGGGTTGGTCAGCATCAGCATGGCTCCAATCATGGCAGGAACGCCGGTAGTATAAGAAACCGCCTGCGCCTTTACTTCACGGTAGCATTCGGCGTGGTCGCAGTTATTCCATACGTAATATGTTTTGTCTTCACCACCCGCAATACCTTTAATCTGGCAGCCGATGGAAGTCTGACCTGTATAGTTTTCACCCAAGGTATCAGGCGCGGGCAAAACAGCCTTTAAAAACTCCAGAGGCACTATATCCATACCGTTAAATTTCACCGGGTCAATGCGTGTCATACCGACATTCTGCAATACTTCCAGGTGAGTAAGATAAGCCTGACCGAAAGTCATCCAGAATCTTGCACGTTTCAGTGTCGGAAAGTTCTTCACCAGAGATTCCAGCTCTTCATGGTACAGCACATAAGATTCTTTCGGGCCGATTCCCGGATAGTCGATTGGTTTATGAATAGACATAGGAGGGATTTCCACCCATTCGCCATTTTCCCAGTAACGGCCGTTCTGTGTAATTTCCCGGATGTTGATTTCAGGGTTAAAGTTCGTAGCGAAAGCTTTTCCATGATTACCGGCATTACAGTCGATAATATCCAGATAGTGCATTTCGTCAAAATGATGTTTGTTGGCATAAGCACAATAAACCTGTGTAACACCCGGGTCGAAACCACAACCTAATAGTGCCATCAGGCCTGCTTCTCTGAAGCGGTCCTGGTAAGCCCACTGCCAGCTATATTCAAATTTGGCTACATCTTTTGGTTCATAATTAGCCGTATCAAGATAGTGCACGCCTGTTTCCAGACAAGCGTCCATAATGGTTAAATCCTGATAAGGGAGTGCTACGTTGATAACCATTTTGGGCTGAAAACTCTTAATCAAAGCTACTAATTCAGGCACATTATCGGCATCAACCTTAGCTGTTTGTATTTTTATACCGTGCATTTCCTCAATATCGGCTGCAATTTTATCACATTTCGATTGAGTTCGACTTGCTAATAGAATTTCAGTAAAAACGTGGGAATTCATGGCACATTTATGCGCCACTACACTGCCGACTCCACCGGCACCAATGATAATTACTTTTGACATTTTATAAATGGAAAATGAATGATTTTACCTTAATGAACCAATAGAGTTCAGCGTGGTAGCCGCTAAAGTTTAAAACAAGGCGCAAAGATAATGCTTTAAGGAAAAAGAAAGGCTATTTCTGTGTTGTTTTTAAATGAAGATTACCGTTAGATAAAAATCCGAGGCTTTTTGCATCCTTTTGACTCCCAAACTCGTTATAAAGGTAGTATTTGATCCCAAAACCTTTATTACCATGCAAAAGACTACAAAAACTGAATCTCCTGTAAAGTATGCAGAAATCTTATTGGTTGGCATACTTACACTGGTTGTCGCTGTTGGAATCTATTTTACAAATATTAAACTATGGTAAAATAAATTCGCTTTTGGAAAATATTAAAAAGCCCCTGCTCTTCAAAAACAGGGGCTTTTTGTTTATTCAAGTGCTGCTACACCCGGCAGGGTTTTGCCTTCCATATATTCCAGTAAGGCTCCACCACCTGTCGATACATAAGATACACGGTCGCCATAACCAGCGTTGTTTACGGCTGATGCAGAATCTCCTCCACCAATCAATGAGAAAGCTCCGTTTTCTTCAGTAGCTTTTACTACTGCTTCTGCAATGGCATTGGTACCTATTGCAAAATTAGGGAACTCAAAAACACCCATCGGGCCATTCCAGAGGATAGTTTTTGATTTTTCAAGAATCCCTGTAAATGTCTTGATGGTATCAGGCCCAATATCAAGTCCTTCCCAATCAGCAGGAATTTTTCCGGTTTCCACTATTTGTCTGTTAGCATCGTTTGAAAAGCTATCAGCACAAACATTGTCGGACGGCAACACGAGATTTACACCCTTTGATTTTGCTTTTTCAATTAATTCTAACGCCAATGGTTGTTTATCTGCCTCCAATAATGATTTCCCGATCTCACCCCCCTGTGCTTTTGTAAAAGTATAAGTCATTCCACCACCGATAATCAGGTTATCTACTTTATCTAATAAGCGTTCAATAATCAGAATTTTATCCGAAATCTTAGCCCCACCCATGATTGCCGTAAACGGACGTTCAGCATGTTCTAAAATCTTTTGTGCATTCTCAATTTCGGCCTGCATTACATAACCACAAACACGGTCGGTAAAGAACTGACCAATTACAGCAGTAGAGGCATGAGCCCGGTGAGCAGTTCCAAAGGCATCATTTACCCATACATCACCCAGTTTCGATAGTTTTTCAGCAAAGGCTACATCGCCTTTTTCTTCTTCTTTATAAAATCTCAGGTTTTCAAGCAATAGTACTTCACCCTGTTTTAAACCGGCGGCTTGTTCTGAAGCAGACTCTCCGATACAATCGTCAGCAAATTTTACGGGCAACCCCAATATTACCGACAAAGGGTTTACCAGGTGTTTCAATGAATATTTTTCAGTCGGTCCGTCTTTCGGGCGGCCTAAGTGAGACATCAGGATACAGGCACCACCATCTTTAAGAATCTTCTTAATGGTTGGTATAGTTGCAGTAATACGAGTGTCGTCAGTGATTTCATATTTTTCATTCAGAGGGACATTGAAGTCAACTCTAATGAGGGCCTTTTTGCCTGAGAAATCATAAGTATCTAATGTTTTCATCATTGATAGATAGAGAGTGAGTAATAAACCTGAGCAAATGAGTAAATTTACTCATTCTTTTTTAGCTCAATCTTTTTTGGGGTTAGAGGATTTTCACACGACAAATATAAATTTTCTTTTCGCTAACATCACGAAATTTTACCACGATTCTTTTACTAAATACTAAAATATCTTCTAATAATTATATTTTTTCTTTGGTTATGAAAAATATTATTTAGCCTAACAACTATTTTGAATATTTAAGCGTCTTTCTGTTTGAATTATCCGGTGCCAGGCAAGGATGCATATCTGAAATTACAGTAGGTAGTTTCAGTTTTTTTGTAAATTTGAACTCATTTCCACTAATTATGAAACCAGTTATACTCTTATTATTTTTTGTTGGTTATTCATTTCTGACATTCGGACAGGAAGAAGACGAGTACTATAAAAAGCCAAGTGAGAGAAGTGATGTAAAGAATAGTGTGTATCCTAATCTTAACCGTAAATCGATTAATTTATATCTCGGTCTGGAAGGCGGGATGGAGGTTAATCAATCAACCTTAATCAATAATCTGGATGGCCTGATAGGTAAACAGAAAGGGAAGGATTTATACTGGGGTGTGGTGTTGGGTTATAACATGAACGATGTATGGTCTATTGAGGCAGGCTATTATAAAAACCCTAGTTATCTGATACAATCGGTCAGTTCGGGCAGGTCTATTCCATATATTTATCGATTCGGTACAGCCTTGCAGACTATCCCTATCCGTTACAAGCGTAAGATTCTGACTATTGACCCGATTACCAAAAATGCAACTATCCATGTGGGCGCAGGTGTGTTATTATCACCGGATGCCAAAGATAAAAAAATAGGCGAGCGTAGCTTTTTCGGAACTTCAAATAATCCTCAACGACCACCGGACACGCTCAGATTGAAAAGTGAGGCATTTTTAAGCAAAAGCGGAGTGGCACAGGCTGAGTTTCTGGTAGAACTTCACGGAAGGGTCTCCAATTCATTATCCATTGTGGTTTTTGCCAGAGGGAATATTGCTCCAAAAGGACTCGTTCGCTCAGATATAGATTATTCTGTCAATAAAGTAACGATAGATAAAGCCCAACAGGTAACTAATGGAATTAGTTTTAATTTCGGGCTCGTGTTCAGATATAATATCATGCGCGGTTATAAATACATCGACAAAGAAAATACTGAATAGGTAAAGAGGTGTCAAAACTGTTTCATTTTTGCCTACCTTTGTAAGGCTTTAAGCTACAGCCTTAATATGTCTGATAATTCTGAAAAAAGACCTCCGGTTCTCACGATTATTAACCGCCATTATCCGCCAAATCCCGGTATTACGGGAGAATCGGCCTGGGATATGGCTAAATATCTGATAGAAAAATATCAGGCAGAGGTGCATATAGTGCATATAGACCGGACATATGATGGTGGTGGGCAGATACGTCAGCCAATTGGTATTCTCCACTCTGTTAAAACCATCTACGAAGGCAAAAACGGCTTATTGAAATTGGTTTCAGGCACATTAGACGGACTTTTTCTGGTTTTGAAAGCCAGAAGATTGAAAAAGGGTAAAGTAATAGTTATGACAAGCCCGCCATTGTTGCCATTCTGGGCCAGATGGTTTCTGAAAGACTGGGTATTGTGGTCGATGGATTTGTTTCCGGAAGGTTTTGCTGCTGCCGGAACGGTTAAGTCTTCCAATTTTATTTATCAGTGGATTCTTAAACAAACTTATAGAATTGCTCCAAAGCACTTAATTGCCCTCGGACCTAATCAGGCAGCTTTTGTTAAGCAAAGCTATAAACACGAAATACCGACCACTATTCTTCCTTGCGGGGTATTGTTTCATCAGGAAAATGACCTGAATGTGCCAGAGTGGAAAAAGGCTGACGGGAAAATATACTTTGGGTATTGCGGTAATCTGGGACAGGCGCATTCTGATGAGTTTTTACTAAGATTTATTAACAATCTTGAATCAAGTAAACACCATTTAATTTTAGCAGTTTACGGCGAAAAGGCGGAGAAAGTATTAACCTACGCTGAAAACCGTGAGGGTATTACGATTCTAAAAAGTGTACCCCGCAGCCAGCTTCATTTTATTGACATTCACCTTGTGAGTTTATTACAGGAATGGACACATATTGCAGTACCTTCAAAGGCAGTGAGTTCTATCTGTGCAGGGGCCAGTATGTTGTTTTGTGGCAATAAAGAAGCTGATACATGGGCTTTGCTTTATAAGGCTGCCTGGTTGATAGAAGAAAATGAGCAGATAGACAGGCAGATAAAAAGCTTTTTGGCAAAGCTTACAATAGGTGAGATGCACCAGAAAAGAAACAACGCACAACAATTGATAGGGGAACTACAAACGATGGTTGTTGATGCTTATGAGGATGTGAGGGATTTGGCATAAGTACTACCATAGAAAACGTTATACAATAAAACTTTTATAAACCCTCAGATACTGCTCTTTTACGACTTCCTGCGAGTAATTCTCTAAAACCTTTGTCCTCGTATTTTTAGCTAATGCTGCTGCATCCGCCTCAAATAGCACCCATTTAATTCCGGCTGCAAAGTTTTCAGCCGATTTGTAAGTAGCTAAAAATCCGGTTTGCTGGTGTTCAATCATTTCGGGTATCCCACCTACTTCAAAACCGACTGACGGAGTGCCACAAGCCATTGCTTCCATAATCGTGTTAGGCAGGTTTTCCTGAATAGACGGAATGGTAAAGACATCGGCCGCTGAATAAATCAAAGCAATTTTCTCTACATCTGCTATTCGTCCTAAAGCATGAGTTTTGAATGGCAAAGTCTGGTTAATACTCTCATCACTTTCTCCTAAAATCACTAATTCAATCTCCTGAGGATTACTGATTTGTTCTTTCAGAATGCTTAAAGCAGCCTGAAAATAGCTAAAGCCTTTCCAGATAACAGTAACTTTGGCAGCAGCAAATAATATCAGCTTCTTATTTGTAGGCAGATTTAATTTTACCCGTGCTTCTGTTTTGGCTGTTGGTATGAAGATGCTTACATCTAAAGGATTCGGAATTGCCATAATTGGCAGGCTTTTAAATAAACTACTTTTTTTGGCTCTATTGGCTAACCATTGACTACAGCCAATGATCTGAACAGGGGGAAGTTGGGTGGAGTTACCAAAAATCTCATTCTTTAGTTGCCAAACTTTTGCAGATAAATCATTGGGTGATGGGCTGCGCAGATAAGGCAGGCAGTTGCCGCAATGTTCCTGATAATTTTCGCAGTCGCCACTATGGTGACACCCCCCCGTAAATGCCCACATATCATGTAATGTCCAGACGATAGGCTTGCCGAGGTTGAATAGTTTTTTGAGCGCTTCGATAGAAATAAACCCAAAATTGACCCAATGCAAATGCAGAATATCGGCTTCCTGTACTAAAGGGTGTTGAGAAATATCAATACCTGTATTGGCAGGAGAAAAAGCAAAACGGACTTCTTTGCTTTTCTCGTATAACCGGAAATATAGCCGCTCAGCCACAAAACGTCCAAAGGCTCTTTTCTTTTCCAGCCAGGTCTGAGCAATGGCCTCAACATCAGGCCGCTTACCTTTCTTTTCCTGCACCAGAAGGGTGGCTTCAATATCTTTTTCATTTTCTAATACTGACAATAACCTTAAACAGGCAATGGCTGCTCCGCCCATACTATCGTCGGTATTTATCAGGAGAATTTTCAAGAAAAGAGGGCTTTATAGTTAAGAACCGAATGCGAATTAAGTAAAATTTTACCATATCTTTAGCAAGGGTAATACTGACTCTGATAAAAAAATATTTGATGCAATGTAAGTTTTCGGGCAGTCATGCGACTAATTGTTTAAATAAATGCAATAGCGAATGGAAAAGGATTTTATTCAATTGATTAATACAAATCGGGGCCTCATATACAAAGTATGCAATTTGTATTGTCATAATGATGATGATAAAAAAGACCTTTTTCAGGAGATAGTTTTGCAGTTATGGGTCTCTTACCCCAATTTCAGAAAAGAAGCTCTAAGCACCACGTGGCTGTATAGAGTTGCGCTGAACACCGCTATTTCTAATTTCAGAAAAGAAAGCCGGAAGCCGGAAAGAAGCAGTATTTCAACCAATGAATTGCAGATACCTGATATGAACCTATACCAATCCGAAAAGGACGATTTAAGTTTATTACAAAAGGCTATTGAGCAACTATCTGAAATCGAAAAAGCTATTATTATGCTTTATCTGGAAGATAAAAGCTATGATGAAATAGCCGAAATTATCGGTATTACGCATTCAAACGTTGGGGTAAGAATCAACCGAATTAAAATCAAATTAGAAAAAATCATTAAATCAAACGGAATATGAATCTGGAAGAATTAAAATCGGCATGGAGAGTATATGATCAGAAGTTACAGACTTCTCAAATGCTAACTGAAAAACTGATTGTGGGGATGGTCAGAGAAAAGTCAAAATCAAGGATAGCACAAATAAAGCGTGAAAATAAATGGTTTTTTGCCCTGATGGTTTTTGAACTGGTGGTTCTTGGTGCTATCTTTATGGGTAACCCTTTTGACTTCATTTATAAAATCCAGTTTGTGCCTTATGTGTTTCTGTCCATTGGTATTATTATGGCGCTGGTAGCTATTTATAGAAGTAATGCTATTGTGAATGTTGACATGAACAGCACTACTTTAGGGGCCTTTCTGAATAATGTAATCAAGGAATATGAGAAAAATAAGAAACTTGAAGGATGGTTTGGCATATTGATGCTGACATCAGGTTGTTTGACCACACTCTCATTTCTGCCTAACAAACTGGAAAAAAAAGGCCTCAATGCCGCCCTTATTGATACACTTATCCCGATAGGAGTCTGTCTGATAGTTTATTATCTGGCTTTTAAACTAGGTGCTTTTAAAAATCGTAAAAGCGATGGGTTCAAGGAAGATTTAAAGGAATTGGAGGAATTATCGAAGGAATTGGAACAGTTTTAATTTATTAACGATAAGCTGGCATACTATTTTCGTATATTTTAGGTATGGTCTAAATTAATCGGCTGTTTCGGTCGTTATTTTTAAAATGCATAACATTATATGAAAAAAGTAATCATTCTTATCTCAATTTCAGCTTTTAGCGCTCTCTGGGGCTTTAGTTGTGACTCCAGTTCAGACCCGATTGATAAGCCGGACGATTCAACGTCGAATCCGGTAGCAGGCGAGTATAATGCAGTAAACGCGTTTCCGGCTTTAACTTTTACAAATCCGGTTGAATTTACTCATGCCGCAGATGGGACCAATAAAGTATATGTAATTGAGCAGAAGGGGGTTATTCGTGTGTTTGACAATGTTTCTTCAGTAGCCCAGGCGCAGGTATTTTTAGATATTGACGCA
Source organism: Chitinophaga pinensis (assembly GCA_943368675.1). Taxonomy (GTDB): domain Bacteria; phylum Bacteroidota; class Bacteroidia; order Cytophagales; family Spirosomataceae; genus Emticicia. The sequence goes on along the minus strand of CALRLN020000131.1, from coordinate 2,183 downwards.
CGTGTAGATGCAGGCGGTGAAATGGGTCTTTTGGGACTTGCTTTTCATCCGGATTTTGAAAATAATGGCTTTTTTTACGTGAATTATAATCGTAATTCCCCTACTCGTCAGACAGTTATTTCAAGATTTACGGCACCAAAAGGGGCGCAGGCGGCCGATGCCGCAAGTGAAAAAATTCTGTTGACTTTTGATCAGCCTTATACTAATCACAAAGGAGGCAAAATGGCTTTTGGTTCAGATGGCTACTTATACATTGCAACCGGTGATGGCGGAAGCGGGGGAGACCCGCAAAACAATGCGCAGAATCGTAAGAATCTGCTAGGTAAAATTCTCAGGATAGATGTGAATAAAACAGATAGGGACAATTATGGGATTCCTGCTGATAACCCTTATGCCAATAATACAGAGGGCTTTATGCCTGAGATTTACGCTTATGGCTTGCGTAACCCCTGGAGGTTCAGCTTTGATGCTACGACAAACAGATTATGGGCTGGGGATGTTGGCCAGAATGAAGTTGAGGAGATTGACATCATAACCAAAGGTGGAAACTATGGCTGGAAAATTAAAGAAGGAAATGATTGCTTTGATGCCTCGGGCAATTGTAACCAGACAAGCCTGGTTGCGCCAGTATGGGCTTATGACCAGGGTAGTGATGGCCGATCGGTAACCGGGGGCGTAGTATACAGAGGAAAGAAACTGACTAATCTGATAGGCAAGTATATTTTTGGTGATTATGTAAGCGGCAAAATATGGGCCTTGAATTATGATGGTACGAAGGCTACTAATAGTGGCGATAAAATCAGCAATGTGAACAGTATTTCTGCTTTTGGCGAAGATGCCAATGGTGAGCTGTATATACTCGATTATGGTGCCGGTAAGATTTATTCGTTAACAGCAAAGTAGAATGGAAATCCCGCAGGTTTAAAATCTGTGGGATTTTTTATTTCTTTCCAAACTTTACAATTGCTTTCCAAAGATTGTTCATAGCTCCGTTTAGTTCAGGAGAAATGTTACTCCGGTAAATAATAATTCCGTAAAGCAATGTAATGGCTAAGGAACGATACCCTATATCGATCACGGTTTTGAATTTAGAGCCCCCGGTTGTGGGTATTAGAATACCCACTATGCCAACCAATAGCATTATCAGCAACACTTTGGGTATATTGATGGTAAAGGGCTGCATTCCTAATTTCCACCATAGAAAAGCATAACGTATGGTATTATAATAGATAGTTGCCAGTGCAAGTGCTACGGCTGCACCATTAATACCGTATATTGGTATCAGCAACCAGTTCAGGAATACTGTTAAAACAATCAGGCTGATCATGATGTAGGTATCATAACGATAATAAGGCGATAAGGCCAGTATGGTACCATTCAGGCCAGTGGCCAGATCAAATAATTTTCCCAGGCTCAGAATAATAATTACATATTTGCCATTTTCATAATCTGGTGGCAGAAAAACAAAAAGGTTATCAATATTGAGATAGATACCCAGGAAAATCCAGCACCCCACAATGAGCGAGGTAGTACAGCTTTTTCTGTAAATGATTTCAATGTTTTTCAGGTCATTAGCTGCAAATGAATCAACAATGATAGGTGCCGAGGCCTTGTTGAGGGCAACCAGAGACATACCCATTACACTACCAAAAAAAGCTGCTGTACTGTATATCCCAGTTTCATCAAGAGTTGTCAGTTCGGCAAGCATAATTTTGTCGATATACAAAATAATCATCGACGAAAAACCAGTCAGGATCGTCAGGAAACTATAAGTGGCAAATTGTTTGGTAAACCACGGAGTCATGACCGAGAAATCGGGCTTTAAAGAAAACCCCTCCAATTGTGTTGATTTCCATATCATAGGCACTACATAAAACGATACAGCCAGAACCCATACCCAGATATATTGAGAGAAATCAAGCACATTGAAAACCACCAGAAACAATGACGAGAGAATCAGAAAACGTTGCAGAAACTGAGAGAGGAAAGTGCCTGTTACGGTTTCATACAGGTTTTTGGCGTAATTGTCGAATAAATTAAAGAGAACAGTGGCCAGTGTTATAGGTAAAAGAAAGTAGAAATTAGAGGCCAGCAAGTCGGTTTTCCCTTTGGCATCTATCATCCGGTCTTTCAGAAAATATACCCCGATACAGCATATCAGAAACCCGATAAGGCAGATAGAA